>CAXQRK010000051.1:0-29305 GCA_964226535.1 Polaribacter sp.
ATAATATAATGCGTGCTGCGGACATTGGTGACACAATCACGCATCGCCTCGTTGACCGCTTCCTTGAGGGTGCGCTGACCGGCAGTCACCGCGCGCACTTCGGCACCACATAAGCGCATACGATACACATTGAGTGCCTGACGGCGCATATCCTCCGCACCCATATAGATCACGCACTCAAATCCCATTTTGGCACATATCGCAGCGGTAGCGATCCCATGTTGACCCGCACCCGTCTCGGCAATAACGCGCCGCTTGCCCATCCGTCGGGCGAGGAGCGCTTGGCCCAGCGCATTGTTAATTTTGTGCGCGCCAGTGTGCAACAGATCTTCACGCTTCAAGTAGATTTTTGCCCCGCCACAGTGCTCCGTCAGGCGCTCAGCAAAATATAGATTGGTCGGACGACCGGCAAACTCACGTAATTGAAGCGCAAGCTCTTGCTGAAATTCAGGATCTTGGCGGGCCGCCTCGTACGCTGCGGTCAATTCAAACAAGGGCGTCATCAAGGTCTCAGGCACATACATGCCACCGTAGGCACCGAAATGCCCGCGCCCGTCAGGTAAGCTGGTGGGATCGACTTTAAGGGATGGAGCTGCGCAGTGGATCACGATCCCATACGGCGCTGCATCAAGCGCTTTGTCAAACCGTAAATTGGATGACCTGGTGCAGAGGACAGGTCATCTTTTTACGACTCCCCTTGTGGCGCTCCTCTTATGCGGCAGGGATATAAGTTGTTATTCAGGTCTTACCGGCATTCGAGGTTCAAGGCTTGATACTGCATACGGCTGTTCGCCTTCACTGCGAGCGATCACAACAGCGCCGACTGTGTCACTAAAGACATTTACCGAAGTGCGGCACATGTCGAGAATGCGGTCCACTATCCAAACAACACCAATGGCTTCAACCGGCAATCCAACCGCAGGCAAAATAATGGCGATTGCAACCAGACTTGCCGCGGGAATACCCGCCACACCTATACTGGTGGTCAATGCCAGGAAAACAACCAGCAATTGCTGACTTATGCCGAGCGTAATTGCGCCGGTCGAGGCATATAGCTGCGCAATGAAAAGAACGACGATACATTCGTAAAGCGCAGTGCCGTCCATATTGACAGTCGCGCCAAGCGGAAGCGTGAAGGAGCAGGTTTTCTTTGAGACTTGGGCACGTTCTTCAACCGTATCGATTGTAAGTGGTAGAGTAGCCGATGAACTAGCTGTTGAGAATGCGGTGAGTAGCACCGGAGCCATTTCCTGATAATGTTTGATTGGATTGATTTTGCCAAAAAGCCTCAGGGCAACCCCAAGACTGAGGATAAAGTGCATTGTAAGCGCCAGTAACACTGTGAGGGAAAACATTAAAATCGCGCCAATCAGTTCTCCAATCGGCGCTGCATAGATGACAGGTGTCACTAATCCAAAAACACCAATCGGTGCAAAGCGAATAATAAAGTCCGTCAATTTGAGCATCACTTCCTGTGCGCTTTCCCAGAAATCCTGCTGAGTCTTGCGTCGATCTGCGGGAAGTTTTCCAATGAATGCGCCAAACAATAGTGAAAAAGTGATTACCCCCAGTAATTGTCCATTATTGGTGGCGGCATCGACGATGTTGGACGGAAACATACGCAGGAAAATGTCCGTTAAATCACTGGCACGACGACCTTCTACCTTGTCCATGAGGCCCTCACTCACCGCCGTTTCGCTGCCACGGCCCAGCATCGCCGTAGCTGTTTCAGCATCGATTATCCCAGGGCGGATGAGATTGACCAAAACCATGCCAATAGTCACGGCAGCCAGTCCGCTAAAAGTGTAATAAAGAAGGGTCTTGAAACCAATCCGTCCAACACCTCTTTCCGCGCCAAGATGCATCACTCCAGAAATAATTGAAGCGACGATCAGCGGCACGATTAGCATCTTTAGTGCATTCAGGAAAAGCGTGCCGACAAACCGAGAAAAACTATTTATCGAATTACTGAATGAGCCCCCCATCTCCGGCATTAGAAAAGATCCAAAGAGGACTGACAGTATGAGCGAGAACGCGATCTGCCAATGCAATTTCCAGCGAATAGGATTCATAAAAAATTTTAATAAGCCGGAAATGCTGAAAATGTCAATATTACAACGGAACCCGCCAGATTCCGGTCAATTGCTTCACACAGGAAGCGTCCGTGTAAATTTTCAGTTGCACTTACGCCAACCCTAGCCAACCTAGTCGATTGTTCGCCTACCACGCTTAAACATCCAGATATTATGTCAAACAATCTAATCATCGAAACCACACAGGGCCGTATTGAATTGCAGCTGTTCGACGACATCGCCCCAAAAGCTTGCGAGAATTTTCGCACACATGCCCAAAACGGCTATTACAACGGCATTATCTTTCACCGTATCATTGAAGAGTTTATGATTCAAGGGGGTGATCCGACCGGTACCGGTCGCGGCGGTGAGTCGATCTGGGGTGCGCCATTTGAGGATGAATGCGTCAGCTCCCACACATTTGATCGTCCCGGCCTTCTGGCCATGGCCAATGCCGGGCCGGGCACCAATGGGAGTCAGTTCTTTATCACCACAGTCGCGACGCCCTGGCTCAATATGCGCCACACTATCTTCGGTGAAGTCGTCAATGGCATGGATGTGGTAGATGCCCTTGAAGGCGTCGCAAAAGGAGCTGGGGATCGCCCACTTGAAGATCAAGTGATCATTAGTATTCAAACGACTGAATAACTCCATCCAGATTCTTGCCTTGCATGGATTTACCGGATGTGGTGCGGACTTTGCTCCGTTCGCTCCACTGTGCGGTTCGGAGTATACATGGAGTTACCCGGATCTGCCTGGGCACGGGCCGGAGCCGCACCTTGATTGCAGCCCGGCAGCAATGATTGAATGCATCGATCAGATACACTTGTCCAGGCCACGCGTCTTGATGGCTTACTCGATGGGTGCGCGGGCGGCCCTGCTGCATGCGCTCGATCATCCCACACACTGGGATGGATTGATCCTGATCAGTGCCAGTCCCGGCATTGACGATGCCGCCACTCGGATGATGCGTGCGGCCAGTGATCAGGCGCTCGCGCGGCAACTTGTCCGTGGCGGGGTGGCCGCGTTTTTGCAGCAGTGGCAGCAAACACCGATAATCCAAAGTCAGCAGCGTATACGTGCGGACTGGCAACTGGCCATGCAGCGCAACCGCGCCCAACATACCGCGTCGGGACTGGCCACCAGCTTAGCACAATTCGGCCCGGCCGTCTGTCCCAACTTGTGGCCTAAATTGCACGCACTTAGCTGTCCGACTTTATTGATCACCGGCAGCCAAGACCGCAAATACTGTCGCATCGCCAAAGTTATGTTGCAGCAACTGCCACAGGCACAGGGAGCCTGCATTCCAAATGTCGGGCACATGCCACACCTGGAAGCCCCGCACGCAAGCGCTGCCGCAATTCGCTCTTTTCTCAGTTCACCCTAAATCCGCCCAAATTGATATTTGGCAGATTCGGATCTTTCTCAATCCGTTCTGGAAATGGTTGAATCGCCCGACGCAGTGACTGTGAGACGCGTGCCTCGGAAAACTGAATCGCCTCGAAAATATTGGGTAGCTCGGCACGCCAGAATAGCACATCACCCGCGCTCGCATACAGTTCCACGATCAACGTAAACCGAACTGCGGCAGTCGATGGCGCAGAGGCACGTCGTGCCATTGTTGCAGTTGGACCATCTATCGGATCAAACATGCTAGCATATGCACTCAGTTCTTTGCGCCACTTCACCACCACATAAAAGTCCTCGCCAGATTCAAGCGTCTCAAAGCCGCGTGCATGCAATTCCTCAGTCAGCACCTGTTGCGATAAGTCCTTGAGCACGCCTTCCTGAGAATTGCGCGACGCTGTGCCGGTGATCAAGGTATGTCTGTAGGAAAACGTATCCAGTGCCGAAAAATCCGTTGATCGCACAAATGTGCCTGAAGTACGGCTCGATTCAAATGTGGCACAGCCAGCCAGCAGCATGACACCAGACATAAGGATAATTGCACCAGTTAATTTCATGGTACACCATAAAATCATACTTGTGCCCTCATTCAATCCTTGTTATCGGTTTGTAAATAAATTGTATTGAGCACATGCGTTTGACTCAACAAGAGCGGCTCAGCTTGTCCGTCGTGCTCCTAATTCTGGTATTGGCCCTGCTGGGCTATGTTATTTTCTGATGGGCGTACAGCTTCGATTGTTTCGGAATTGACAAGGTCACGAAAGTCCTACCCAAATACTTTCTTCCTTAGGGGCGACCTGGTATGGGTCTGAGACACTTCCTTGCAATTAGCACAGAAATGATCCCTTCGAACCTGATCCGGTTCATACCGGCGTAGGAAAAGGAACGGTTCACTCCAGTGATGGAACAAACCCACCTTCTCGCGCCAGCGGCCGGATCTCGACCCACATACAAAATTGAGATCCAAATGAAACATATCTTGTCAATACTCGCTTGCGCCGCCCTCACCGTGGGCCTGCACGCGCAATCCACCGCCGAGACTGCCGCCGACACTGCACCGGACGCATCGGCACTCGCACCTACAGTCGTCACTGCGGAGCTTTGGCAGTCGGATTTGCA
The DNA here is from genome assembly GCA_964226535.1 of Polaribacter sp. Classification (GTDB taxonomy): domain Bacteria; phylum Verrucomicrobiota; class Verrucomicrobiia; order Opitutales; family Coraliomargaritaceae; genus Lentimonas. Next base: position 4,599 of record CAXQRK010000051.1, read on the forward strand.
AACCACCAGCGCCAGTGTCAGCGTAATCGATTCAGCCCGGCTTGAAATCAATGGCGTACAACATTTTGAGGACATCGTGCAGGCGATCCCGAATATCACCTGGACCGGCGGTAGCTCGCGGCCCCGCTTCATTCAAATCCGCGGCATCGGAGAAAACTCACAATTCGAAGGCGAAACGCCGGACTCGGCGGTGCGCTTTCTGATCGACGATCTCGACCTCACCGGGCTTGGCACCGTTGCCAATCTGTTCGACGTCCAACAAGTCGAAGTACTGCGTGGCCCGCAAGCCGGTGCTTTTGGTGCCAATGCCGCCGGTGGTGTGATCAAAATCGTCACCCATGATCCCACCCCGTATTGGACCGGACATGTCGAAGGCACCTTTGGTGAAGACAGCCTCGTGGCCGGCGGCCTCGCCGTGGGCGGCCCGATTATCGCACATGATCCGGAGGCACTCACCTTTCGCCTCGCGGTGCATCAGCTCAATCAGGACGGTTTCCGCCACAACAAGCATCTGGACACCGATGATACCAATGAGCGCGATGAATTGACCTCTCGCCTCAAACTGCGCTGGCGTGCCAATGCTGACTGGCAGTGGGACGGCACCCTCTTGTATGCGGATGCCGACAACGGCTACGACGAGTGGTCACTCAACAATACCCGCTTTGACGTGTACAGCGACCAGCCCGGTCGTGACACCCAGGAAACACTCGCCGGCGCAATCCGCGGCACCTGGACCGGCCTGGCCGATGTAGAGCTGACCACCCTCACCAGCTACAGCACGACGGATTCAACCTACAGTTACGATTCAGACTGGACGAGTGGCGACTATGAAACGACACCACCCGGTACCTACGCCGGCTTCATTGAAAACGAGCGCGAGCATAACTCATTTGGACAGGAATTTCGCTTCGACTCGATCGAACAATCCGACGCGCTGGGCTGGATCGATCGTTGGACCGTGGGCACTTATTTCAATTATCTGGAGGAGGATACTACAGTTCAGTATAAAGATTATGGAGGCACTGCAGATGCAGACTACGAATATGAAACTGGCAGTTATTCGATTTTTGGGCAGATCGCTCACGATTTCTCCAGCGAAACACGACTGATCATTGGACTCCGCTACGAATATCATGAAGTCGATATAAACACCAAAAATGTTGAAGATAGCGGCCTTTGGTATGATGGCATCCTGTCCGATGAAGATAGCGACACATCCTCCTCGCTATGGGGCGGCAAGCTTACCCTCGAACACGATCTGAGTACCGAGCAGATGCTATTTACCAGCATTGCCCGCGGCTACAAAGCCGCAGGTGCCAACGGCGGGGTCTTCCGCCTGGCAGGTGATCCGCTCACTTACGATGAGGAAACACTCTACAACTTCGAAATCGGTCTACACAGCGAATGGTTCGATGCCACCCTGATCTCGCAAGTCACCGCCTTTTACCTCTACCGCGACGACCCACAACTGCGCGATTCAGAAGGTTCCGGCGGATTTTTCCGTTACTTCACCGACAATGGCGACAGAGCCGAGCACTACGGCCTGGAAGCCGAAGCCACCTGGTTTATTTCAACCCATTGGACCGTCAGCGCAGGTCTTGGCTTGCTCGAGACACAGGATGATGACAACGACGACTTGGCCAACGCGCCCGCCTACACCTTCAATGCACAGCTCAGCTATCGGGCCGCCAACGGTTTTTTTGCGCACCTGGAGGCCCGTGGCAGCGATGAGTACTACGAATCGAACGACCAAAACAATCGCAGTGAGCGGGTACGCACGTCATTTCTCAGCTTCAACGGATCGATTGGCTACCAATATCACAATTGGACCTTTACCTTGTGGGGCAAAAATCTGTTTGACGAAAAATATGAAAAACGCGTGTTTTACTTTGACAATTTCGATGGTCAAGGCGAAACACGCTTCGAAAACCCAGCTGATCCGCAGCAATTCGGCCTAAGCGCAAACTATCGCTGGTAAGCTGATTCATTCGTTCTGTGCAAACAAATGGAACACCCTGAGTGCGCAGTTCCGATCACTGAGTGGATCGGAATTGCCTAAACCTCACACCAATGACACATCCAACAAAGCAGAATAACGTTACCGGGCTCTCATGCTGAAAGTCTTTGTGTATATGTTGCTATTTCATGCAAAATTATGAAGCCCTCACGCCCACTGTTCATCGCACTTGGAATTTCCCTGGCAGCCACATCGCTGCCAGCGGTCGACGCGATACACGACACTCGCCAAGTACTGGATCAATGGGTGGAAACGCGACGGATCACCTGCAAAGAAAAAAGTGACTGGCGACTCGAACAATCGATTCTTAAGGATACACAATCATTGTTAACGGATGAACTCCACCGCGTCGACGAACGCATGCAAGCACTCAAAACCTCCGCCACTGCAGCGGATCAAGCACGCACCCTGCTGGCCGCCGAAAAAGAAGCTCTCCGCACCGCAGCGGCCGTGGTTGAAGCCCGCATCGGCGCGTTGGAAATTCAAATCAAACAAATACTCACGATGTTTCCAGAGCCTCTGATAAACACGATCCAACCACTCATTCGCCGTTTACCGGAAGATCCGGCCGCCACCGAACGTTCACTTGGTGAACGTGTGCACAATATCGTCGGCATCCTCAGTCAAGCGGATAAATTCAACGCGACCATTACCATGAGCAGCGAATCGCGCGCACTCGAAGCGGGCAAAGTGGTTGAAGTCCGCACGCTCTACTGGGGCTTGGCGATGGCTTACTACGTCGATGCAGGTGGCATGTATGCAGGCATCGGGTTTCCCGGTGAAAATGGCTGGGAATGGCTCGAAATGGATGGCGCTGGACCGGCTATTCAGAACCTACTCAAGGTCTATGAGGGCAGCCCAGACATAGAATTTGTCGACCTTCCGGCCCGCATCGACTGAGTCCCTTTTTCTGCAATACCATGCATGTTACAGCCAAAACACTCTGTACCCTGATCGTAGCAGCGCTGACACTTGCGCTTAGCGCAGCACAGGCACGAACAAGCTTCCAATCCGCAAGTGAACAGGCACGCCGGCAGCTCGAATGTGCCCTCACCGAATTGGCGCAAACCCGTGAATCCATCGTAGCGGATAAAATTCCACTCATGCGTGAAGTCAACGCACTCGAAGATGCCTTGCGACAAAAAACTGCAGAGTTGCAACAGCTACGTCGATTACGTGACAGTCATGACCTTGGACTGAATCGACTACGCGAACAAGTCGATGCAATCAACGCTCAGAATGAGTATGCTGCTGGCCTACTCGACGAGTTCGTGCGTTCATTTGAGACGCGCATCCATTATAGTGAAACACCACTCTATGCTAAAGTTGCAGAAGCAGCGCGGCTGGCACTCGACGATGCTGACATGAGTCAGGCGGATCGCTTCCAGCAACAACTCGAACTCATTACCGTCGCACTGGATCGAGTGGATCAACTGACTGGTGGCTACACCTTCAAAGGCCAAGCGCTGGCCCCAAACGGTTATATTGAACACGGCACTTACGCCGCCTTTGGTCCGACAGTCTATTTCGCATCCGACCAGTCGGAACTCGCCGGCGTTACCTTCAACAAGCTCAATGCCGCTCAGCCGGCTATCGCGATTCTTGGTGAATCCGCTAGCGTCGGCATTCGCCGCTTCATTGCAAACAAGGCGGGCACCATCCCGGTCGACGCTACCCTTGGGAAAGCGCTCAAGATGGTTGAAAGCGATGATACAATCTTGCAACATCTTGCCAAGGGCGGCAGTGTGGGTGGTGTCATTTTGGGATTGGGTGGCATCTGCATACTACTGGGTACTTTCAAAATGATCGAAGTCACACGCTTCAAAACACCCTCTCCGGAAAATGTACAAAATGTGCTTGCCTTGATGGAGCAGAGTGAACCTGACCAGGCCACTGCACTGGCAGAAGCACTCCCCGGCGAGGGAGGGGCGCTGATTAGCTGCGGCATCGCGCATGCCGATGAAACACGCGGCACACTGGAGGAAATTCTTTATGAAAAAATCCTCGCGGCGCGGCCAAGGCTGGAACGTTTCCTGCCTTTCATCGCACTCACTGCCGCCGCCGCCCCCCTACTAGGGCTGCTCGGCACGGTTACTGGGATGATCAAGACCTTCAATCTGATCACCCTCTTCGGTACCGGCGACGCCAAGAGCCTCTCATCCGGCATTTCCGAGGCGCTTGTCACCACCGAGCTGGGCCTGATCGTTGCCATTCCGGCACTCATCCTACATGGCCTACTCTCCCGCATGGCACGACAAAAACTGGGAGCCATGGAGCAGACCGCGGTGAGCTTCATCAACGGCATTAGCGGCTCACGCCATCAACCCTAAACCATCATGAACCATCCGCTCAGCTTATGTGGGAACAAATTGTAGGCATCTGGGCCAGCGGCGGCTGGGTGATGATTCCGCTGGCATTACTGGCTAGCCTAATCTACACCATTGGCATACGGCTGCTGCTGTTTCTGCGCAAGGGCAACATACAGTTGGGGCATGAGTCTGAATGGCTGGAATGGATTCATGATCCACGCACCGCACGCGGACGCGTCGGAGAGATCATTCGCTACACGCAAGAAAATGTATCTGCGACCCAGCATGTGCGCAACCGCTTTGAGGAAGTACGCCAATCCATCCTGCACACGATCGAGCGGCGCCTGATCTTTTTGAATACACTGATTGCTGCCGCTCCACTGATGGGGCTACTGGGCACGGTGATCGGGATGCTGGGCACGTTTACGGCGCTTTCCGGCAGTGGTGGCGCGGAGACCGTCGGTATGGTCGCCGCCGGTATTTCAGAGGCGCTGATCACCACTCAAACCGGCCTTTGTATCGCCCTGCCGGGCATCTTTTTGACCCTGATTATCCGCCGGCGCACACATGCCATCGAAGCCGCACTGGCCCGAATCGAATCCCTCAGCCTCACCAAACTAAAACTGCATTAAGCACGCCGCCCCGATGCCTAGTTGTTTATTTTTATAATGCGCTCTAACCTGACAGCTGACGACCGCGACGAGGTGCAGATCAATCTCTCGCCGATGATCGACATGGTCTTTATCCTATTGATCTTCTTCATTGTCACCACTGTATTCGTCGAAGAAAGCGGTGTGGAGGTGAATAAACCTGAGGCTGCAGCTGCCGTGCAGTTGGAAAAAAACAGTATCCTGATCGCAGTGACCAAAGATAATCAAGTCATTTATGGTGGCCGAGACATCGGCATTGGCGGCGTTTTGCCGATTGTTAAACGCTTGACCCTGCAAGCAGACATTCCGGTCATTATTCAAACTGACGAAGCGGCTAGTCATGGGGTGTTTGCCCGTGTCTATGGCGAAGCGAAACTTGCGGGTGCGCAATCGATCCATTTTTCTACCAAACCCTAAATACCCATGCGCACACGCATCCGAAAACGCATACTCGCTGTAGCATTGACTACCAGCATACTTCTCAATGCCCAATCCTCCATCGACATGAGCGCTCGTAACATGTGGAACGATCCGGCATTCATCAAATCCTTCACTGGTAGCTACGGCTTTCTCGCAGGCTACGAGCCCGACATTTCAGATGACGAAAAAGACGCACTGCGGACACTGATCGAATTGATTAAAGTGAGCCCATCGCGTGCCATCCAACAGCTTGAGCGGCAAATAAAGCCCAGCAGCAGCGCAGCTTTTGATTTTATTCTGGCCAATCTATATTTTCAAGAGGGCACCCTGGCCAAAGCCGAACAATCGTATCAGTCTGCGATTCAAAAACACCCCCAGTTTCGACGGGCCTATAAAAACTTGGGCCTGGTACAGGTTCAAGACGGCAACTTTACGGCGGCCATCTCGACCATCTCCAAAGCCCTGGAACTGGGCGAAGTCGATGGGCGTGCCTATGGACTACTTGGTTATGGCTACCTGATTAGCCAGCGCTACTACCCTGCTGAAGCAGCCTATCGTCAGGCCATTCTCATGCAACCGGACGTCCGCGACTGGAAAGTTGGCCTCGCACGCTGCTTATTGGAAACCGAGCGCTATGCGGATGCGATTGCCCTGTTTGATACCCTACTTAAACAAGAGCCTAACAATACGGACTACTGGCTGCTGCAAGGAAATGCCTACCTCGGCAATGAAGAGTCGATGGCCGCCGCCAAAAACATCGAACTCGTCCGCTTGATGGGCCAAGCAGACCTTGCTAGCCTGACCTTACTCGGTGATATCTATATGCAGAACGAAGCGCCCGAACTCGCGCTGGATGCCTACCAAGCGGCCATTCAATTGGCCGGCCCCAAAGATAGCAGGACCCTGCTCCGTGCGGCCAAGCTACTCACCCAAACTGAGAATTACACACTCGCTCAAAGCATGATTGAACAGACTCGTGCACATTACCACAATGCGCTTGCGCAATCGGACAATTTTACCCTACTCACCTTGGAGGCCCAAATTGCCCGTGCACGCGGCGACACCGAAACCGCTGTTGCCACCCTCCAGCACATTATCGAGCACGATGTGCTAAATGGCGATGCACTGATTGAACTCGCCAACTACTATGCCGATCAGGGCGATCTCGCCAAGGCAATCATACGTTACGAACAAGCTCAGAAAATCGAATCATTTCAGCGTCAGGCCCTCATCGCCCATGCGCAAACTCTAGTACGTAACAATCAATATCAACAGGCGGTTGCGCTCTTGCGACAAGCCCTCAGGCTACAGTTCGATACCCACCTAGAAGACTACGCCCAACGAGTTGAACGTGCGGCACACAATTAGAGCCTACACACTCGAGTGCTTGAGTCAGTCTTGAATGTAAATCACGATAAAGTGGTTCATGCCGGAATGCCAGATATACAGACGATTTGCACCTTTGCGCAACTGTGCGGCAAGTTCCTCCGCGGTGGTCACCGCGACGCCGTTTACCTCGCGAATCACCATGCCAGGTGCCATCATATCGACATAGGCTGAATCGGCGGAAACATCAGTGATTGCCACGCCATCAATGCCAGCAGGCAGTGACCAGGCCTTGCGCAAGCGCGCATCGATTGCTTGCAGGTGCACCCCGTCGAGAATGCTTGGTTCGACATGGACACCAGTGCTTGAACCGTTCAAGCGACCCAGTACAACCGGTAGATTCAGTGTCTCATTCCCGCGAATCAGTTGCACCTCAACCGTGCGCCCCGGGCGCATTTGCGAAACCACCAATCGAAGTTGCGGGGCCGACTCGATCACTGTATCATCTACTTGTACAATAATATCCCCATGTTGAATACCAGCTGATTCCGCTGGTGAGCCCGGTTGTACTTGATTCACCAGCGCACCCTGGGTGGAAGACAAGGTAAATGCATCCGCTAGCTCCTGAGTCAGATTGACCGGGATAAGTCCGAGGAGCCCGCGCGGAACTTCGCCCAATTCGATTAAATTGGTTGCCACATTCAGCACCATATTGGAGGGAATGGCAAAGCCGATCCCAATACTGCCGCCGGAACCAGAAACAATCGCGGTATTGATTCCAATCAAACGACCGGCAGCATCAATTAAAGCCCCCCCGGAATTGCCCAAATTAATTGCAGCATCGGTCTGAATAAAATTTTCATATGCACCGGGACCCAGAATACCTGAAGAATTACGCCCCAATGCAGACACGATGCCCTGTGTCGCGGTCAGCCCCACATCGAGCGGATGACCGATCGCAAACACTACATCGCCAACACGTAAGTGTGCACTATCCGCAAGAGTTACTACCGGCAAGGCTTGCTCGGGCGCTATCTTTAATACAGCGACATCGGTCTTCTCATCTGAGCCGACCAGCGTGGCCACATATTCACTGTTGTCGCTCAAGCGCACCCGAATCTCATCGGCAGCCTGCCCTCGTTGTACTTGAATCACATGGTGATTGGTCACAATATAACCATCTGTCGAGAGGATCACTCCAGAACCCACTCCGACTTGTTCCAGTCGCTCCTGTGGATCTGGATTGATGGGTGGCAAAGGCTGGCCAAAATAACGAAATAATTCCTGGATCCCCAGTGGTGCCCGCCGATAATATGACCGGGGTACGACGCGCGAGGTATATACAGCAACCACCGATGGCGTGGCTCGTTCCAGCACATCCGCGTACGATACCATCGGCACCTCTTGAATCGATGCCAGCGTGCGTGCATCTTGAATGGTTCGAAGCGTGGGCTTTTTTTGCGCCACGACAAGCGAGGTGGCCATGAGAGCACTTAACACTAAAAATATTCTCAGCTTCATCATCAAGTAAAGTAGTCGGTGTAGTAGATTGCCCATTTCGACCTGATTCGGTGGGCGAGGTTCCGTGCGATCAAGATTTTGCAAAATCACATAAGGGCCTCTGCTCATGCGGCTGAACGTGCCGCGAGCCTACCAGCTCAGTGCGCCCGCATGAAGGCTTTGATGGCGGCTGGACTGGGCTCAATTGAATATTTCACGATACGACGCATCTTTAATGTTTGCAGGGATGGATGAGTGGATTGTTGGCCAATGGATTGTGCGATAATATCGGGAAATTTGGCTGGATGCGCAGTCGCAAGAATAATGCGCGGGCCATCCAATTGACCAGCAAATCCACATGCAGTGTGCGGATCTACCACGTAACCGTATTGCTCATAGACCTGCTGAATGAGTGCCGTAATCCCGGCATCATCGCTGCGCGAACTGCTTATACCATCTGCTTGAAAGGCCTCAAATACATATCTTCCGGTATGTTTAAAAATGTGCATTACCTCACGAATCTTAGCCGGGTCACACTGCTCAGCATAGTACAGAAAGCGCTCGAAATTGGAAGCCACCTGAATGTCCATTGAGGGTGCCAGGCTTGGTGCGACGGCATCAAGCTGGTAAATCCCGGTCTTGAACAGGCGATGCAAGATATCATTTTGATTGGTGGCCACCTGAAAACCTTTGATCGGAACCCCCATGCGCTGCACCAGCCAACCAGCTAGCACATTACCAAAATTACCGGTGGGCACCACAAAGGTGGTGTGTTCGCGCAGATTCGCCGGCAAGCGAAAAAACGCGGAGAGATAATAGACACACTGCGCCAGAATACGGGCAAGATTGATCGAATTGACCGCAGCGAGACCAACCTCGGTCGCAAAGGCACGATCCTCAAACACCGTTTTCATGGCGGCTTGCGCGTCGTCGAAACTACCTCCGATTGCAAGTGGATACACATTATCCGCTTGTGTGCAGGTCATTTGACGTTCCTGCAGGGGTGACACACGACCATCGGGATATAGGATAAAGGTTTTGACGCCCGTCTTGCCAAGCAGGCCGTGAATGGCGGCGGCACCGGTATCGCCAGATGTGGCACCGAGTACCGAAATCGCTTGTCCGGTACGGGCGATTTGCGCTTCGTACAAATTGCCTAACAACTGCAGGGCAAAATCTTTGAAGGCCAGGGTTGGTCCATGAAACAACTCCAGAACAAATAGTTCCTTACTCAATGTTTGAATCGGCGCAATATCGGTGTGGCTGAATTTGGTATACGAGCGTTCCACGATCGCATTCAATTCGGTGCGGTCGATATCGGTAGCAAACACACTGAAAAATGCTTCACAGAGTTCAACATAGCCGAGCGACTGCCAATCGTTCAGGTAAGCGCTCAAGTCGGGCAAGGTCGCCGGCAAGTATAGGCCACCGTCCGGAGCAAGTCCTTGAGCGACCGCCGTCGAAAAAGAAACAGGGGGTACCTGACCGCGTGTGCTAATGTATTGCATGCGTACAGCAGTCTATATGCTGGGCAAAGAGTCAATCCACAACTATCCTCTGATCACTCAACATGCAGCGCGATGGTAAGCCCTACGCGCCTTGCTGCACTCATGAGACACCCGCAATATCGCAAAAAATACGCTCGAAAGCATTGATGGCATGATCCATTAAGGTTAAATCGAAGCTCTCATCCGGCGCATGTAAATGATCCATGGGGGTAAACAGGCCGATCATCACTGCATCCAGTCCCGTGTGTTTGTGAAAATCTGCAATCACCGGGATACTCCCTCCTTCGCGCAAATAGATCGGTGCCTTGCCGAAGCAGTGCTGGATCGCTCGATCCGCTGACTGAAAGGCCTGCGCCAGGGCCGGTGCTTGATCGGACGGTGTATTGGGTCGTCCAGGCGGCACGACCAGATATGCCCCAGCCACTGGACCGCGGCGCACCTCCAGGCTTACCGCGGCCGGGCACAAGGCTTCAATCGCAGCCACGACTTGATCTTGGATCCGCTCAGGGTCCTGATCGGCAACCAGGCGGCAGGTGAGTTTGGCAAATGCCTCACGCGGAATCACCGTCTTGGAACCCTCCCCTTGATAGCCACCGCCAATGCCGTTGAATTCCAAAGTCGGACCAAAGCGCACTGCTTCAAGCGGCGTCAAGCCATTGGCCGGATAAAATCCTGGCACCTCCAGCATGGCCTGATAACTGTCAATCGTCTCGGGATAACGCTTTAACTGCTCACGTTCCCAGGCAACTAGCGGCACTACATCCTCATAAAACCCAGGCACATTGACACTGCCATCTGGCTTATGCAGCCCCGCACAGATCTCCATCAATGCTTGCAAAGGATTATATACGGCACCGCCATGAATCCCGGAATGCAAATCCGTCTTAGCGCCGCGCACCGTAATCTCCAAATCGACCAATCCACGCAGTGCCGTAGTGACTACAAGTTGCTCGGCATTCGGACTACCAGTATCGGAAACCAACATGTAGTCAGCCTGCGCCAGGCGCTCGGCATAGTGCTCCAAAAACTGCGCCATGCTGGGGCTGCCAATTTCTTCTTCGCCTTCAATCACATAGGTTAGGTTTAGTGGAAGCTGCGGATATTGAGCCAACACCCGGGCGAATGCTGCCATGTGTACAATGGTGGGGCCTTTGTTATCGGCTGCGCCACGCCCGTACAGTCGGCCGTCACGCACTTGCGGCTCAAATGGCGGATGGGTCCAGCGTTCAAACGGATCCGCAGGTTGCACATCGTAGTGCCCATAGATCAGCACATGCGGCCAGCTAGGCTCTCCCAAGCGTTGCGCGAATAGGATCGGATGCAGCTTGGTCGGCACAACTTCGACGGCGAAGCCAAGTCCCTGCAATAAATTCACAGCGTATGCACGTGCTCCTTGCATTCCATCTGCATAGCTGGGATCCGTTGAAACGGAAGGAAAACGAATATAGTCTTTGAGGGTTTCAATCGGATCCAACATAGGGCTCAATCTGTCGAATCGAGTGCGCAGGTCAAGTCGGCACATTGAACTAGGCAATCAGGTAGGCTAAACCCATGGCAAAATCGGGGGCAGCAACATTTTTTACGCTCCCGAACCAGCCACCGCGCACATCTGTAGCCCGTCGTCCCCCAACAGTATGCGACATAGCCAACCTGGATGCTTGCATCTTGTAAGGAGATCGTCACTTTGGGCTGTTTAACCCATATGGATTCGAACCACATCAAACCACGCCTTGCCGTCATTGATTATGGCATGGGCAATTTACACAGCGTATTGCGTGCCTGGGAACATGTGGGGGCCGATGCACGATTGGTTTCCAGCCCAGCAGCACTCAGCCACGCCGACGCGCTAGTGTTTCCCGGGCAGGGTGCCATTATTGATGCGATGCACTTACTGAAACAAACCGGGTTTGACGACACGATTCGAGATTGGATCGCTGCCGATCGACCATTTTTCGGTATTTGCCTCGGGCTACAAGCATTGTTTGAACATTCCGAAGAGGGCGACACACAGGCACTCGGGATTTTCCAGGGGCAGGTTCGACGTTTCAGGATTGATCCATCCTTGAAAGTCCCGCACATGGGTTGGAACTCGGTTGTTTTCGACCTAGATGATCCCCTTACCAAAGGACTTCAAAGCGGGACCGATCAGTTTTATTTTGTACATAGCTATTATGTCGAACCGGTAGATTCGAGCTTGGTCCTGTTTAAAACCGATTACGGTGGGCCATTCGCTGCCGGGATTCATTTTGGCAAGTGCTATGCGACTCAGTTTCACCCGGAAAAAAGTCAGGCAAAAGGATTGCATTTATATCGTAATTTCTTGGAATTACTATAGTAACAAATTTAAGAACATCTATACTGATTGATCATATAACTGTTTGATTACCCAATAACTATTTCGCATAATGGACAACACTGGTACGATTCGGCTCGGTAGTGAGAATTTTGATTTTCCTATCATTGAGGGCACTGAAGGAGAAAAAGCCTTGGATATTAGATCCTTAAGAGCAAAAAGCGGCTGTATCAGTTTTGATGAAGGCTACGGCAATACAGGTTCTTGCCTGAGTGGTATTACCTTTATCAATGGCGAACAGGGCGTTCTCCGTCACCGAGGCTATCCAATTGAGCAACTGGCTGAACAGTCCACTTTTATGGAAACCGCATTCCTTGCGATCTATGGCGAGTTGCCCACTCAGGAACAACTAACGAAACTTCGCTCTAATGTCACCCAGAATGCCTCGATTCATACGGCCATGCATCATCACTTTGATGGCTTCCCAAACAGAGCGCATCCGATGTCAATTCTTTCTGCCATGCTCAACTCTCTCGGTGCCTATTATCCAGAGATGTCGTCCAATAATCGTGACCAAGATCTATTGCATTTTGATCAGACTGCCGCATTATTAATCTCCAAGGTGCGTACAATTGCCGCGATGACCTATCGTATGAAGCAAGGCTTGCCATTTGTGTTTCCGGATCCGAATCGCCGTTATGCCAATAATTTTCTGCACATGATGTTTTCCGAACCGTACAACCCATATCAAGATGATCATGGGGCGTCGGAAGCACTTGATTTATTGCTGCTCCTACATGCGGATCACGAGCAAAATTGCTCTACATCAACCGTGCGGATGGTTGCTTCTGGTGGAGCGAATTTATTTGCATCGGTTTCGGCGGGAGTGTGCGCGCTCTGGGGCCCCTCACACGGTGGTGCCAATATGGCGGTGATTAAAATGCTTGAGGAGATTCATGCAACCGGCGATGATGGCTCACGATTTATTCGAGATGCTAAAGAGGGTAAGACCAAGCTAATGGGCTTTGGTCATCGCGTATACAAAAATTATGATCCACGGGCCAAGATTCTTGGTCTAAGTTGCGAGCGTGTACTCAAAGGTTTGGGAGTCGACGATCCACTGCTTGATATTGCTCGACATCTTGAACAGGCGGCGTTGCAAGAGGAGTATTTTATACAGCGTAAACTCTATCCAAATGTTGATTTTTACAGCGGCATCCTGCTCAAGGCGATCGGCATCCCCGTTGAGATGTTTACCGTACTGTTTGCAATCGGTCGGATGCCCGGCTGGATCGCAAATTGGAAAGAAATAGCCGAAAATCCAAAAAGCCGCATTCATCGTCCACGCCAAATTTATACCGGTGCCTGCATGCGCGACTACGTCAAAATTGATGCACGCTAGGTTAGGGCTGTTGCTTTATTTTACAATCTGTTCACGCATGTATGCTTGTTGATGAATTAAATGCATAATTCATGAATGCTTCCGCATCCACCGAGTGCTCAATGCCATCCGGGAAGAGCGGTGCAAATTCGTCATAGGCTTGGTGAATCGTTTGACTTGGTGGCCAGAAAACGCCAGCCTGAATCTTTTCAATAATTGCACACGCACAGGCTTTGGCGGATGCGAGGTGTGCGTCGGTAAATGCTTCCCAGCGTACCAGACCACTTTTTTCAAGTGTTTGGCTAAGGTTGAAATAGGCAAGGGATGGACGTTGCATGCCGTTTTCCTGTTTGGCCAGGCTGTAGAGTGGCAATTGCAGATCTGTCCAGCGATACATCTTGTTCGCATGCTCAAATAAGGCAGTCTTCGGCAAGTGGTCGGGCGGTGCTTTGCTGGCAACTACAGCGAGATGCGCTTTCTCGGGGGTACTTGCTTGATTGCCGGTTTTATAGTCGATTAGTTCCAGGCCTTCGCCCCGTTGATCAATGCGATCGATACGGCCTTTGACGGTCATCCCATTGAGTGGAATCTCAAAACATTCTTCCGTATTTAGTATAATGCAACTGCCCTTGGCTGCGATATCTTCGACTTGACGCTCACAGAATGCGATGATTCGTGCAATCAGCGCTTCATGTTGTAAGCGCAGCGCAAAGGAGAGCTGGTTGCCATAGCGATGTTTCAGTGTTTGTTCGGCGATGCGCCGTAGCTTTTTGATTAAAGTCGCCTGGTCGCAGTGACGGTCGAGCTTTTGTTGCTTGAGTTTGGCGAGGATATCATGCAACAGACTGCCGAACGCGGTGGGATTGAGTTCGCGTGTATCAACATCAACCGGACGCATCTGTAGAATGTGTCTGAGGAAGAATCGAAACGGACATTGCAAATAACTTTTGAAGGCGCTGACGGGCAGCGAGGCTGGCAACTTCAGGTCCGCGGGTGGTGAGAGCTTCCACGCAGCGTGGTATTTGATCGCGGCAACCGGCGCTTCGCTGTCTTGAAAAAGTTGTCGGGTGCGTCTGACTACGCTGTCAGGCGAGCCTTGAAATAGTAAGCGTGATGGTTTGAGTGGGCTATGGTCGGGGGCGAATTGCGGTATGAGGATATCGATTTGGCCGCTGCGGCCAGCTCGACGACGACAGAGTGCTTCGATCAGGTAGGCATCGCGGGCGAAGCGTTGCGCGTTGGTGCGCAAGCCCAGTTGGGCACGCAGTGCTTCAGGCAGGAAGGCATCGCCAATGACTGATTCTGGTACAATACCTTCGTTGAGTCCGACGAGAATGAGGTGAGGCGCATCATTCCAGAGTAATTCAAGCCAGCCGAGTAAATTGTGTGCTCCAGGTGGTCGGTCCGGATAGACACGACTATGGCGGAGACTGTGGTGAAAGGCGGAGCGGATTAATGTGTTGGACAGATCTGGAAATAAGCGCAGCGCTTCGGTTGCATGGACAAGCCGTGTGCGAATGACTTCGGCACCTTCTTGCCAAGGAATACCAGCTGGGGCCGATGGTTGGATTTGCTTGTTGGCGTAGATGGTTTGCAGTGCCTGTGCCAGTGCGACGGGAAAGTTGCGTGTGTCAGTAAGTGTGGCGACCCGTTGCTGTAGTTCAACCAATGCATTGTACAGGCGTGCATGGCATGGCTGCCGGGCGGCGAACTGGATCAGTGTTGCGAGATCGGCTGCAAGGTGGTCTTCGAACAGCCGGTCGAGTTGCTCCAGGCATGCAGTGCCATTGTGTGGAATGTTCAGCCATGCCTGTACATCGGGATGTTGCAACAGGGTACGTATCGTGCTGGTATTGGGATCTTCACAGGCTTGACAAAGTAACTCGGTGAGTCGGCCCACCCCGCCCAGATGGAGGGATTGCCCTTCAGGATCATAACAGGGAATTTGTGCCTGCTTGAATGCATCGATAATGATTGGATTGAGCCTTGGGTCGGCGAGCCCGAGTAACACCGATTCCGGCGCGGCGTCTTGCAGAGCTGCCGTGATCCATGTCGCAGTGACTTTGGTGGTGGCCACGGGTTTCAGAGTACAGTCCCACGCTTCAAATGCTAGTGCGCGTTGCGACCAATGCTCTGCAAGCGGACGCCCCCATGGGTCGAATGAAGCCTGTTCAGGGCCGTAGACCCACACTTCCACCGGCGTGGTCTTCGCGGCCTGGTCGAGTGCTTGTAGTGGCAAGGCTTGCGGATCCGGTGTGGCGGCTAAGATGATCCGTTTGATGGGGGCAGGTGTGCGGTAGTGTTGTGCGGCTGTGCGGCGCGCCAGTTTGGGGTCTTTGAGCTTGCGTGTTTCAAGTTGGTCGAGGTAGAGGGCTTCGAGTTGGGCGAGTTCACGCCAACGTTCTGGTTCGTGTCCGCTTGCGCCGATACGCTGTGCGGCGAGCGCGAAGTCAAGACCTTCCTCGCCGAGTTCATTGCGCAGTTGCATCAGGCGTTGGGCCATGCCCAGTTGCCAATTGATGTGTTGTTCAGGCACGATTGGAAACAGTGCCTTGAACCGGCTACAGTCGATCTTTGCAAGCACGCTCACCCACGCCGCAGTCACACTTTCTTCCGAAGCGATCGGTTGGCCTTGAATCGCTTGTTCAAGCAATACATCAGGCGTAACGATCTGTGGTGGCAGCAGACCTCGATCGCCGGCAGCCAAGGCCAGTGCCTCACGCAAGCGCCTGCCAGATTGTACCGTTGGCACAATTACCAAATCACTGCTTAAATCGATGCAGATTCCTCCGGTGCTTGCGAGCAGTCGATTGCTGATGGCTGGCAGCAGGGGGCGATTCCAGTCCAGATAGATCGTGGTGGGGTTCGGCATGGTTTCTCGTCTGGGATACCTCGCATTAGGCGAACAAAGAAAGGCAATGCACCGGTTTGAAAATTAGCGATGCAAGGCTCTATTCCGCTTGGGACGCCTGCCATGCCTTACGACCTTGATCGGAAAAACCCGGGATGCGGCCTTCGTCAAAATCAATCATGTCGATCACACTATCAATTAGGCCGATCATTTCAGGATGACCCATATTAGTGAGGGATTCCGCTAGAAATTCGCGGCCCATTTTAGTTTTTCCCTTACGCGTGAGTTCACGATTCCATTCAGCTGCATTGAGTTCCTCCGGAAAGAGTTCATTCAGCAGGCGGTCGAGTTCGACATTGTCATCGCCAGCTAGTTTGACTGCATCAAGTACTTGCTGCGGGTCGATGCCGAGATGCATTGAAAGGAAGCGATCCAGACCACGGCAGAAATTCTTTTGGTAAGACTTGGGGAGTTCGCCAGCCAGATGTTTGCGGCACTTAGCGATGAAACGCGGCAGGTACAGCAAGCCGCAGGGGTGCGCTTCAAAAGGAGAGGGCAGATCGAAACAAATTTCGCCAGTGGGTCCAAGAGCATCGTCAGTCATAATATAAGGTATGAAAGGATCCGGGTCGGCAGATGCAAAGCTAAAAATTGTATCGGCTACTTGGTTTGTTGTGGCGATTGCGGTTGCGCATATGTTCGATCGGGGCAAGGACTGTGTCAGGCGGTAAATTTGTATATTTATCGGAGCATTTTGCAGTGCCACTTGATCAAATGAGGTGGCAAGTGCTTCATTTGGGGCAGATGGAATGGGGGTGTGCCACATACAGGAGCGAATTCTTTCGTGCAGGCCCTTTGTTCTTGATTTTAAAAAAAACATAGGCAGGCTGCGGCATCTAGTTAAATGGACCCGGATGCGTGAGTTGGCCGGGCATTATACCCGAATCACTATGACGACGTTTCACGATCTTGGACTGAATAAGTCCATTCTTAAATCTATTCATGAGTTTGGTTTTAACGAGCCAACCCCCATTCAAGCTGGTGCCATCCCACCCATTCTTGAAGGTAAAGACCTGATTGGCTCCGCTCAGACCGGCACCGGCAAAACGGCGGCGTATGCGTTGCCAGTGCTGCATCGGCTTGACGGCCATCAAAAGGGAGCGCCGCCTCGCTGTTTAATACTCGGACCGACGCGCGAGCTGGCCGCACAGATAGAAGATCAGTTCATATCGTATGGCAAATATTGTGCGCCGAAGTGCTGCCTCATTCATGGTGGTGTGGGCTATGCCAAGCAGCTTGATGCGTTAAAAAAAGGCGCCGATGTGGTGATTGCTACTCCCGGTCGCTTGATCGATCATTTGCAGCAAGGAAATTTTAATTTGCGTTCGATTGAGATGTTGGTGTTGGACGAGGTAGACCGCATGCTGGACATGGGCTTTATCGACGATGTGCAGCGTATCATTCAGTATTGTAATCAACAGCGTCAGACGCTGTTGTTCTCTGCCACGGTTTCGGATGAGATCAAACGTCTAATTGCGGCCAGCCTAAACAATCCAGTTGAGATTGCAATTGGGATCAAGTTAAGCCCGGCCGAGACAGTCAAGCATGAGGTATATCCGGTTGGTGCGCTGCAGAAGTTCGATTTGTTGATTGCGTTGATTGAACAGATGGAGGTGGATAGTATGATTATTTTCTGCCGCATGAAAGTGGGTGCGGATCGAATCGCCCGTTGGTTGCAAGCGCACGGCTACAGCTGTGTGGCGATGCACTCAAATCTCCCGCAGAAGGTCCGCACCAGGGCCTTGGAGCAATTTAAAAACGGTAGCATGAAAATTTTAGTGGCCACTGATATCGCTTCACGAGGCCTGGATATCGCCAACGTGACCCATGTCATTAATTACGATGTGCCCGAGCACGCGGAAGATTATGTGCATCGTATCGGTCGTACCGGTCGTGCGCAACGCGAAGGGGATGCGGCGACCTTAGTGGCTCCTGATGAGCAGGCAAAGCTTGATGCGATTGAACTGTTTATTGGTCAGTCGATTCCACAGCAAAAGCTGGAACAGTTTAATTATTTTCATGAACCGATTATTCGCAACGTGTCTGCGCCCCCCTCGAAGCGCCGTAGGCGCAATTCCGCATCGAGTCGGTTTGGTCGGCGTGGCAGGTAACTTGGAAAGGCGGAAGTGCAAAAGCTGAAAGGTCGAGAACGGACGACTGTTGAGGGTGCATGAATTTGATCCTATTGAATGATCCAGTTGCATCGGTTCGACTGGAGCGTAACGATCCTCGGGCCCAGCATTTGCGCAAGGTATTGCGTGCTAAGCCAGGCACTTGTGTGTTTATCGGCTTTGCCAATGGATTGCG
Organism: Polaribacter sp.; assembly: GCA_964226535.1. Lineage (GTDB taxonomy): Bacteria > Verrucomicrobiota > Verrucomicrobiia > Opitutales > Coraliomargaritaceae > Lentimonas. The sequence goes on from CAXQRK010000051.1 coordinate 23,221, forward strand.
TGCGCGTGCGCAGGTGCTTGTGGCGGAGCCAGACGGCGGGTTTCATTTGCAAGTGATCGGTACGGAGCCGGCACCAGCAGCGTTGCCAATCACACTTTTAATTGGCTTGCCGCGTCCGCACACGGCTAGGCGTATCTTATTTGAGGGGGCGAATCTCGGTGTGGCTGGGATGCATTTCTTTGCCGCTCAACGTAGTGAGCCTTCATATGCGCAAAGCAGTTTGTGGCAAACTAATGAATGGCAGGATCGTCTCCGGCTGGGAGCCGAGCAGGCATTTGGTACACATTTGCCGCAAGTAGCAATGTATGCCGATCTGCACGCGGCACTCATCGCACTACAGGATGCGGGGGTGGTGCATGTGGCCTTGGATCATTATGAGGCAGAAGGTGCGCTTGATGCGCTCTTGCCGAATGTTGCTGCGGCGGCGGTGCTGGCACTGGGGCCAGAGCGGGGCTGGTCGGCGGAGGAACGTCATTTGTTTCGGCACCATGGCTGGTCGCTTGCGCATTTGGGCCCTCATGTGCTGCGGGCGGAGACCGCAGTTGTCGCTGCGGTAGCAGCCACGGCGTCTCGACTTGGTTGGTGGACGGAACAAACGGTGACTCACTTATGATCCTTGGTGCTTGCTGGTCAGACTTTGAGACCCTGCGCCGGCGCCGTGTTGTAACCGGCCCTGCCTGGTTTGAGCTTTGTTTAACTGTGTAACTGATCCAGGACCTTGAAGAAATCCGGAAAGGTTTTAGCGCAGCAGCTCGGATCTTTAATTGCCAACCATGGTTTACCATCGCCGATCAGGTCGACGCTACCCAGAATTGCGAAACTCATTGCAAAACGATGATCTTCATACGTGTCGATCTCCAGTACTTGACCTGCATGGCGTGCCTGTAAAGCGCGAGTGTGCAATTCGTGCGGCTGTGCCCCGATCGTGAGTGCATCGTCGTCTTGGTTAACCAGTTGGCCAAGCTTGGCAAGTTCGTTGGCCATGCCGGCGATGCGATCGGTCTCCTGCCGACGAGTGTGGCCAATGCCGTAGATACGAACAGAGCCGCCAAGCAGGGGTGCAATCGCGGCATAGGTCAAAAAAGTATCGGAAAAGTGGTTGAAATTGATTTCGCGTGCACCCGGATCGACTATTTGGGGGGTGATGCGCCGGGCGGTCCATTGTCCGGAATTGGTGTCCACCTGCAGTCCATGGCGGGCGAGCACATTGATGAACTGGGCATCTCCCTGGAGTGGTGAGGGGCCGAGTTGGGGAATCCTGATGCGGCCGCCGTGAAGAAGTGTGAGCGCAAGCAAATAACTGGCAGCGGACACGTCGGGCTCGATTAAATAGCGGCCGTTGGCCGGAGCTTCGTAACGGATGTGCTCAAGCGCATAGTTGCCATCGATATCAGCGTGGACTGGAGGCGCGGCAAATGCTTCACGCATACGTAGCGTAATCGCGACGTAAGCAGGCCGTACCTCCGGACAGCTGAGTTGCGTGGCACCGGAGCCTGCGGGCGCGGCAAGGAGTAATGCGGATAAAATCTGGCTGCTGGCGGCAGCATCGACGCACACGCTGCCTCCCCGGTAGCCTTTGGCCTTGAGTGTGAAAGGGAAATGACCAGGTTTGCCGTGAAACTTGAATGTTGCGGCGTCGAGTGCCTGGAGCGCATCGAGCAGTCCAGCCATCGGGCGCTCACGCATGGCAGAGTCGCCATCGAGTTGGTAGAGGCCACCGGGTTCGAGAGCCAGAAAGGCAGTAAGAAAACGGGCCGCAGTGCCAGCGTTGCCAACATCAATGGTTGCGGCACGGCGCGGGATCCTACCACATGCACCTTGGATCGTGATGGTCTTGGCTGTTTCGTCCGCACTCCATGACACACCCAGACACTTGAGGGCCTCTAGCATGAGACCTGTGTCACGGCTGAATAGTGCTCCCTCAAGTTGTGTCTCACCATCTGCCAGAGCCGCAAGAATCAGTGCGCGGTTGGTGATGCTTTTTGAACCGGGCAATCGTATGTGATGATCGAGTGGCTGAGTGAAGGGCGTAATCGGAAGTGGATCGGTCATGCGGCGAGGAAAAAAGGAATGTGAACATCAAGGGGCGTGGCAAGCCCTGCGGTAGATTGCAATGCAGTGGCTCAAATCAATGCGGTGCGCGGTTGCTTCGCAACTGATCCCGGTACGTTTTGCCGCGTGCAAGTGATGCGACAAGGCCGGGTGAGTCGTGCGTGAGAAGTGCGGTTTTAAACTGCTGCAGTTGTTGTTCGAAACCATCAATGGCACGCAAAACTTCGGTACGATTTTGTTCGAGAATCTGCTTCCATAGCAATGGATTTCCAGATGCAATACGTGTGCTGTCGCAGAGTCCTCCGCCAGCCAGGCTGCACCAGGCATCATCCTGTGTGGCTAGATAGGCGCACAGAGTAGAGGCTAGCAGGTGGGGCAGATGACTGATGTGGGCGACGATTTCGTCATGCTGCTCTGGTGAAACAGTGGCGATGCGCATGCCGAGCGATTCCCAGAACCCCTTGATTGGTGCGATGACTGCCGGGGAAGTGTCTGCGACTGGTGTGAGGATGCAGGTGGCGTTTTCAAACAGTTTGGCATCGGCGTGTTCGATCCCGGCTTGCTCCGATCCTGCCATCGGATGTGCCCCCAGAAAAGAAGCACCATGCCCTTCAAGTATATGGTCTGCTGCTCGACAAATCAGGCCTTTGGTACTGCCGACATCGGTGACCAGTGTACCGTTGCTCAATGCAGGGCGAATGTCGTGCAACAGGGGCAGGATGGTTTCCACCGGCGTGCAAAGGATGACTAAATCGCTGCCCGCAACTGCATCGGTGGCGGCTGCGGGTGCGGCGTCACACCAGTGCTGGTTTAGACATTGGATCCGGGATTCGGTGCGCCTGGCCCAGGCGACCACAGTTGCTGCGAGACCCCGCTGTTTCACCGCCATACCTAAAGAGGCACCCAGCAGGCCAGGGCCGAGAATAGTAATCTGTTGAAACATAAGAAACGATGAATGTCGGTAAAAGTGGAACGATTAAACGATTGGCATACATGTTTTATACGAACTGACAACTGCCAATACCCTTTAACCTTGCGGCTTTGCATCCGTGAGCTTCATTTGAGGCAATCACTCAACACAGTATTCACTCAATTCCTTAATGGCTCATTTGAACAAGTCGATTCCTTTTCGCCGATTTCGCCGGACTGATGGTTTTAAGCGATGTATCTATGTGATGTTCATTGTGCTGCTTTGCGCGGCTGTTTTGGGCTTATTTTGGTTGTTGAGTGAATTCGGGCCGAAAGACCCGAACTATCAGTCATCGTCTGTGCCAGTGGTGATTCCCGCAGAGGTGGAAGCGTTGCAGGCACACAGTATTGAATTGGAGGCTGAGTTTGAAGCCGTTTTAACCGGCCATTCCGTAGAAGCTCAAGATCTGTCGTTGTTACAGCGTGCCTTGGATTTGCAAAGTCAATATGTCAAAGCGCTGCCTGCATATAATAGGCAGGCAGCGCAACGTTTAGCTAATTTGGAGCAGCGCTACCAGAATCTAGCCGTCGAGCAGCTAAACATCGTTAGTAAGAGATTGGAACAGGAGGCGGGAGTGCTTGCGGATGATCGGGCTTATGAGGCCGCGCAGGGCAAGTATCAGGAAGCATTTGCGCTGCAGAACAGAATGAACCAAGAGTTTCCTCTGAGCACTGCGCGTAATTTGCCTCGCGCCATAGAATTGCAGCGCAAGGCACGCGCTGTGTCTGCTGAGTTACTGCTGCAAGAGAGCATACAATTGGAAGCGCAGGCGGATGGATTGATTGCTCAGCACGACTGGGAGCCCGCTGCGAGCTTGTTGCAACAAGCTCTCGCGATTCAGGATCGGCTCAATCGTGTGTATCGTGGCACGAGTCAAGCCAGTGTTGTTCGCCTGAAGCACTTAAATTTAAAGCTGGTTGAAATTAACTCGGGGCAGCAATATCGGGCGATCCAGCAAATATCGGATCGCGCCGACGCCAGTGGTGCAGACAATGCCATGTTAAAGGCGGCGCGTCTATATGAAGAAGCGGCACGCTTACAACAGAGCTTGAATGCGACCTATCCAAATAGCCCGCATGCGTCGGCCGAACAGGTTCTGGTGTTTAAAAGAAAAAGTCAGACTGCGGACAGTTTTGAACTAGGCCTGGAAATCGAGCGTAATCATGATTTATTACAGCGCTTGCTCGCCGCTCGCCGCAGTTATGAGGCAGTCGAAGTGATTGTGGCCTTGCGTGATAATATCAAGCAAATGAAGGAGAAATTTCCGCATAGTTCACTCAATGATACAGTGCTTGAGGTCAAGGTGCGTTATCTGAATTTGATGCAAAATGATCTCGGGTACATTCAGGATCGCATATATGGGGCAATCCTGCCTGTGCCTGAGCGAGCAGCTGTGCACATGCTGCGCACGGAGTTGCCGCAGGCCTTGTACGCCTTGATTATGGGCACAAACCCCAGTCGTCATCCCGGTGATTTAAATCCAGTTGATTCGGTTAGCTGGACTGAGGCTAAGCGCTTTTGTGAGCGCTTGTCGTGGATTTTAGGCAGGGACGTGCGATTGCCGACCGAGAATGAATTTCGTCAGGCCCTGGGGTCGTTACATTATGCGGTTTTGGAAGCCTGCGTCTGGAGCGCATCCGATACCGAGGGCGTAGTGCAGCCGGTCGGACAAAAAAAAGCGTTTGCAAGCGGATTTTACGATTTGTTAGGAAATGTTAGCGAATGGTTGGAGTTGATCGATCCGTTCGAATCGAAAGATGCGCGGCATATCGGTGGTCATGTACAAGATCGTATTGAAGCAATTTATACCGTACCCATTCGCAATGCGCCACGTGCAGAGCGCAATCGTTTAACAGGCTTTCGCATCGTTGTGTTGGTGAACTGACTTATTTTCATTGCAGTAGTGTTAAGTTCAGGTTGCGTCAATCAAGCATTTCAGCAAACGTGCGTCTTCTCTACATGAAAACAATATTAATTTGTCGTATCTTTTTTTTGTTGGTCAGCTTGCTGGCCTGCGTAGTGTGTTATGAGTTCTTGGGCTTAGAGAATGAGTGGCCTTTGTGGCAGGTGCTCTGCGTAGGGATGGGCATGGCGAGTTTGATCATTTTGATTGATTTGATGCTGCAAGGCTTCTCATTGCGCGGCCTCTCGGCGCTTACCTTTGGTTTGCTCATGGGCGGTGGGGTCGCCTATCTGCTGGCGATCTCTCCGCTGTTTGAACCGCTGGAAAATAATCCTGAATTGGCACAGATGCTGTATCTCTCACGTCTGTCCTTATATGTGATTATCATGTATCTGGCAACGGTGATCGCGCTACGCGGCAAGGATGAGTTCAACCTAGTCATTCCCTATGTGCGATTTAGTCCACAAAATATTGAAGCACAGCTAGTGGTACTCGATACCAGTGTATTGATTGATGGCCGCATCGCTGCGATTTGTAAGACCAAGTGGATGGGCTATGCCTTGGTGATTCCACGATTTGTGCTGGATGAACTGCAAAGTATTGCCGATTCTACTGATCCGGTGCGCAAAGAAAAGGGTCGCAAAGGTTTAGATGCACTGACCCAAATGCGGCAGATGAAGCATTTGAATCTACGCATTCATGAGAGTGATTTATCGGATGCGCGGGCAGTCGACTCTAAGTTGATATTTTTATGCGCCTCCATGCAGGCAAAGCTCCTTACAATGGATTATAATCTGGCCAAGATCGCTGAAGTGGATGGTGTGGAATGGTTGAATCTCACTGAGTTAGCCAAAGTTTTATATCAAGAGATTGCCGTGGGCACACGGATTACCGTAGAGTTAGTACGTGCCGGCAAAGATGCGGGACAGGCTGTCGGCTACTTGCCGGATGGTTCGATGCTCGTGGTGAATGAAGGTGCTTCACAAATTGGTCAACAGGTGAACGTGGAAGTTGATTCTATCGTGCCTTCGGCTGGTGGCAAAATGATTTTTGCCACCTACCGGCCAAGTGTCTTGAAGCACTGATTGGTACGATTTAACCAGCAGAGCAAGCGATTTGAGATCTGATGATTAAACCAATGCTAAAAAGAAATGAAAACA
>CAXQRK010000052.1:0-5531 GCA_964226535.1 Polaribacter sp.
CTGCCTACGTCTCAAAAAAACAAAAAAATTCTGGATGCAAACGCATTTCAGGCCCTCCCATGGCACATCGTTTTACTATTTGGCGGTGGATTTGCTCTGGCAACCGGCTTTGTTGATTCGGGATTATCAACCCATCTTGCGTCCTGGTTCAGCACCTATGAAGCCATGCCGACATGGGTTCTGGTAATGATCATTGCTGTCGCGATCACATTTATCACGGAACTCACGTCGAATACCGCTACCACAGAAATATTTTTGCCTGTATTGGGCGCACTTGCAACAGGATTGAAGCTGCATCCTTTGCTGCTAATGTTGCCGGCGACATTGGCAGCCAGTTGCGCCTTTATGCTGCCAGTGGCAACCCCGCCGAATGCGATTGTTTTTGGAACCAATCGCATTCGCATTGCTGAACTGGCTCGAACTGGTATTACATTGAACCTGCTCGGCAGCATCCTTATTGTGCTGGCCGTATTATATTGGGCACCAATTGCACTGGGCTTCAATCCGAGTGAATTTGCTGAATAGGCTACGATGTTTAATCCTTGCCGTCATTTTACATGCTGCTACCAGTAGCGAGCAGGGTCATCAAATTAATCCCGCTTCGTTAAAGCTGTAGAGCCCGATGCCTTGCGGATCCTTGCTTTTTTGCCCGAGGATAATGTGGTCAAGCAGATCGATCCCAATTACGCTTGCAGCTGCGCACAGTTGACGGGTGACTTGTATATCGGCGCGACTGGGGGTCGGGTCTCCGCTTGGATGATTGTGCGCGACGATAACGGCGGCGGCGCTGAGCCGAATCGCTTCGCGAAACACTTCCCGCGGGTGAACCAAGCTGCTGGTGGCAGTTCCGGAAGTCGATTCAACGCGGCGTAGTAGGCGGTTTTTGCGATCCAGGCAGAGTACCCAAAATTTTTCAACTTCGAGCCCGGCGATCAGCGTGTGAAAATGGCGGGCGACTACAGCGGGCGAATCAAATCGAGGGGACTGGTGCTGGTCTTGTTGTAAGATGCGCTTGGCAAAGTCCATCACGGCAATCAGTTGCAAGGATTTAACCTTGCCGATACCATGTATTTGCTGGAAATCATCGGCGCTCCAGCGCAGGAGATTAGTCAGTGATCCAGCGGTTTCCAGCAGTGCACTTGACATTGAAACCACATCGATTCCGCGCGGGCCACTGCGTAGAATCATGGCGAGAAGTTCACTGTCACTTAGCGCGGCGACACCCAGCCGCTCAAGCCGTTCCTGTGGACGCTCACTGGCGACCATATCTTTGATCCGACGATTTCCATGGTATAAAGTGCTCATGCGTTCACCCATAAAGACAGGCGCTTGGGCATTTTGCAACATTCGAATCTGATTGATTCGATTTCGATGGAGATTTTCCCGTACGGGTGCACAGTTGCTGTTGTGAAATTTACACCTAAAAAACCCAGCTTGTTTGGTGAAACACTGGATAGTCTACAAGCACGCGTTGAAGCGGCGGGCTTTCCGAGCTTTCGCGCGCAACAGGTGATGGCCTGGCTGTATAAAAAACGCGTCGATCAGTGGGATGCGATGCGCAATCTACCGAAGGCCTTTCGTGCTTGGTTGGATCAGCATTATGTGATGTATCCGGCGATGCCCTTGATTGATCGGCGTTCGGACGATGTTACTCAAAAGCTGTTGCTAGAGTTAGAAGATAAATCGCTGATTGAGACCGTGTTGATTCGTGCGCCGCAGACCGGCGTCGGCCAGAAGCATTCACGCAAGACGGTCTGTGTCTCGATTCAAGTAGGTTGTGCGTATGGCTGTAAGTTTTGTGCGTCCGGACTGGCCGGTTTTCGGCGCAACTTAATGGCAGCCGAAGTAGTTGCGCAACTGATGCATATTTGCCGACGCGAGGATGCACATACCGAACGTGCCAAAGAGGCCATTGCCTCATTTGATAATATTGTGTTCATGGGCATGGGGGAGCCACTGGCAAATTATGATACTTTAGTGCGCACGATTCGCATTTTGAATGCAGACTGGGGACTACATTTTGGAGCTCGTCGGATTACCGTATCGACTGCCGGCCTGGCACCACAGATCCGGCAATTGGCCGCTGAAGGCCTGCCGGTGCGGCTGGCGATCTCACTGCACGGTGCCACCAATGAAGTACGTGATCGAATCATGCCGATCAATCGACGTTATCCGCTGGAGACCTTGTTACCCGCAGCCAAGGCCTTTCAACAGGCACATGGACGCATGTTAACACTCGAATTTATCCTGATTGAGGACGTGAATGATAGTCTGGATCAGGCCAGGGAATTGGCCAAGATTGCCCGTGAACTGCATGCGCATGTCAACTGCATTCCCTATAATAAAGTCGAAGGGCTCGAGTGGAAACGCCCCAGCCTACACCGTCAGAATACATTTGTAGAGTTGCTGCGCCACCAAGGTGTTTCAGTCACAATCCGCCGCGAAAAGGGCCATGATATCAATGCTGCCTGTGGTCAGCTGCGCCTGAAAATAGAGACTGACAGGTGAGCCACTACCTGGGCCATGGTCAACGTTTGATCTGATACGGATTCCAGATGCAATGACTTCAAGCGTACCATCCAAATTTCATATCTTGCGTCGAGACAGCGATTCTATCATCTATAATCCATCTATGTGGAGTCGTTGTGGTTTGATAATGCTCTGTGTGCTGCCTATGTGGCTGCATGCAGAGAAGGACCTGGATGCTGTGCTGCGGGCCTATGAGGGACGCTGGGTGGGGCATTTTAGCATTCACTCAACCGCATCTGGTCACACACAGACGTTTCCGGTGGAACAACGATACTGGTGGGAAGACGGTGTGCTGCATGCAATCGCAGTAAGCGAGCGCAACGAGGGGCTGTCGCACACCTCTTCGCGTGTGGTGGTCAAAGACGGCCAGTTTTTTTGCGAAGTAAAAAGTGGTGAAACCGTTACGAATTATTGGGGGGTGTGGCATGAGGATCGCCTGATCTGGTTTTCGGCAAATTTACAACGAGCACAAGATTATCAGATGCAGGAATCTATTATTGAGCTTGATGGCGTACGTATGCTCAAAACCGAGGGTTTTGATACTTATATATACAGCGAGGGTAAAGCTCATTTGGTATATCGTGGCGAGTTGATGTTTGCGGATTAATTTTTCGCTGACTCCACAGCAATTTGATCGGCCAGGGCACGGCGTAAATCGGGCTCCAGAGCGGTTTGTTGGAGCCAATCAAGGGCCTGATCTGGGTGGGTGTATGCCCAGCTCTGCATCGCACGGTTAAGCTGGGCGATGCGTTGCTCAGGCACGGAAATGGTGTTACTCCATGCCACTGCGGCCTCCGGGTCAAAGTGGAGCATCGTCGTGGTAAACCCAATAATTGCGGCATCACGCTGGGTGCCCGGCACCGCAGAGTGGAGCCAGATGGATGCAGCAACCGAGTCGATATGGCTCCATTCCTGCATGATAATTTCAGCGTGCTTGGTTTGTCTGAGCGGATCGGCGGCAGGCAGTGCATGTTGCCAATCCATAGCTTTAATCGGATCCGTGCGTGCCAGGCTGCGGACATAGGCTTCGATCGCTGCCGGCGCTTGGTACGCTTCGTGCATGCTACGCACAAAATGTTCCGCCTCATGCGGACTGGTTTGTGTATATTGCTCAATGCTGAGCTTGAGCAAATCTGTATTGCCGTTGAATTCGGCCTCTGACAGTGCCCAGATAGCCGCAGCTTCAGGCTCGGTCTTCGCCCATGAATCGACGAGGGTGCGAGCGGCTTCGTCGCGCAGTCTGCCAAGTGGGAGTTGTCCGATCCACTGAGATGCATTCTCAGGATCTTGTCCGGCCCAGCTGCTGACGAGTGCCTTGGCTGCACTCACTTTACTGCCATCGTTGACCATACCATCGATCCATGCGGCAGCAGCTACAGGATCTTGTTGACCCCAAAGCTCCATACCAGTGTTTAGTGTTTCAACACGGGCAAGGCCCTGAGCATTGGACTCCAGCCAAAGCAAAGCAGCTGGTGAGTCTTTGGCCGCCCACAGGGCCACGACTTCGAGCATGCCGCGCAGGCGATTGTGGCTGGTGGCTTCGGTCTGTAGCCAGTGCATCGCCGCTACGGGATCGTCCGCCGCCCGGCGACGGGCTTCGACAAGAAAGGGATCGTCACTGCTTGCGAGTTCTGGAGCAGTTTGTACAGCTTGGCGAGCAGGCATGCGTACGGTGCGGTTGCGCTGAGGCAGATCCGGAACGGGGGCAGGCTCAATCGCCATACCCGCCTGATTTGCGGTGCTGCGCTCACGCACGCGCTCCCAGGTCTGGCACAGATAATTCCATTCGCGTCGAATCGTGCCAGTATATGATAGCAATGCCAGCGTCGTGGTGCCAAGCAAGGCAAGCATTAAAAAACTACGCGTAAATTGGCGCATATCAGATTAGTCCAGACTGAAAAATGCCCTAGTGTTGGCGCTGGTGCGTGCGCCGAATTCATCGCTCGGTAATACTAACATGTCGGCGCAGCACTGTCCAATATGAACCATAAAAGCAGGCTCATTAGGCTTGCTGCGGTGTGGCTCGGGGCTCAGGTAGGGGCAATCGGTTTCTAGCATGAGGCGCTCAATCCCTTGGGTCCGTAGCGCTTCGCGAATGTCGGGCGCATTTTTGTATGTGACGATGCCAGTGAAAGAGGCACGGCCACCGCGTTGATTGATTTGAGCGATTTCATCCGGACCGTAACTGAAACAATGAAACACGATACGCGACCAATCAATCTGCGACTCATCAATCATACGCACGCTATCCGCAAATGCATTGCGGCTGTGAATGATCACCGGACAGTTCAATTCGCCAGCGAGCATGAGTTGTTGGCGAAACGCATATTCTTGAAGAATCATGGTCTCGCCTGCCTGAATAGGATCCTGAGGTAAGTGAAAATAGTCGAGACCGATTTCGCCCAGTGCGACGGGGCGATGCGGGGGCATAAAAAAGGTCGACATTTGGCTGACAGCATCTTTCCAATCGGCATCGACATAGCAGGGATGCAAGCCGACACTGTAATCAATTCGTCCCGGATGGGCAGCGTGCATCTCGCGATAGGGCACCCAGTCCTCCGGTGATGTGCCCACTGTAATAAAGTGCTGCACACCTGCTTCAGTCGCACGACCTAGCACGGGCTCTAGTTGACCTTTGTTTTTGAAGCCGAGGAGATGGCAGTGACTGTCAATCAATTCCATATCGTGTAATGATGTCAAAAATATGCCGCACGAAAAGGCTGAAAATCAATCTAAGCGCACATTTATAGCCGATGCGATACTTGTGCCATACGTATTGAGGCACGCCCGCACGGCCACCTTTAACCCAGAAAACTCACCGAGGGTAAATAAAAATAGCAACTTTTGTACTTAATTCTTTCATAAATAGAGCCTTACAAATCAAACAAATTTAAATTAAATGAATGCCTATGTTAGATATCCCCATTCACCCTATTCGCAGTCAAAAAGTGAAAAAGCTATGGAAATGAGCATTTATGTAGTCCGAGCCTTTGTCCAAATGC
>CAXQRK010000053.1:0-12413 GCA_964226535.1 Polaribacter sp.
GCAGACCACTCAGAGCTATAAGCTTAATGGGCTGCATATCAGACGCTTTTCAGACTCTACAATATGAAATTTAACAACGAAAACGGCGCCGATATCCGCTTCATACAACAACTGCTCGGACACGCCGACCTCTCAACAACGCAGATTTACACGCAGGTTGCGATTCGTAAGCTCAAGGAAATCCACACCGCCACCCATCCGGCCAAGATCGGAAACGCCGTTCTTGACGAACTCAAGGCGGAGATCGAAGACGATGATAGCTAGCTTGCAGACTGTGAAAAAATCCTCCCTATTTAGAACCATGTCAGAAATCATATTTGAAATTATTGAAGACGAAATCGACGGTGGCTACTCTGCCAGTACTTTGGGGTATGGTATCAACACCAACGGCGAGAGCCTCGAAGAAATCCGTCAAAACGTTAAAGAAGCGGTTGAATGCTACTTTGATGAAACCATGAAGCTTCCCGGATTGATCCGACTTCACTTTGTGCGCGACGAAGTCCTTGCAGTATGATGTTGCCGCGTAACTTAAACGGGGCGGATTTGCAAAAGGCACTTCGTCGCCTGGGCTATGAAGCAACGCGTCAACTTGAGCGTTGAGGAACTGCTCAAAGAGATCGGCCTTTAGTCAAACTACAAGATGGCTCATTTATGAGTCATGAATTTTTTGATTGAGCTGGCTGCTTGATTAAAACTGCTAGCTGTCGCGCAATGCAAAAGCTGCCTGGCTATTATGGATTACGTCCTATATCGTATTAATCTTCGATTATTTCCTTTAGTTTGAAAGCTGCAAATAAATCAAATCTACAAGTCGTCAGTAATGATGTAATTGTTACGTGCCAAATTAAGACCGACCAAAATTGCCCATTTACCTGAAATCCGGTGAATTGTAACTATGCAATCAATATGGCTAGCATTACTCATCATCGTAACAAAAAGACCGGAGCAATTTATCGTTATCGAGTTGAAAGCTACTGGCGGGGCTAATCGGGTCACGGGGGGTACGATCCGGGGACATCGGTAACCGTTTCAAAGTCAGGTCTTTCGATTGTGAGCTGCTTTCTGTTGCACAATCTTAGCGCGACGCTCTGGATGCTGGGTATCGAGTTTTGCGGCATCTGGTCCCATTTTGCGAATCCGTGCCTGGTTCTGAACCGCATCGCTTTGACGGGGCGCAGGTTTGTCTCCCTCTCCTGCTTCATAACGACGCTCTTTGCCAACCAGATCGAATCGTACCGGGCAGCCACTGAGGCGGAATTCATGGATAATGGCTTTTTCCAAGTAGCGTCGATACGTGGGATCAAGTCGTTCAATTCGATTGCAAAAGAACCGAATGCGCAGCGGCCGTGAACCAATTTGTAGGGCATAAAATATCTTGAAACGCTTAGTTCCGATAACTTTCGGTGCACGTGCCTCAATTAGAGATTCAATCAAACGGTTTAGCTTACCGGTTGGAATCTTCAGATCAAGTGTGGCAGAGATGGCAGCGGCCGTTTCGAGCATTGATTCGATCCGGAACCCGGTGTTGGCGGAAACAAATAGTACGGGTGGATCGGGCAGGAAAAACATCTCTCGGCGAAGCGAGTGCTCATACGATTCGAGAAAATGTTTCAGTGAGCGGAAGCCTTCGATCGGCTCACGCTCCCACTGTTCAATAATGAGGTCCCATTTATTGACGACGACGACGAGTGCACGACCGGCATCAAGTACCGCGCCGGCTAGTGCCTGATCCTGCTTGGTGACGCCATCGACCGCATCAATCACCAGAAAGACCACATCTGAGCGCTCCATCGCAGCGCGACTGCGCACGCTTGAAAAAAATTCTACTGGACTATCGACTTTGGTTTTGCCCCGCAATCCGGCAGTGTCGGCTAGACGAAATTTAAAGGTGGCCCCATCCTTATGCGCATAATCTACATCCAGTTCGACGGAATCGCGTGTGGTACCAGGTACATCACTCACGATCAAACGTTTCGAGTTTAACAGGCTGTTGCCAATCGATGACTTGCCGACATTTGGACGTCCGATCAAAGCGATACGAATACGTTTGGGCTCAACCGGTGCATCTGTGTCGAACGCAGCTTTGTTGCCCAGCATCTGTTGGATGCGATCCAATAATCGATGAATCCCATGACCATGCTCGGCAGAGACTGCTACTGGATCTCCTAAACCAAGACGAATAAAGGCATAAGCATCTTCTGTCTGTTCTTCCGAGTCTGCCTTATTGGCGACTAGGATCACTGGTTTACCATAACGCCGCAGTTGTTCGGCAACGATTTCGTCCAATGCGGTCATGCCCTCGCGTAGATCGACTACAAATAAAACCACGGTTGCAGCCTGAATGGCAAAATCGACCTGTTGTTCCGCCGCCTGAGCAATTTTTTGCGGCGTCATCGCCGTTTGCATGCCGAGTCCACCGGTATCCAACAATACAAAATCGTCGTTCACTTCAGCAGAGACAAGGTCACGTGTCACACCGGGCATATCATGCACAATCGACAAACGACGTCTGCACAAGCGGTTAAACAGTCGACTTTTCCCAACGTTAGGACGGCCGACAAGGGCCACGGTTCTGGATGGATCAATCATGCTGCTTACGAATTGTATCGACATAGCGCTCAATGCGATCAGTCGCTTCGATGAGGCGCTCATAAGCGGTGGCAAAACTGGCGCGGACAAAACCGGCACCACCGGGACCGAAAGCGGTGCCGGGCACCACTGCCACTGCTTCTGTTTGCAGCAAGCCTTGACAGAACTCCATTGAATCCATCCCGGTCGATTGAATCGAAGGGAAGGCATAGAAGGAACCTTTCGGCAAGTGGCAACTGAGGCCGGCCTGATTAAAGCGACGAACGATAAAGTCGCGCCGGCGATGATATTGCTGTTTCATTTCTGCCACGGCAGTCCCTCCATGTTTTAGCGCCTCAATGGCGGCTTCCTGCGACAGGATTGGCGCACACAACATGCTGTATTGATGAATTTTCATCATCGCTTCAATCAGTGGTGCTGGTCCACAGGCATAACCAATACGGAAGCCAGTCATCGCAAATGCCTTTGAGAAACCATGCAGAAAAATCGTGCGCTCCGCCATGCCTGGTAAGGTAGCAATGCTGGTGTGTTCGCCCTCAAAAGTTAATTCTGAATAAATTTCATCGCTGATCACTAACAAATCCTTTGCCACTGCAAACCGTGCGATGCGCTCTAATTTGGCACGCTCGGTGACTCCGCCGGTTGGGTTGGTTGGAAAATTCAGCAGAAGTACCTTACAACCCGGCTGCCAGGCAGCCTCAACATCATCTGGATTGATCCCAAACTGATCGTGCGCTGAGGTGCTAATCGCAATGGGCTCGGCATGAGCGAGGACGATGCTGGGATTGTAGGATACATAACAGGGCTGGTGATAGAGCACTTTATCACCGGGATTAAGTACCGCGCGCAAAGCAATGTCCAGGGCCTCGGAAACGCCTACTGCAACTAGAATCTGGTTGTCTGGATGGTAGCTTAGCCCAAAGGTATTTTCAACATAGGTATTGATCTCACGTCGCAGACGGATCAGGCCCATATTATCCGTGTAGCTGGTCTTGCCTTGTTCCAGTGCAAAAATTGCGGCCTCGCGGATATGCCAGGGCGTAACAAAATCAGGTTCACCGATTCCGAGTGAAATCGCCTGCGGCATCGCCGCGACAATGGCAAAGAAATCGCGAATCCCAGAGCGTGGCAGGCCCCGCACGTGATTTGCCACAAAGCGTTGACTGTCGGTGTCCATTATGCACTCACAGCCGGCCGATCACTGCTCTCAGCCGGTGATAATAATAAATGTCCCTGCTCTTTGTACGCGCGCAGCATAAAATGCGTTGCGGTCGACAGCACCCCTTCGACACTGGCAAGACGTTCGGAAACAAAGCTCGCCACTTCGCGCAAGTCACAGCCCGTCGCAATCACCAACAAATCATAAGAGCCGGACATCAGATAGCAGGATTCCACCGAGTCAAAACGACTGATCCGCGTCGCGAGGCGGTCAAATCCGCCATCACGCTCCGGACTGATCTTTACTTCGATCACTGCGCGCACAATATTTTCCTGGGCCCGCTCGGGGTTGAGCACGGGGCGCCAGCCAAGCAGCACATGGTCATGTTCGAGACGCTCTAATTCGGTGGCGACATCGTTTTCGGAGAGGCCTAGCACCTGAGCCATCTGGGCGGTATTCAGGCGTTCACCTTCAAGAAGTAGTTGCAAGACAGAACTCATAAGCCCTGTAGTAAAAACGCTCGTAGCGCAAAAAGCAAAAAGCAAAACAGACTATTTTAAGGTCAGATCATGATTCACTTGATGATCCAAGGGCTTTGCCCAACTCCGTCTCAACTTCAGCCATTAAATAGCGAAGTTGATTTAAAAACGCTTTCGATAGTTCCGCCACCGTTGTCAAATCACCCGCTTTGGCAGCCGTCTCAATGTCATTTCCCTGAATGACAATTGGCTGCGCGCCACAGATCCCAGCCATGCCTTTTACCGTGTGCGCGATAAATTTGACCTGCTTTAAATCCTGTTCATGTAGCGCACGCTCCAATCTATCCATCTCTTTGAGTAAACTCTTTGGTAAAAGGGTGGCGACACTTAATAAATCCTCACGATCTTCCTGATCCATTCCAGCCAAATGCTGCGCAAAACCAAAATTTAACGACTCCAACTCCGCATCTGGAATGTCATTTAATTGATATTTATGGAGCCTGGCAGTTGCCAGTACTTCTTTTAACCGTTCCACACGGAACGGCTTTGAGATATACTCATTCATGCCATTCGCCAGGCACCTCTCTGCATCTCCCTTCATCGCATGCGCGGAGAAGGCCACGATCCATAAAGGTGCGGTTTGTTGCTGAGCCTCGAAATGACGAATCTGACGCGTCGCCTCATAGCCATCCATCACCGGCATCTGTAGATCCATCAAGACACAATCAAACTGACCGGCCATGACCGCATCCACAGCCTGTTGTCCATCAGATACGAGCACCACCTGGTGGCCCATTCGTTCAAGCCGCCGGCACACAATCGTTTGATTTACCGGATTATCATCAACGACCAAGAGCGTTAAATTCTCCGCTGGTTGACTGGATTGATTTGGTTCAGGCTGGCTAAGCATAGTGCATTTAAACATGCGATCCAAAACAAAAATAAAGCCTTTGCCAAGCTCACTTTCGACCCGAATTAAGCCACCGATGCAGCGTATAAGATCAAGACGTCTCAACCTGCGTGCAATCCATCCGGCAGTTTTTCAAGTGGATACAGGTCATAGCGACTACGCTTGCCCTTGAGCACATGTCCCGGTGGCGGCCCGGACAAAGCCGGTGCGATTCGCGGGCGTTTGACCACCACTCGATAACGTGCACAGGATAATGCTGCCGGCAGCAGTTCGGCAGCATCACGATCGAGACCGACCAAGGCGTGAAATACGCGCATCTCTTTTTTAACCAGTGCACGCTTGGTGCGCACTGGAAACATCGGATCCAAATAGATGACATCCGGGCGCTGCCGATATGAATGATCTGATAAATAGTCCAGCGCATCTGCTTCGAGCAGCGACATACGATCCAATACTTTTAGCAAATCTGGATCGTGCGCCGCACCGAAACGTCTGGCCTGCGCAAGCCCATCCTTCAATAGTGCATGCACAACGGGCACACGCTCCAGTAAAATGACATGGCAACCCAGACTCGCGAGTACAAAGGCATCCGCGCCCAAACCAGCAGTGGCATCTAGTACCAGGGGGTAAACGCCCCTGCGGATACCGACAGCTTTAGCAATCATTTGCCCCCGGCCCCCGCCTTGCTGACGGCGATAGCGTATTTTCGGCCCATGAAAATCCGCTCGAATACTCACCCCGTAGCCCATCCCCAGCGCATGTAACGCCAGGCCTGTGGGTGCCAATACCAATACCAAGGCACCGCTTGCATCATCATATTGTTCCGTCAAAAACCTTTGCAATGCCCTCGGTTCGCCCGAACTGACAGCCCCGGCATGGACACAGGGCACTCCAAGACGATGCGCCTGGGACTGTGCCGAATCGCGCAATGCCGGATCCAGATATACAAGTGCGGTTAGTTTCATAACAGAATCACAGTTACTTTGCCTGCAGTGCGCCGCTCTCCAAGTGCAAAATACCGTCAAAAAGATTGCAGACAGTCATTCTCAAAAGATAATCTCTCGGAATGAGGGTACTCGAATATTGGCAAATGCTCATTGTGCCGAGCGGAACACTTAACGTGCAGGATCTATGGCAACTGCTGGTGATCCTCCTGCTGTTTACATTTAGTTCAAAGCGATTCAGTGCCGCGATTGATGCGAATCCTGCCATCGGCAATAGTCCGCGCCGCTGGTTGCAGCATAATCGCGCCTTCCTGGTATTCTGGGGATCCAGTGTGCTGGCCTTATGCATTTGTTTGGTGCTGAAAATCGACGCTGGAATCTTCCGTTTTATGAGCGTTCTTGGAAGCTTATGGATCCTCATCGGCTTACTGACCAGTTGTCTTCCGGCACGATTTTGGGCACAATCAGTCGCAGCACTGTGCTACTTGTTAAGCGCACTGTATAGTGTCTCGCTGGTCAATGACAGTATTGAGCGCTTAGAGGATCTGAACTTCACCATTGGCACGCATACCATACCCGCCTGGAGCATCTTATCTGGGATTATTGCCTTTGCTTTTAGCCTGTGGCTGGTGCTTGCAATTGCTGGCCTTATGGAAACCCAAATTCAACGGGTGCCGCACCTGAGTGCCTCGCTCAAGGTGCTGATCACTAAAATCATCCGAATTATTTTTATCTTTATTGCAACAGCAGTGGCATTGAGTTCGATGGGCATCGATCTGTCCGCTCTCACAGTATTGGGAGGGGCGATTGGATTGGGTGTCGGCTTTGGTCTGCAAAAAGTCGTCTCCAATTTTATCAGTGGTATCCTTCTGTTGATTGACAATTCGATCAAGCCGGGCGATGTAATTGAAATCGATGGTACATATGGCTGGATCAATCATCTGCGTGCCCGCTATGTCTCAGTCATCACCCGCGATGGTACCGAGCACCTGATCCCGAATGAAGATTTAATTACTCAACATGTTATCAATTGGACCTTTACCAATAATTTGATTCGTATGAAAATCCCCATCGGGGTCTCATACGATTGCGATCCGCATCACTGCATACAACTGGTGACTGATGCCGCGCAAGCGGTCGATCGGGTCCTGGATGATCCACTACCGGTCTGCCATCTGCTCGGCTTTGGCGACAATTCGGTCGATTTGGAGCTGCGTTTTTGGATCTCCGATCCTACCAATGGCGTGGCTAATGTAAAAAGCGATGTGCTGCTCAAGATTTGGGATACCTTTAAGGTACATGGGATTGAAATTCCCTATCCGCAGCGCGATCTACACCTGCGTTCAAGCGATGTTCGCCTGACATCGGCCGAATCATTTAAGCACCCGGAAAAATAATCTAACGCGCCACTTCCAAGATGAGGAAGGCCGCCATCCTGATCCCATATGTCCACGGTCAAAAAAATCCGCCTCGACGAATTACTACTCACTCAGGGCCTTGCCGCGAGTCGCTCACAAGCCAAAGCCCTGATTCTAGCAGGTAAAGTCAGACTTGGCACGCAGCGCCTCGACAAGCCAGGCCGTATCTTGGCGGCAGATGCCGCTGTCACCGTCGAAGCGCCACCGCGCTTTGTCAGCCGCGGCGGTGACAAACTGGAAAGTTTCTTGGAGCACTTCAATATCGATGTGACCGGCCTGCACCATCTCGACGTGGGTGCATCTACCGGCGGCTTTACGGATTGCTGTTTGCAACGCGGCAGCCTGCGGGCAACTTGTGTCGATGTCGGCCGCGCCCAGTTACATCACCAGCTACTCCGGGACAAGCGAGTGATCAATCTCGAAAAAACCAATGCCCGGCACCTGCAACCCGGTGACCTGCCGGATGAGGACTATCCCCTCATCGTGATGGACCTATCCTTTATTTCGTTGACCAAAGTGCTGCCGGCAGTCTGGCAATTTTTGGCCCCTCAGGGGCGGCTGATCGCGCTGGTCAAACCACAATTTGAAGCCGAAAGACAGGAAGTTAATGCCGCTCGCGGCATCATTCGCGACGAACTGATCCAACAACGCGTCTTGCAGCAGATCCAATCTTTCGCATTGGCGCAATTGCCGAATGCCCAACTGATCGGCACCCTGGAATCTCCAATCAAAGGAGCCGATGGCAATCGCGAATTCCTGATCGGCCTGACCCGTCAAACTGAATCGAGTGGACACTCCCCATACCACCGCGTACTGTCGGCTGCGCCAACACTGGTGATTGACGCCAGCAGCGCTACGCTGTTTGCTGGTGTACTGGATCATGCAGGGCAATGGCTCGCCCAGTCCGAACACAATGGCACCGCGCTGGAAAGCCTCTTTCCTGCAGTCGCTGTGGCCCTAGAAGCCGCACAAGTGACTCTGCAAGAAGTACGTAATTTTGTGTACTGCGAAGGCCCTGGTTCGGTACTGGGTCTGCGCCTCTGCGCGATGGCGATGCAGACCTGGAATCACCTGAGTTCGCAGCCGATACAGTATTATGCGTACAACAGTTTGCAGCTCAGTGCGGCGCTTATCGCAATCGATTCACCGGAAGTGGATGCCGCGCTGCTGGTTGCCGACTGGAAAAAAGGTGCGTGGAATGCGATCAGACTCACTCAGGGTCAAGCAGGGCCAAGCGAAGTGGTGGACGATGCCACCCTGGCGAGTTGGAGTGGAGCGCTGTTTCATCTGCCTCAACGCAAAGGTTGGCAAGCGCCTCCAGAAACGGCAACCACGCTGCAATATCGTCCGCAACGCTTACCTGAAGTATTACACATACTCAAACATACCGAGCAGGTCGAACTCTACAGCAGCGGTCTGAATGTGTTTCAGACATGGACGCGCCAACGTCATCGCCGCACTGAAACATTTAATCCTTAAGCTCTGATTGCCATTCCAACCTTACCACATCGCTGTTGGGCCGAGATAGATCTCGCCGCATTTGAACGTAACCTCAAGCACATTCAGGCCGCGCTGCCATCAAAGGTACGCTACATCTCGGTGGTGAAAGCAGATGCCTATGGGCACGGGATGCCGCAAATGGTGCAACGACTGATGCAAAGCGGGGTCGATTACTTCGCGGTCGCGAATGTTCGCGAAGCCGCCGAGATTCGCCACATGGGGGAAGGCTGGCCGATTCTGATCCTGGGACCCCTACTACCCGAAGAATATAATGATTTAATCGACTACGACCTGATTGGCACAGTCAGCACGCATGCAGAAGCCGAGCAATTGAATGCCGCCGCCGCCGCCCGCCATCGCACCATTAAAGTACATTTAAAAATCGACAGCGGGATGGGACGGTTGGGCGTCTGGCACACGGGAGCTGCGGCCTTGCTGCAAACCTTGCACGCGCTCCCCAATATTCGATTAAGTGGAATCTACACACATTTTTCCAGTGCCGACAGTGATCGTGCGTTTACGCGCATACAACGCCAACGTTTCCTAGCGGTACTGGATCAAACCGATACCACCGGTCTATTGATCCACGCAGATAATTCCTCGAGCCTCAATTCATTGAGTGGCGACAGTCCCTTTAATGCGGTTCGTGTCGGGTTGCTCCAATTTGGCATCCATCCCTATCCCGATTCAATGCTCGGCCGAGTTGAGGTTGAGCCTGTTTTCAGCTTTCATACCCGGGTCGGCATGATTAAACAACTCCCGCGAGGGACCGACATTAGCTATGGCCGCAGCCATCGGCTGCGGCGCGAATCTACGATCGCAGTCCTCACCGCAGGCTATGCCGACGGTATTCCGCTCACTCTAAGTAACCGCGCTTCTGTCTTGATCCAGGGACACCCTTGCCCCATTCTAGGCCGTGTTACGATGGATCAAACCATCGTCGATATCAGTGATCTCGGCGCAACAATCGCTCTCGGAGAACGCGCCACATTGATCGGACGCAACCATGGCGCTGAATTGACGACTGCCACCTTTAGCCAAACTGCTGGAACGATCCCCTGGGAAACACTGTGTTCGATTACCAAACGTGTGGCACGGGTCTATGTCGGCGTGCGTGACATTTAAGCTGCCGATTATGCAAGCAAACTGAGACGCGCGGGCGTCAACTTACTGGGAGGCCGAGCAGTTCACTTGAGCTTATATCCATATAGGGCTGACGAGCTGGGTGAACATTTCGATTTTGCTGCAGCACTTAAACAAGGAATGCTTCCGATTGTATTGGGCGCAAATGTTTCCCCGAAATCTGCTTCACACGGCGACTTCTAAGATTCGATCAGTGCTTTGAGGCTCGATTTCGTCTTCACCAACGTCCAACCATAGCTCAATAGCCTCTTTAAGGTTTTCTGTAAGTTCTTCCTTCGTTTCGCCTTACGTCAAACAACCTGGGAGTGCGGGTACTTCGGCCCAAAAACCGGCCTTCTTTGGCTTTGTGTATGATTGCTTTGATTTTCATGCCTCTAGGGTGTTCGTCGGTGCTGTATGTTCAATTCAATTCTTTCGATCAACTCGATTCCAGCTACAAACTCATTCTCAAAATGATTTCCAAGTCCGTTGTAAGAGTAATTGAGTCGTTTGTAGTCGACCTTGCGTGCATGATTCAGTGCTTCTCTATAAAACCCGATCATTCTAAGCTGCTAGACTTCAATTTTGGCTAATTGCGCTAGATTTCTGATGAAATTACAAGAGCAACGACTCTTTACATTTATATGAACCACTATTTTTTGTATATGCTTTGTTACTTTGTTCAGCATTTCCAAATCATGATCCATACAACTGCCCACATACGTGTCCGCTATGCAGAGACCGATCGCATGGACGTCGTCTATCACAGCAATTACCTGGTCTGGTTTGAAACCGCCCGCATCTTGATGTTGGACGAGATCGGTCTCCCGTACCAGACGCTCGAGGCACGCGACTTGCATATCCCCGTGCTCAGTGCGAGTGTCGAATACAAGCGTCCCGCCCGCTTCGATGATCGGTTGCAAATATATCTTTTCATGCGCGACAAACCACGTGCCCGCTTCCATTTTGACTATGCAGTACACCGTGACGACACACTCCTCGCGACCGGCAAAACGATCCATGGATTTATGGATTCGCACGGCAACGGCCGGCGTCCACCTAAAGATTTTATGACAAAAATTGATGCGGCCTGGTCAAGTCATTAGGTTCCTGTAGAGATCGATCTGCTCTTGCGCGACCTTTTGAGGGTAGTAAACTTTGTGGGTACAATAACCCTGACGCGGGGTTCAAGGGCCATCGTGAACCTTTAAAGTTTCCCCGCATTGTATCCATAAATATAAATAGAATACTTGTAACTATTTAGTGTTGGCTTAGTACTGTAAAATGACCAAACAAAAATACATAGCGATAGCATTATTTCAGTATTTCCCCTTTGGTGGTCTGCAAAAGGATATGCTAGCCGTGGCAAATAGACTTTATGATAACGGTCATCAGGTGAAAATATTTTGCCGCCAATGGGAATCTGAAAGACCCGCAGGCTTAGAAATAATAGAAATCAAATGTGATGAGCACAAAAGTAATCACAGAAAAAATGAACGTTTTATTAGAAAACTTGGCGTAAAATTAAAAGAATCAGCTCCACAGCTTTTTGTAGCATTCGATAAAATTCCAGGGGCTGATATATACTATGCGGCGGATACTTGTTTTAAATCCAAAGTAAAACATGAAAGACCCGTTTATTGCAAATCGTTACCTCGGTATAAGCATTTTATGTCCATTGAGAAAAAAATCTTTAAACCAGGCGGCAAAACAAAAATTCTAGCTTTAGCTAAACCAGCTATCGATGAATATATTCAGGAATATAAAACCGAGCATGAGCGATTTACATTGCTACCTCCAGGTATTAGCAAGGACCGCGTTAATCTAAACAAAGAAAAATTAAACAAAATAAGAGACGAGTTAAAGATCCAAAACTCAAGTGACGTGTTTATTTTTGTGGGTTCCGGTTTTAGAACAAAAGGCTTAGATCGAGCCATCAAAGTTATAGCGTATATGAATAATACAAAGAACTGCCATTTGGTAATAGCTGGTGCAGATAAAAAGCAATCTTTTGTACGTTTGGCTCAAAAAAAACAAATTAAAGATAAGGTACATTTTTTGGGTGGCCGAAAAGATATACCAGAACTATTAATGTCAGCTGATGCGTTAATACATTTAGCCAGAAGGGAAAATACAGGAACCGTGCTATTAGAAGCCGCAGTTTCAGGGTTACCTGTTTTGTGTAGTAAGGCTTGTGGCTATAGTGATTATATTGAAAAAAACCAGCTAGGAATGGTATTTGATATACAAAATGAAAATCAATTAAAAGAAATCAGTGAAGAAATAATAGAG
>CAXQRK010000054.1:0-18623 GCA_964226535.1 Polaribacter sp.
CAGTCATCAAATTGCCACGACCAGATAGCGGCGACTACGTGGCGCTGATAGAACACTGCAACTGAGTCGTAATTCATCCAGCATGATTTAACCTAAATTCGCGAGTTGGATCCGCGATCTTTCGCAATCGTTTGCCCCACAAGGCATTGCAAATTCGATTTGATGCACCAAATAGTGCGCCTGCACGCCTTTGCAAAGCCCTGTGAAACAAAATCTTACAAAATCTCATCGACTCCAACTCCCGAATTTAGGTTAAATCATGCTGGATGAATTACGACTCAGTTGCAGTGTTCTATCAACGGCACGTAGTCGCCGCTATCTGGTCGTGGCAATTTGATGATTGAGTCGACTCGATGCTCAGGTCGGGCAGGATCAAGGTTGACTCAAATCGCGGTATTGATTGAGTGCAGACATTATTGTCGGCCGTGGTTTTGTTTTAAATTGCGGAAATTGCAGTTGAATTTGTTTGTAGCCCTATGTCACACGTTCGCGTTCGTTTTGCTCCCAGTCCCACCGGTTTTTTTCATATCGGCAGTGCCCGCACCGCATTGTTTAACTGGCTCTATGCACGTCATACCGGAGGTACTTTCGTACTGCGTATTGAAGATACGGATCAGGCCCGAAATACTGACGCCGCCTTGCGCGTGCTTCTTGATGGGATGCGTTGGCTGGGGCTGGACTGGGATGAAGGTCCGCAAGTGGGTGGCGCGTATGGCCCGTATTTTCAGAGTCAACGTCGGGCAATTTATGAGGACTATCTACAGCAATTGAGCGATGCCGGCCGCACTTACGAGCAGGATGGTGCGGTTTGGTTCAAACTCGAAGGTGAGCGTTACCGCGAGTATGATGATTTTCGCCAGGCAGAGGTGGAAAAGGTGCGAGCGGCTCCGGTGATTATTCACGATGCAGTGCGGGGTCGGGTTGAGCGTACGGAGGAGATGGACTTTGTGATTGTGCGCAAGGATGGCAATCCGGTCTTTCATCTAGTCAATGTGATCGATGATATTGCCATGGGAATCACTCACGTGATTCGCGGTGAAGATCATTTGTCCAATACCAGCAAGCATGTGGAACTATTCAAAGCTTTTGGTGTGGAGCCACCGGTATTTGCACATATACCACTGATTTTGAAACAATCAGGTCCGGGTAAAATGAGTAAGCGCGACCAGGGTGCCTTGATCGAAACCTATGAACAGCGTGGTTTCCTGGCCAATGCAGTGCGTAACTATATTGCCCTGCTCGGTTGGAATCCGAAAGATGCATGCGAAAAAATGCAGATTGATACAATTATTGAACGGTTTGACTTTACCGGGATCAACAAAGGCAATGCCCGCTTTGATGAAGCCAAGTTGTCTGCCTTGAATACGGAGTATTTGCGCGAATTAAACATTGAGAGCTTCACCTTTTTGGCGCGGCCCATCCTGCATGGCGCGGGTGTCATTGAAGATGCAGCGGATGAGGATTATATTCAATCGGTATTGGCTCTTTGCCAGGGCAAGGTGCGTTCACTGGAAGACTTGGCCGACTTTTGCCGCTATTTTTTTGATGATAGATATTCCTTCGATCAAACGGTTGCGGCAAAAATTGCTAAAAAGATAGATCCCAAGGAAGTCCTCAAGGAGATCGTGCCGGTGCTGGAAGGGCTTGAATCATTTGAGCTAACTGCCTTACAAGCCGCATTAGAAGGGCATGCCGCAGCCAATGGAGTGAAAGTCTTTGTGTATTTTCCCTCCTTACGTTATGCAGTAAGTGGACAGGGTGGCGGCCCTGACCTGTTGCCGATGCTGGCCTTGCTTGGTAAAGAGCGCGTACTGGCTCGTTTGCAAGCCTTCATTGCGCCATGATTCGAGCGATTGTAGTTTGCCCGGCTTTGTGCTGCCTGGTATTTTAACCTGGCAGCTGGCCTGAAATTGTTGTTTTTGTTCATTCGTATGTCAGACAGAACCGATACATCAACCGATTTTATTCGTCAAATGGTGGCAGCCGATGTGGCAGCCGGCAAGCACGGTGGGCGCGTGCAAACACGTTTTCCACCTGAACCGAATGGCTATTTACAGATCGGTCATGCGAAGGCAATTTGTCTTAATTTCAGCATTGCTGAGGAATTTGGCGGGCAGTGCAACCTGCGCTTTGACGACACTAATCCGGAAATGGAGAGTGATGAATTCGTGCGCGCGATTCAAGAGGACATCGCTTGGCTGGGGTTCAAATGGGCCAAGGTCTGCTTTGCCAGTGATTATTTTGAGCAGTTATTTGAGTGGGCGCTGCAACTGATTCAAGCTGGGCATGCCTACGTTGAAGAGCTTTCATTCGACCAAATGCGTGTTTATCGCGGTTCGATTACCGAGCCCGGGCGTCCAAGTCCATATCGCGAACGTCCAATTGCCGAGAGCCTGGATTTATTTAAACGCATGCGGGCGGGCGAATTTGCCGATGGCGAGAAGGTGCTGCGCGCCAAGATTGACATGGCACATCCGAATATGAATATGCGCGATCCGGTGATGTATCGAATCAAGCGTATGCATCACCATCGTGTGGGTGACCAGTGGTGCATTTATCCGAGCTACGACTTTACCCACGGCCAAAGTGATTCACTGGAGGGCATCACGCATTCACTGTGTTCGCTCGAATTTGAGGATCATCGTCCACTGTATGATTGGTTTATTCAGAAGCTGGCTATTTTCCCTTCCAAGCAGACCGAATTTTCACGTTTGAATATGACCTATACGGTGGTGAGTAAGCGCAAATTGCGCCAGTTGGTCGACGGTGGATTTGTGGACGGTTGGGATGATCCGCGCATGCCGACACTCTCCGGGATGCGGCGACGTGGCTATCCGGCAGCGGCCATTCGCCAATTTTGTGGAACCATCGGCATTACTAAGATGAACTCAACCAGCGATGTGGCCCTGCTTGAGCATGCGGTCCGGGCCGAGCTAAACCGTACGGCAAACCGTCGAATGGCGGTGTTTGATCCGCTCGAAGTTGAGCTGACGAATTGGCCACAAGGAAAAGTGATCGAAGTGGATGGCATTAACAATCCCGAAGATGAAACGGCAGGCGCACGTAAGGTGCCCTTTTCAGGACGATTGTGGATTGAGCAGGACGATTTTAAAGAACAGGCCAATCGAAAGTTTTTCCGCCTCAAAAAAGGCGGTGAAGTGCGCTTGCGTTATGGCTATATCATTAAATGTGAGGACGTGCAGAAAGATGCCGCTGGCAAGATCACCAAACTACTGTGCTCGGTTGATCACGATACGCTCAACCAGCAGCCTCAAGACCGCAAAGTCAAAGGCGTCATCCACTGGGTGAGTGCGGAACATGCGGTGGCATGTCCGGTCCGTTTATTTGACCGCTTGTTTACCGTGGCGCATCCCGAAGCGGATAAGGATGTACCATTTACTCACTATGTGAATCCGGATTCCGTCAAGAATGTATCTGCGATTTGTGAGCCGGCGTTAACCACAATGAATCCCGGTGAGCACTGTCAGTTTGAGCGAATCGGTTATTTCTGTGTCGATCACAAACTGTCCAAACCAGGTGCGCCGGTGTTTAATCGCACCGTAGAACTGCGTGACTCTTGGGCAAAAGTCGCGCAGCAGTAGCTAGCCCAGTTGTCACGCTGCGCCGAACGAAGTCGGTGCCACAGTCACCGGTTGCAGATATACTACCTGTGGCAGCCGCAGCTGTGTTTAATGTGAACAACCGCAGCCACCTGACTGCCGCCCTTTACCACCGCAACAACCACCGCCCTGAGGGATGTGGCCATGCGCAATCTCATCTTCGGTCGCTGCTCGCACCTCTTGGATCGTTACGTTAAAGTTTAGGTGCTTGCCTGCAAGCGGATGGTTGCCATCCACGGTGACATCGTCGTCTTCGACTTTCACCACACGAACCGAAATCGGACCTTGATCGGTATTGGCTTGAAATTGCATGCCAACTTGAAGTTCCGCAATGCCTTGGAAATGATCTTTGGGGACAACCTGCTCCAGTGCTGGATTGACTTCGCCATAACCATCTGCCGGATCAATCCGCACTTCAGCGGTCTCGCCGGCCAACTTTCCCTCAAGGGCAGCTTCAAGGCCTGGAACAATATTGCGATGACCATGCAAATAAACCAACGGCTGTCCAGGTTGAGACTGATCAATCAAAGTGCCTTCGTCATCCTTAAGCGCATAGTCCATCGCGACTACTGTATCGTCTGTGATTTGCATAATAGGTATAATTGTTTTGGTTTTATAAAACTTAAAAGTAAAACAGTAGTGCATCTGTCTCTCTGGTCAAAAATAAAAACATGTATTTTTAGATCAAATCCTGGATTTTCAAGTGTTGTTGACCTATGGCCGCGCAAAGTCGCTTGACGAGGGCTGCAAAAATAGGGTTTGTATCCAATATGCTGCCACCAAACGATCCTACCGATAATCCAAGTTTGCCCCTGGCTCCAACCCCGAGCCGATGCACATGAGATTCTCGATCACTTCTTTTCTTTACTGTTCATGCCGATCCAAGAAAATCCGGTCTTTCAACGCCTACATAAACATGCGCAAAAGCGTCTGGTATTTGACCCTGGCGTCTCGCGTAATAAACAGCTGCCGGCTTACAAGCGCTACCTTGAGTTGGAAAATGAAATGCTGCGGCGTCACCATCAAAAAAGTGCTTCCGGACTAGAGGTGTGCCAAGCACGCGCCGCAATGGTTGATGTCGTGATCGAGAATCTATTTCTTGCGGCGCTCGATCTGTACGCGACACAGCATGGTACAATCCCCTGCAAAATGGCGGTCCTCGCCACCGGTGGCTATGGCCGACGTGAATTGAATCCCCACAGTGATATTGATCTGATGTTTCTCTATCCTGAAAAGATTACAGGGGCCCACTTTACCCGGTTTCAACAGGTGCTGGCGGAAGAAATCCTTTACCCACTGTGGGACTTGGGCTTGAAAATCGGGCACGCCTCCCGCAATGCCAAAGAAGCGATTAACGAAGCGAAGAACGAAATCCAATCGAAGAATGCAATCCTTGAATCACGCATCATCTGTGGATCTGAGCCACTTTATATCGAGATGCAGACACGCTTTGCCAACTACTGCAAAAAAGAAAATTCCACCGCTTACATTCAACAACGCCTGGCCGATGAGTGCGATCGCCACGCCAAATTTGGCAATACGGTCTACCTGCAAGAGCCGGACATCAAAAATGGTGTTGGCGGCCTGCGCGACTACCAAAACATTTTATGGATGGCCAATATCAAATTCGGCTACAGCTCGTTTCGAGAAATTAACCAAGCCAAATTACTACGCCGCCACCTGCGCGACGAAATAGAAGTCGCTTACGACTTTCTCTTGCGCACCCGCACGGAGCTACATCTACAAAACCGACGGCCTACCGACAAGCTTGATTTGGACCAGCAAGCCACGGTGGCCGCTGGACTCGGCTATCCACAAACAGACATTTTTGAACGCGTCGAAGCATTCATGAAAGATTATTACACCGCAGCGCGCAGCATCTACCATATCAGCGAACTGCTCAAAGAACGGCTTGCGCTTTCCAGCGAAAATGATCCGCACCATACCCAGCATATCACCTTTCGCGAAGCTTTGCGTGCCCATCAGCATCTCCCGATGAAACGGATGGATGGGTTCATTCTGCAGGATAAGGTCTTGTCCGCTCAAAAAAAATCGGTCTTTACCGAAGATCCGTTGCGCCTGATTCGTGTGTTTCGGCTGATGCAACAATTCGGTGCCAAACTACATCCCGACCTGAAATTCCGTATTTCCCGCTCATTGCCCCTGATTGATCATTCGATCATCAATCATCCATCGGCTGCCAAAAGCTTTTGCTCAATCCTACGCAGTGCCGGAGAAGTCTATCCGATTTTGGAGTTCATGCACGAACTTGGCGTATTGGGACGATACCTGCCGGAATTTGGTCAACTTACCTGCATGGTGCAGCACGAATACTACCATCGCTATACTGCGGATCAGCATGTCCTGCGCACGATTAAACACCTTGATCATGTATTCCGTAAAGACACGGAGCTTGATGGCGTCTATGAAAATGCGCTGCGTAAAAATGATGATCCACTGCTGCTTTACCTGATCCTCCTACTGCATGATATTGGTAAGTCCGAAGGGATCAAACAACACGATATCAATGGAGTGCGTATCGCTCAACCAATCCTGACTCGCTTCGATATCAGTCCCGAGCAACAGCAGCAAGTGCTATTCATCATTCGTCACCACCTGGCTATGTCACGCATCTGGCAACGCTTTGACCTCGATGATCCCCAAACCGCACACTCATTTGCCGAATTCATCGAAGATCCGGAAAAATTACGTTTCCTCTACGTGCATACTTACTGTGATGCCCGCGGTACAGCTCCCACTCTTTGGAATGACTACAAAGACACCATGCACCGGATTCTCTATCAACATACTTTGGAGCAATTCGAACATAAGCATATCATCGAACAAAAGCATCAGGAACAAAAAGTACTGCTGCATCAGCAAATACTGGCACGTTCCATCAGTGGCATCGGCGCCGATGAAATTGACGCCCATTTCAAGCACCTGCCTGAGCGGTATTTTATTAACACCAAGGTAAGCGAAATTGAATTGCATCTGCGCATGGTCAACCAATTGCTCAGGCAGATTCAACACAGTCAATCGACCGAAATGTTAGCCCCCGTGATTGATTGGTACAATGACATTGATCTTAATATGAGTGTCGTTAATGTAGTGACGTGGGATCGTGTTGGCCTGTTTTACAAATTAGCTGGCGCCCTGACCCTCGCCGGTGTCAATATTCTCAGTACCAAGGCTATCTCGCGCAGTGATAATATCTCAATTGATACGTTTTACATCATGGCACCCCAAGGTGACATGCTCTCCGACACAGACATGCAGCAGATTTTCGAAACACATGTTAACGACACGCTGATGCATGGCAAACGCCTTACCGCTGAGGTCGAGCGGCTCGAAGCCAAGGTGAACCGTGAGCACAAACGAGCACGCGGCAGGCTACCTGCCAAGATCGCTCCACAAGTCAAAATCTATCATGAACGCTCCCTCAAACGCACCATTGTCGAGGTCCAGGCGGAAGATCGTATTGGACTCTTATACGCAATTGCCCGGCTTATTTATTCGACCGGGTTCGACATCACCTTCGCACGTATTGCTACTGAACGCGGCATCGCCATGGATACCTTTTACATTGAAAACATTAATACCCAAGAGGCAATTCACCCCAATAAGCTCTTGAAACTACGTGATAAATTACACGCCATTGTGCATCGATAACGCATGTAGATTAAATATATTGGATGCGTACTGCCCAACAGAGCATTGACAATTAATCGATTGAAGATTCGACCTTGTTAATAAAATGCTGCATATTTAAGGGATGGAACACCATGACGCTGAGCACACTGCCATTGATTCGCTGTATCGGATCAGTCGTCTGGTGTCCAATACGGACGAACCCAAAGAAGCCCTCACACTCATTCTGCAGGAGATTATTCGCGTACTGCACCCTAGCAGCGCATCCATCTCGTTGATCAATCCAGATACCCAGCGACTTGAGTTGGAAGTCTCACATGGGCTCCCGGAGGGCTGGGGCGATCTGGACCTTGCATTGGGGCAAGGTATTACCGGATGGACGGCCCTGCATGGTCGAGCACTGGTCGTTCCTGATGTCACCAAAGAACCTCGTTATATCTCGATTCGCCCTAATATATACTCGGAAATGGCGGTGCCAATGGAAGATCAGGGGGCGGTGATCGGCGTGGTCAATGTAGACAGCGAATCGCTGAATGCCTTCGACGATCAATCCCTTAAAATCCTTACGCTGTTGACCAATGAAGCCAGCCGTGTCGTCTCCAAGCTGTGGTTGATCCAGCAACTCCGTACCAAAGCCCATCAACTGGAGTCCCTGGTCAACATGGGGCAGGGACTGGTTGGCGAGCTCGAACAAGATGAAGTAATACGTAGCCTGGTGCGCGAGGGGCGCCAATTGATGAACTGCCATAGTTGCACACTCTTTTTACTCTCTTCTGACCAAAAGCGCCTGCACTTACATGCCATGAATGGGCCTCGGGGTGATATTCAAGCAATGGTCAGCTTTAATGTCGAAGACAGTTCCTTCGGCCCAGCAATCCATCGACACAAACAAATCGAAGTCGCTAACCTTCCCCTCACTGTCGAAAATGATTTCATTCATGTGGTACAGCGTGAAGGCCTGGTCTCCATGTTGGCCAGCCCGATTATCTTTAATAACACAGTGATCGGTTTGCTCAATGCCTATACGGACCATCAACACCGCTTTAACAATGATGAAAAAAAAGTCTTCGCTACACTGACTCAACTCGGTGCCATTGCAATCCAAAACGCCCGCCTCTATACGCGTATCTTCAGTTCGGAAGAGTCGCTGCGTCAAAACGAAAAACTCACCACACTTGGCATGCTTGCCGCCGAGATCGCCCATGAAATCCGCAATCCATTGACAGTGATACAACTACTGTTTGAGTCACTCGATCTGCAATTCGAACCAAATGATGATCGGCAAACCGACCTTGCCGTGATCGGCGACAAACTCAATCACTTGGAAGCCATCATCAGCCGTGTGCTCGACTTCGGTCGCAATCGCCAGGACATGCACGCTCGCTTCGACCTGAACGAGCTGATCGAAGACACCTTGCGACTGGTTCGACTCAAAGCGCACCAACAAAAAATTGATATCGACTATATCCCAAATGAACAGGCGCTATTTGTTGAAGTCAATAAAGGCCAAATTCAGCAGGTCATCCTCAATTTAATTCTCAATGCTATGCAAGTTATGCCTAAAGGTGGCCGGATCACGATCGTCAGTGAAAGCGATCAGGCGCAAGTTACATTCATTATTCGCGACACCGGCCCTGGCATCCCCGAAAGTATACAAGCCGATATCTTTGAATCCTTTTTAAGCCATCGCCCTGGTGGTACTGGATTGGGCCTCTCGATTAGTAAGCGTATTCTGCTTGATCACCGCGGCGATATTGACTTGCTTGAATCCTCCCCCAGCGGCAGCACTTTTCGCTTTTGGTTGCCGGCACATTCGTGGAGCAATGAAATTTAAAATTCAAAGACATTACTTGTGGCCTCTTGTAATGGTGCTCGCCATCCACGCAGCATCGAGTGAATCGAACCTTGCCAGTCCTGAATTGGGCTTTTCTTACGACAAAATTGCGCATCTGTTGGTATTCGGCCTGCTTGCCACCACCATCTTGCGTATCCCTGACGTGTTCAAGCTCGGCTGGCGTGGGGTGTACTCAGTCATTCTAGTCGTTGCCGTTTATGGTCTGTTGGATGAATGTCGACAGTTGTTCACTCCTGGACGTAGCGTTGAATTGAATGATTGGCTTGCCGATAGCTGTGGTGCCATACTTGCCAGCATCTTATATTTTAAATGGCATTGGTACCGGCATCTATTGGAATATCCTTGCTTTGCTCGCAAGCGATCCACCGCGCCGACTCAAACACCGGGCTCCTCTCCTTCCAGTTGCGCTTAAGTGCTGTTGACTGATCCGCCGCATTTGTCCACGCACCAAACCTTATATGGTCGATTCATTCAAGCACGTTGCCGACCTCTTCATTCCCGATCACGTGCTGAGTTCGGAAGCATATGCGCGCTGTTCGCATCTGGCGATCGGTGCACATCCGGACGATCTCGAATTCATGGCCTTTCACGGGATTCAAATTTGCTATGATGACGACCTTCACTGGTTCGGCGGGGTCACCTGCACCGATGGCAGCAGCAGCCCACGTGCGGGCAAATACGCTGCGTACACCGATGAACAAATGAAAGTGGTACGTATGCATGAGCAACGCACGGCCGCCGAGATAGGCCAATATAGTTTCATCCAGCAACTTGGGCTTACCAGTTCAATGTTGCACACTCCCGCATCGCGTGCCACACTGGTTGATGCACTTGCAAGCATTCTTGTGCAGACACAGCCCGAAGTAGTGTACACCCACAACCCGGCAGATAAACATCCGACTCACATTACAGTTTGCCTCGCAGCTCTCGAAGCCATTCGTCGCGTGCCCCTTCATTCGCGTCCGAATAACGTATATGGCTGTGAAGTGTGGGGGGCGCTTGACTGGCTGAGCGCAGAGGACAAAATCGCGCTGGATGTTAGCTGCCAACCTGAACTTGCCGAAAAGCTGAACGCCTGTTTCGACTCACAAATCACCGGCGGCAAAAATTATAGTGCGGCGGTGATGGGCCGTCGCCGCGCGAATGCAACATTCTTCGATTCTCACCGGATTGATTGTATCGACCAACTCTGGTTCGCAATGGATCTCACGTCACTGATCGAAGATAGCGATTTAAACGTACATGACTTCGTACAGGCAAAGATCAAACGATTCGAAGCGGGCGTGCTAGAACCGCTACAAGGCAGCTCAGACCGAGAACAATCAACGACTATTTGACCAGGTCGACCCAGTTCCACAAGCCAGATTGCTTACTTGCATGGGCTAGCTTGTCGGGCGGAATAGGTGTCCTGAGCTTTTCATCCAGTTCTGATGCATCGCACCAGACAATCGCTCAGTTTCATACATCTAAGATGCAAAGATGATGCTGGGTCAGACTCCAGCATTGAAACGAGTAAAACTGAAAAAATGAAATCGATAGCTTGACAGAATACACTTCCGAAGCAATCTGTGTGCCTTTATTGGTGATTCATCTCACTGACAGATCTGCTGGATTAGCTCAATTGGTAGAGCAGTTGACTCTTAATCAATTGGTTCGGGGTTCGAGTCCCCGATCCAGTAGAACAGGCCACCTTAGCTCAGTTGGTAGAGCAGTTGATTTGTAATCATCAGGTCGTCGGTTCGACTCCGACAGGTGGCTCCAGGCTTTAGTGGGCGCGGACGGGCTGCCCATCAAACGGGCTGGGTTTTGCTGGATTAAGGATCTGCAAAGCAGTTGAAACAGCCCTTTATCCAGTAATTAATTGGCATTTAGAGTGCCCTGACATAGTCAAACTATTTGTAACAGAGCAGAGAACGAAATGCCTGAATGAGCCACTAAATAACGAGTCAAAACATTCCAATCAGTGATTGAAAGATAAATTTCTAGCAGTCGATCATTGCAAGGATTGATTGTCCCCAAAGGCCGTAATGCAAACACACCACACTCTGCACACCAGCTACCATGAGGAACTCCCGATCCATGCCCGGAGAGCAGAAATTATACGTGCCATCAAGCAACACCAAATCATTGTCATCGCGGGTGAAACCGGCTCTGGAAAAACCACTCAACTGCCCAAGTTCCTGATGGATGCGGGCTACGGACAATGCGGCCTGATTGGCTGTACCCAACCACGTCGTATCGCCGCACTCTCGGTGGCCCGTCGTATCGCCGAAGAACTCGGTGTCACCTACGGCCATGAAGTTGGCGCCAAAATACGTTTCACCGATCAAACCCGATCCGATACCAGGATCAAGCTCATGACCGATGGCATTTTACTGAATGAGATTCAGGATGATCCTATGCTGCGTGCATATCAGGCCCTGATCATCGACGAGGCACATGAGCGCAGCCTGAATATTGATTTCATCCTTGGCTGCCTTCGGCAGCTCTGTGCTCAACGCAAGGACTTCAAGCTCATTATCAGTTCTGCGACCATCGATACCGCAAGCTTTTCCAATGCGTTTAATCGTGCACCGATTATCGAAGTTTCTGGCCGCATGTACCCGGTGGAGATGCACTA
Source organism: Polaribacter sp. (assembly GCA_964226535.1). Taxonomy (GTDB): domain Bacteria; phylum Verrucomicrobiota; class Verrucomicrobiia; order Opitutales; family Coraliomargaritaceae; genus Lentimonas. The sequence continues at coordinate 11,747 of CAXQRK010000054.1, forward strand.
TCGACCAATCGACGACATGCCGACAGGGGAGCAAGAACGAACCTTTATTGAAGCTGCGATAGCACTGGTCCATGAAATCGTCACTGAACAGGCAGATGGCGACATTCTGGTGTTCCTGCCTAGTGAGCGCGATATTCATGAAATGCGTCGCCAGTTGGACGGTAGCCTGAGCCGTTCCTGTGTGCTACTACCCCTGTACGGTCGCCTTGGTACGGTGGATCAACAACGCATTTTTCAACCCCAAGGGCGTCGCCGCATCATTCTCTCCACCAATATCGCCGAGACCTCTCTTACCGTGCCAGGCATTCGCTACGTGATTGACAGTGGGCTGGCCCGCATCAGTCGCTACAGTGCACACTCCCGCACCCAGCGACTCCCGATTGAAGCGATTGCACAGTCCAGCGCAAACCAGCGAGCTGGCCGCTGTGGCCGCGTAAGTAACGGGGTCTGCTACCGGCTCTATTCGGAAGCGGATTTTGATGCCAGGCCCCGTTTCACTCCACCGGAAATAAAGCGCTCAAACCTGGCGTCCGTGATTCTGCGCATGCTGGCTTACCGACTCGGAGATGTGCGCACCTTTCCCTTCATTGACCCACCAGCCGAGCATGCCATCCGCAGTGGCTATCGACTCCTTGAAGAGCTTGAGGCGGTCTATCGAGAGCCACAACACTCGGCTGAAGAGGTTTATCGGCTGACCCAGCAAGGCCGTCATCTGGCCCGGCTACCGATCGATCCGACGGTCGCTCGTATGCTCTTGCAGGCCAGACAAGAAAACGTCGTGGCTGATGTACTCGTCATCGCCGCTGGACTTTCCATTCAAGATCCTCGCGAGCGCCCGGTTGAATGCGCCGCTGAAGCGGATGCCATGCATCGCCGCTTCATTCACAAAGAATCAGATTTTTTGACGCTGCTGAATATTTGGCGGGCCTATCATCACGAAATGGAGCGCCTCTCGCAACGCAAACTACGTATATTTTGCCGGCAACACTTCCTCTCGTACCAACGCATGCGCGAGTGGCGCGACATCCATCATCAACTTGAGCGCATTTTGCAAAGTCTGACGATCGTTTCTACAGGGAAAAATATCATGCGTGAGCAGCCGTCAGCTGTCGCCGAAATGCCAGACCACGACAGCAGGGGAAAGGGCAAGCATCCGTTAACAGAAGCTGGCTACGCTGCCATTCACCGCTCAATCCTGAGCGGCTTGCTGAGTAACATTGCATGTAAACAAGAGGGGCACCAATACCGCGGCCCCTATAACCGTAAAGCACTGCTATTTCCTGGGTCGGGGCTGTTCGACCACAACGCCGCAAAACAGCAGCGCAAGGCAACTTACGCCAAGACCGGAAAATCACCAGTGCCACAAACGACTGCTCCAGCTTGGATCGTATGTGGCGAATGGATGGAAACCAGCCGTCTGTTTGCTCGCACTGCGGCTCGGATTGAAGTGGAGTGGATTGAACAAATGGCCGGTGATTTGCTCAAACTCAAGTACTCCGAGCCGTTCTGGAGTACCCAGTCGGCCGCTGCACTGTGTAAGCAGCGTAAGATCCTGTTTGGCCTCGAAATCAGTCGCGCCAATGTAAGTCTCAGCCGAGTGGATGCCGATGAATCGACCGACATTTTTGTGCGCAATGGACTGGTTGAATTGGGCATCCGCGAGCGCCCTGAATTTTTGACACACAATGTTGCAATCTGCGAGCAAGCGGCCTCCGAGCTGGCGCGGCGACGCCTCGGCTCGAGCTTGTGGGTGCACGATCGACTATTCGACTTTTACCGCCAACGACTCCATGCAGTTGGCTCCTATGCTGAGTTGCGCCGTTTCGCAAAGCGCACACAGGGTGGTCGCCTCGAATTTCTCAAAGCAAGCCTCGACGATCTGCTCCCGCAAACAGCAGCCGATGACCGCATGGACCTGTTTCCGGACTCAGTTATAATGGGCGGCCGCACACTTTCTGTGCATTACCGCCACGCGCCTGGGGACGATGCGGATGGGGTTACTGTATCAGTTCCGCTGGCACAGTTCGATGCCATTCAACAAAGCACGCTTGATTGGGCGATTCCTGGTCATTTGGAAGCCACTATCGAAAGTCTGCTGCGCAGTCTGCCCAAGCCTATCCGAATCCGCCTGCATCCGCTCAAACAGCGCGCAGCAGAGCTGCGTGCGCGAGTTCAACCATCCAACCGTTCACTGTGTGAACAACTTGTGGATATCTTACGTACCGAGTTCGGCATCCATAGCGCAAAAAAAGACTGGGCACAGAGCACCATCCCCCGTCATCTTCGACCTCGTATTCAAGTTACCGGCGCACAGGGTGAGATTCTCTGTAGCGGCCGTGATCTCGCTGCTCTGCGCGCATCCCTTGACGCGAGGGCTTTGCAAGTAAGGGCCGGTGCTGGGCTGCATAGCTTGCCGGCATGGCGACAGGCCACCGCTCGCATCGAACGCGAGCACCTGCGTGGCTGGAATTTCGGTGACCTTCCCGAGGCAATTGATCTGACCGGTCAGGCAGGCCTGCCGCTCACCGCCTTTCCCGCCCTGGTCCTCGATGGTGAACAGGTGCACTTACGACTGATGAGCGATCAAAGCAGTGCACTTGAAGCGACACAAATCGCCTGGCCAGTATTGGGTGAAATTGTGATGGGGCGCGAGATTGCATGGTTGCGACGCGAGTTGAACGCACTCCAAGCACTCGGCACACTGCTGCTGCCACTCGGTGGTTTTGCAAGTATCCAAGCCGCCGCATGGGCGCATATTCGTCGACACTTGTTTGCTTGCGCATCGCCCTTGCCACTTCAACAAAGCACCTTTAATCAGGCCCTCGCCCGTGCCGATCGAGAGCGTCCCGGTATCATTTGCAAACTGCGCGATCGATTGCATGCATTGCTTCAGGCGCGTCAGGAAGTCTCCCGACTACTGCAGCAAAAGCAAACCGCCAAAGCAATCGTCTACCCCGGGATGCGTGCCCAGATGGAATGCATCGCCCCCACCACTGTCCTCGAACAATTTTCCTTCGATGAGTTGCCGCACATTACCCGTTTCCTGACCGCTATGCAGCGTCGTGCCGAACGTGCCAAAGTGAATGTCCAGCGCGATATCGAGCGATCCAAACGTGTCGCTCCGTACGAACAACGTCTCCATGCACTTAAGCGGTCGGCTCAAGGATATATACAAACTAATGCAGTCAAACGTTATCAAATCTTACTCGAAGAGTTTAAAGTATCGGTCTACGCACAAGAATTAGGCACCGCACAAAAGGTGTCCGAAAAGCGTCTCGATGTATTGGCCGAGTCAATCGAATCCCAATTTAATTGGAATTAGCAAGCGCCCGACTTGGGCACAGTTTGCCACATGGTATAAAGAGATTGACTTGGTCATCCAATTGAGCAGACATCGACCATATGAATATTGTTTGTCTTGACCTTGAAGGTGTACTAATCCCCGAAATGTGGATTGCCTTTGCGGAAAAAACGGGAATTGATGCGCTTAAACGTACCACGCGTGACGAGCCTTGTTATGATACGCTCATGCGCTACCGTCTGGACATACTGAATCAACAAGGCTGCACACTTGCCGATATTCAAGCCGTCATCGACCATCTGGATCCACTGCCTGGCGCTAAGGAATTCGTTGATTGGGTCACCGCGCACACCCGTCTGGTCATCCTATCCGATACCTTCAGCCAGTTCGCTATGCCGCTTATGGCAAAACTGGGCAACCCAACCCTGTTTTGTCACGATCTAGTGATTGATTCAAGCGGTTGCATTGCGGATTACACACTTCGTCTTACAGACCATAAACGCAAAGCAATCGAGGCATTTCGCATGCTTAATTTCGATACCATCGCGGCAGGCGATTCATACAACGATCTATCCATGATTGATGCGGCTGATGAAGGGCTGTTATTTTGCCCGCCCGATCGCCTCAGCAAAGAGCGTCCCGAGCTTGCAGTCGCACAAAATCACGCAGAACTTCAAGCTTTTATTGCCGCAAAACTCTAATTGTTGACTACACTTCTATCAAATCATGCTTGTTCATACTGTCTTATTTTGGCTGCGTAAGGATTTAAAAGGGGATCAACTGACTGATTTTCGCATCGGCCTGGAAACTTTGAAATATATCGAGCACCTTGAAACCGCCTACATCGGCAGTCCTGCGGCGACTCCCGAGCGTCCGGCTATTGTACAAACTTACGATTATTGCCTGACTACCGTGTTCAAAAATGTGGCAGCCCACAATGCATATCAGGTGGATCCGCGCCATCAGGCATTTATACAGCAATACTCTAGCTATTGGAAACGCGTGCGCGTTTACGATGCTGAATAGCCTGAATAGCTTGTGTGCGGTTGTAACCTTTATCGCCCTGCCGCCACCACTGCGGAGACCTTGCCCTGACTGATGTTGGAGACGCTTTGGACACAACTTGTTGCCACGCATCCAATTGACTGGCTGGCCATGCTTGCTGGCGTGAGTGGTGTTTGGCTGAGCATACAGGAGCGCATCAGTGCCTGGCCCTGTTTCATCCTATGTTATTTGGCTTATATTTACATCAGTTTTCGGTCCGGCTACTATGCATTCGGTGCCATGAATCTTATATTTGTTGGGATTGCCGCATATGGTTGGGGCAAATGGTTCGGTCTGATTTCGAATCACTCACACGCGCTCAAAATCTCGCACCTGCCAGTCAAGTACTGGTGCTTCGTTGCCATGTATCTCATCGTATCGACATTCGCCATCGGCGCCTTGCTGACCAAGACCGGTGAGGCTCGCCTGCCGTACATGGATGCTTTTGCAACCAGCTGCGCCTTTACCGCACAATGGCTGCTAAGCCGCAAACATATCGAAAATTGGATTTTTTGGATTATTTCTGACTTTATCTACATCGGCTTTTTTTTAAACGATAAGATCTGGCCCAGTGTGCTCCTGTTTGGTATTTTTATTGTTTTAGCCGTTAAGGGCTGGCGCGATTGGAAACAATCGATGTACCGTAACCGCGTCGAATCAAGCGGTTAATCCGCAATGAAACACCGCATCGTCATCACCGGGGCCGAATCCACTGGTAAAAGTACACTGGCAAAGGCTCTGTCCGCTCACTACCGGGAACCTTGGACTGCCGAATTCGTGCGCAGTTATGTCGATCAACTGCAGCGGGATCTTCAAGTTCAGGATCTGAATCCAATCGCAGCCGGACAATTGGCTCTGGAAGATCGCCAACTAAACAGTGCCCGGCAACTGATCATTCACGATACGAATATTTTGTCATCCATCCTCTATGCCAATCATTATTTCGATACGGAACTGGATTGGGTATGGCAACGTTTCCTCGAACGCGATTACAGCCTCTATTTGCTTTGTATGCCTGACATCCCGTGGCAAGCTGATCCCGGACAGCGTGACAGCGCAGACGCACGCGAGTACTTGCAGCAACGGTTCAAAGACACACTCGATCACCTGCAACTGCCCTACACCGAAATCAGTGGCACGCCACCAGCGCGGCTGGCACAGGCCGTCGTTGCGATTGATTCGCTGCGGTTAGCCGCACAGAAATAGGTTGCAATGAATTCCGTTGCCTCCATGCCGGATTGATTGACTCGCAGCAATTTTTTGATGTGTTAAGATACCATTCAATCCTGACCCAGCGACTATGCCTCTCACTCCAGAAAATACGCCCACCGGCACCGAATTTATTGAACAGACTCTGGCCGAACCGATTAGTTCTGAGGAGTCGATGCTGCGTCCGCTCTCATTTCACGACTTTGCCGGGCAGCCCAAGACCATTGAACGCTTGAGGGTGATGGTCGGTGCGGCCCGTGATCGCGGTGAACCACTCAACCACATCTTACTCAGCGGCCCTCCGGGACTTGGCAAGACTACCCTGTCCCTCATCCTCGGTCACGAAATGGGCAAGAAAGTCAGCATCACTTCCGGGCCAGTGATTGACAAGCCTGCCGATCTTGCCGGCCTACTCACCAATCTGGGCGAAGGGGACATCCTGTTTATCGATGAGATCCACCGCATTCCCAAAACAGTGGAAGAATATCTCTACTCTGCGATGGAAGATTTTCGCATCGATATCATGATTGATCAAGGGCCCAACGCCCGCAGCGTGCGCCTCAGCCTGCCTCGCTTTACCCTACTGGGCGCAACCACCCGAATGGGCTTGCTCACCGCACCGCTGCGCAGCCGCTTCACCCTTCAATCACGCTTAACTTACTACGACCATCACACCCTGCAGGGAATTGTCGAGCGCACCTGCGGTCTGCTCACGGTTGAATTTGACCCTGATGGTGCCGCCGAAATCGCTCGACGGGCACGCGGCACCCCTCGAATCGCCAATAATTTGGTCAACTTCTGTCGTGACTATGCACAACAACGCGGCGATGGCATCATCACCCAGGCGATGGCCGCTGCCGCCTTGGAACTGCTCGAAATTGATGCCCGTGGACTCGACGAAATGGACAAGCAAATCATGCGTGTGATGGCGGAGAACTACCGCGGCGGCCCGGTTGGTCTAGGCACCGTTGCCCTCGCGGTAAGCGAAGAAGCCCATACGCTCGAAGAAGTACACGAGCCCTTCCTCATTCAGGAAGGTTATCTGCAACGCACCGCACAAGGCCGCGTCCTCACCCCCAAAGGCTGGCATGTTATTGGACTGGAGCCGGCCAGCAACGACGCACAAGCCGAATTGCACTTCTGATACCTGCAGACGGAAGTGGCAGTAATGGTTCTAGGCCGAAAACTCACTAGAGTTAAACAAAAAGAGCGACTTTTGTGTTTCATTCTCTCATGCCTATATCCGTGAAACCATTTCTAAAAATGGTTTCGCTTTTATTATCCTAAAAAGATGAGTTAAAGGAGATCGGAAGAGCACACGTC
>CAXQRK010000055.1:0-4712 GCA_964226535.1 Polaribacter sp.
GTAAAAGCAAGTGCTGCTTGCAGTCAATCGAACAAGTGAGAATTTGCGTCTAAGTCATTGTATCCGCAGGCGTACTATGTATTGGCTTGAGTCAACTAAAATTTGAGGAATGTGGCTCAGAGAAGCGGTTGATTTGTGCTAAGCCACCGTTGCAAAGTCGAGTTTGCGGTCACAGGGCTGTTTGCCAGGCTGGATTGGGAATCATCGATTCAATAGGTTCAGGCCGAAGCCGATCCACAGCGGGATGGTCAGGAAACTGATCAGGGTTGTGCTCAGCACGACTTTGAGGGCGACTTCTGGTGAGCCGTTAAAGTGACGTGCCAATACGATCGGAAATACACCGCAAGGCATTGCGGCTTGTATGGCGACGACGCATCTGAGCTCGGTTGAAAGCGGGAGCAAGAGTGCGGCGCAGAGAAATGCTGCGGGCAAAATAGCCAGTCGCAGCAGGCATGCCGTGAGCGGGAGTTTCAATCGATTGCTTAAGGTTACATTTTTGGCCAGATCGGTAAAGGTTGCACCAATCAGCAGGAGACCCAGTGGAATGGCACATTGGCCGAGCATCCCAATCGCTTTGAGGATGAAGCCTGGCAGGTGTCGGTCGAATTGAAAATAGTTGATCGGTACCGCGATTAAAATGGCGACAACCGGGCCGTTGAAGAGGCGCTTCCAGATCGGTTGCGAGTGGTTGCCGGAGAGAATGACGCCAACGCCAAAAGTCCACAGCGCGATTTCAGCACCAAGATTGTACACCAGCAACACACCGGTGGTGTCGCGGTCGAACAGCAGTGCGATGATTGGTACCGGGAAATATGCATAGTTGTATATGCCGGTGGTAAAGGCAAATGTCCGACAGTCGCGTGCGGTGCCAAGCCTGCATTTGCTGGCAATCAGCATCGCCAGGCTGAATCCGATCAGAATCGTTGCGAAGCCGAACAGCGGTGGCAGGATCAGGTTTGAGGGTTCGCGCAGGGCATCATTGCCAAGAATGTAACTAAAGATTAAAGCCGGATATAACAGATGCACCACCACAGTGATTAAACTGCGATCAGCGGCGGTATCCAGCCAGTTGAGCCGGCGGGCGAGTGCGCCGCAGAGTATCACACAGAAAATCGGCAGCACGGCCGCGAAGACGAGTGGTGTGGTGTTCATCTGGAATGGCTGAAATATAGAGTGGCGTCGGCGTATCCGAGGCTTTTGTTGGATGCGTTTGCTTAGGCCCAGGTTGGATGGTTTAACGTGTGCATGCTAGGCGTATATGTTCCCAAGGCAACACCGCAAGCAGTTGGCTAGGGAAAATCACTCCAATAACATGGTTGCTTACTATCGACTAAATTGCATCGTTCGATCCATTGACGATGTCGATTGATTGGAATGCCGCTTATGAGAAGGGTACAACACCGTGGGATATGGGTGTGGCCTCGCCGCCTTTACGTGCCTTTCTGGCCCGCTATCCGTTAACTGGGCGGGTATTGGTGCCCGGTTGCGGCGTGGGCCATGAGGTGCGATTATTAGCTGCGCAGGGCGCATCGGTGCTTGGCCTGGATATTGCATCTGCTGCGGTGCGTAAGGCGCAGGCAATGTCCACCGTCGACAATGTGCGGTTCGAAGTGGCGGATTTTTTGAATTTGCCGGCCCGGTATGCGGCACAGTTTGATGCGGTGGTGGAGCACACCTGTCTGTGCGCATTGAATCGCGACCAGCGTGCGCAGTATGTGCATGCCGTCCTTCAGGCGCTCAAGCCGGGTGGCCTGTATCTGGCTATTTTTTATCGCCTGGTTCACGACTACGATGGCAGTCGCCCGCCACATCCCATTTCAGCGGATGCAATCGAGACTTTGTTTGCGGCTGACTTTGAAATAATTCAGCGTATGATTCCGCAGCAATCGTATCCCAGTCGTCCGGTCGGCAGTGAGGAACTGTGTCTGATGCGCAGGCGACCGGTTTAACGCGATTGTATCCGGTTTTCGTTTCGCAAGCGATCCCTCATGTTCGGCACTATTTTGAATGGCTGAGGGGCAACACTCTGCTTGGCTGCGCGGCAATTATTTGCGCTCGGAAAACCAGCGTCGCACTCCTGCACACTCACGACAGTTTAAAATCTGCTCTTTTTCCAGCCAGCCTTTGCGTGCAATATTGATGCCGGCACTGAAATAATTCAGTCCGGCTGTGCTGTGTGCGTCTGGGTTGATGGAACACATCAAGCCGCGCTCTGCGGCACGACGCCAGAGCCGCCAATCCATATCTAGGCGGTGCGGATTAGCGTTGATTTCAATGATCACACGATTGGCAATCGCCGCATCAATCACCTTATCCAAGTTGATCCGATAAGGCTCGCGGCGCAGCAGGATGCGCCCGGTTGGGTGCCCGAGCATGGTAGTCGCCGGATGTTCAATCGCGCGAATAACGCGAGCGGTCATTACCTCTTCCGGCTGATTGAAGGAAGAGTGCACCGACATCACGGCATAATCCAGTGCATTCAAGGTGCGGTCTTCCAGGTCAAGTGAGCCATCAGGCAAAATATCACATTCAATCCCGGCAAACACATGTAGGCTGGATCTTTCGGATTGATTAAAGGCACGGATATGTTCAATTAGCTGCCACACGCGTGCATCATCTAGACCATTTGCCTGGTAGCTGGCCTTGGAATGATCGGCCAGGCCCAAATACTCCCAGCCCAACGCGGCCGCGGCAGTGGCCATTGCTGCGATGCTGTCACGTCCATCCGATGCATTGGTATGGTTGTGAAATACCCCGCGAAGGTCGGCACTGGTCACCAGTTTTGGCAATTGTCCTCGCTCGGCCGCTTCAAGTTCACCGCGCCCTTCACGTAGTTCGGGCGCAATGTTGTCTAATCCTAAAAAGGCAAACAGTGCGGCTTCTGAAGCGATTCCCGATTCAATCCGTTGATTTGATTGGGTCGGCGTCGCGGCTGGGTGAGTGGTCACTTGATTGCTTGACGCCGGTCTAGTTTCAGCTGTGGGCTTCAGTCCCCACTCACTCAGGCTATAGCCCTGTGCGAGCGCACGTTGTCGCATCGCTACATTGTGCTCTTTGGATCCGGTAAAATGATGCAGTGCAAAGGCAAATTGCTCACTTGGCACCACGCGCAAATCTGCCTGTAAGCCGCTCTCGAAACGCACACTGGACTTGGTGGAGCCATGTGCACTGACTGCAGCTACTGCGGGCTGATGTACAAACCAATCCATTACTGGTGGCGCATCTCTTGCTGCCACGATAAAATCCAGATCGCCGACCGTCTCGCAGCGGCGACGCAGACTGCCCGCCAGTTCAGCTTGCTCGACCTGTGGCAGTTTGCGCAGGCCCTCCAAAATGGGCACTGCCACTGCCCATGCGGTCCACCAATGATGTCGTTGTGCATAGGCTGCTCGATTGGTAATCCCGGTTAAAATCTTTTCAGCTGACTTTTGGCCAAATCCTTTGAGCGTCTGCAACTGTCCCGATTCACAGGCAGCCTTCAAAGCGTCGATGGATTCTATGCCGATAGCATTGTGCAACTGTTTTATTTTTTTGCCGCCGAGCCCGGGGATTTCCAGCATTTCAATTAAGCCTGGTGCCACTGATGCCCGCAATTCATTATAATATGACAGCTCGCCGCCGAGGTACAGGGTTTTAATTGTTTCCGCCAGCGTTGAACCGATGCCCCTGATCGAGCCAAGTTGTCCTGCCTCAATCAATTGGCCAAGGTCGGTTTCAAGTGTTTCCAACACGCGTAGAGCCTTTGAATATGCCCTGATTTTGAATGGGTTCTCTCCCTTTAATTCGAGCAGAATCACAATGTCTTGCAATACTTCGATAATATCCGCTTTATTCATATGTGTTGTAGCCTGTTGCCGGCGATGTGAAACTGATATGTCTGACCGTTTGCGGCCATATCTTTAGAGCGAATCAGCCCTCATCCATCAGGCGACCAGGCATTTTACGGTGCAGCTTGCTGGAACAGATGTACATCACGTTGGGGGAATGGAATACTAATCCCTTCGGCATCAAATCTCTCTTTAATCGACTTGGTAAAGTCAAACTTCACTTGCCAGTAATCTGCGGCATTGACCCAGGGGCGTACGACAAAATCGATGCTGCTGTCGCCTAGATTTGCTACTTCAACTTGAGGTGCGGGGTCTTTCAGTACACGTTCATCGGCAACCAGCAGGTCGAGTATGATTTGTTTTGCCTGATTTAGATCATCGCCATAACCAACTCCCACAGTCATGTCCACACGGCGGGTTGGATGGGCCGAAAGATTGGTAATTGAACCGGCCATAATCGATGCATTGGGTATAATGATTTTAACATTATCGGGCGTTTTTAACTCAGTCGTCAATAAGCCTACTTCGACCACAGTTCCCATCTCGCCAGCTGCTTTTACCACGTTGCCGACCTTGAATGGTTTAAATAAAATGAGCAGTACACCGGCGGCAAAATTCGATAGTGAGCCTTGCAGCGCCAAGCCAATCGCTAGACCGGCAGCGGCAACGACTGCGGCAAATGAAGTGGTCTCCACGCCGAGCTTACCAATCGCAGCGATGACCACGAATACGACAATTGCGGCATAGAGCAGGCTAGAAAAAAATCTGATCAAGGTGGCATCGACTGCTTTTTGGGCGAGTGCTGCCGCAAACAGTGCTTTTATTTTTTTCGCCAACCACAGGCCGATGATTAATATAATAATAGATCGGAAGAGCGTCGTGTAG
>CAXQRK010000056.1:0-6321 GCA_964226535.1 Polaribacter sp.
AGACGGCATACGAGATTAACGATCGTGACTGGAGTTCAGACGTGTGCTCTTCCGATCTGAAGCAACGGCGGCAGAAAGGATTGAATGTATCAACATACTGGCGGACTATTTTTTTAGAATTTGCAACAGGGTAGGGATGCTTGTCAGTACAATGATTAGACCAGCGAATAATAATAGGCTCTTGGCTGAATGCGGTCCAAACAGGAACAAACTGCTCGCTCCAATCCACCAGCCGATCCCGCTGAATATGTGGATGTGTCGATGTTTCAAGCACCCGTGGCTGATGTAAGCAGTACCCAATATGATTGCGAACAGTGCGGGTAGGATGTAGTTAGAGATGCATTGAGATTGTACAATCAGTACAATAGTGAGTAATATTGTAGCACCACAGGTGCCCCAGATAAATAAATCTTGCCGCTGGATGTGTTGCACGCACTCTTGACTTATCCGCATGCGCAGAAATACCACGGTGGCAGTCGTTGCCATCAAAAGTGTGAGACTCCACACATAGAGTGCTGAATTAATCGGTACCGTGTATACCTGGACAAAATATTCCAGTGCGAAACATTTGGCAAAAATCAAACTCCACAATAGAATGACAATCTGGGAAGTCCTATACTTTGTATGTTGAAATAATTTCATGTGTTAGTATCAACTATGATAACATTTCTAAATAATGTGAACGCTTAAAATCACAACAGCTAAATTTTCAATTAAAAACATGTTTGCTGAATGGTATATGTTGTTGTCGGGCTGGGGATCTTTAATTTTTAGAAAGCCGATGGCATGAAGAAACTTTAAAAAGAGCTTGTGTTAACTTCGTAGCTTTACTTTGTTTAATATGTGACTAATAGAAGCACATAGCAAACAACTTAAAACATCAATTTTAGAGTTCAATTTTTATGGCCCTAGAAGCTAAATTAACTACCTCGAATCCTCCCTTGTGGGAGCCTGATCCGATTAGAGAGACTTTGCCACCCACGACGATCAATGATGATTTTGAACCAGACCAAGGCTGGAATCAACTTCCGGCTTGGGAGCAGCCCTCTGTGTCAAACGCGGTTTCGTCTAATATGCCTGAAATCAAGGTACCTGCGATTCAATCATTTGAGGTTCCTGCCGTTAAGCCTTCAACGGTACCTGAAGCAAAAACGCTGGTTGAAGCAGACCGGATGAATGAGCCGGTCACGACCATTCCTAACAGTACGGTTAGTGATGTTCAACCGATTGAAGTACAGCAGCCAGCAAGCCCATTTGAATATGAGACCGCACAAATGGATTCAGTCTTCCAGGGTGCGGTGTACGGTTCTTTTGTATTGATTTGTAGTCTTGCTATCCTTCTAGCTATTTTACTATCTCGTAAGGCAGTTAAAGTTGTAGAGGCACGCTTTAGCAAAAGCTTGAGAATTCTAGCCCTTGCGCTGGTCGGTATTGCTTTAAATGCACTCCTGTGCAGCGGTTTGTTTGCAGTTTTTTGGAATCAGGGCGGAGCCTCTATACCACTTCTTGCGGCACTTGCGATTTGGGTGCTTATTGGACCTGCTGTTGCGATTGTGCTGGATCATTTATTGACGCCGGAGGAGGTTCCTCAGAAAAGAACTGTGTTGTTTGACGTTTGTGTCTACGCATTGATTTTTGTCTGTGCAACCGTTTCATTGGTTCCAGGGACTCATCAGAATGTGGTGTTTGCCAGTTCCTTGTTGTCTGTTTTTCTATTTATCATTCCGTTTACTCGTTACTTGGTGGTCTTGCGTAGTGCAAGGGCCAATCACCCAGAACTGCTCAAATCATCGGATCAAGTGTTGGTCTATGCGTTGTTGATTCTTCCTGCACTGTTGCCACTTTTTGCTTTGGGGAATGCCTGTGGGTTGAGCAATGAGCTTACCTTGTTTCTGTTCAATTTTGTTGCTTTCAACTTTATTTTAGTGGTTGGGTTTGCTATAATTGCATCGGCTGATGATATGATTACAGATGTGCATGCAGATCAGTCGGCTAATCAGACTGCAAAAGCGAGTGTGGCACCAACTGCTTCGCAATCTCAACCTGCTGCATCTGGATTGAATGTAGCACCTCAAGCAACACAGCAACAATCGCCAGTTCGTTCAAATGCGCCAGTGAAGCCTAATCAGAAGCCTGCGGTTAATGTGGCCGCAGCCAAGGCGGTGAATGCACCTTCCAGTATTAAAGCTCCTGTAAAGCCGAAAAAACGTTTCTGATATAGCTCTAAATTTTAATAGTGTTCAATAATTATGGATGTTTCTGGAATGGGATTTACCGATGAGTTGAGTTCGCTTCAGCCGGGCATGAATATCGGCAACCTCCACATCGTCAGCTTTATCGGCAAAGGTGCGATCGGCGAAGTTTATTTGGCGCAACATGAAATTTTGGGTAGGCAGTTTGCCGTCAAAGTTATTCCCAAGGGCTTTACTTCTGAAGAAGCTGTTGATGGCTTCAAGCAAGCTGCACAAATTCAAACCTTGCTGGATCACCCGTATATTGTTCGGATTGATGACTTGGGTGAGGAAGAAATGTTCTACTGGCTGCGGATGGAATATGTTGAGGGAGAACTCAACGCGAACAACCTACCAATCCGGACTCTTGAGGATTTAATGCGCCAGAATAACGGCTTGTTGACTGAAGAAGAAGTATGTTATTACTTATATTATTTGCTTATTGCGCTGGACCATGCGCATGCACAGGAGGTCGTACATGCGGACTTGAAACCTGCAAATGTGTTGCTCGCTGCTGATGGTGTTAAACTTGCAGAGTTAGGCGTGACCAATTTGATTGGCCACGCCTGGGATGATTTCCACTTGCTGCGTCAAGATCCTTTGATGGAGCCGACCCCATTTGATCCCTTGCCAGGTTACAGCCGATTGCTACCTGCCTTACTGAATACCTTCGAATACTATAGTCCAGAACAACAAGCGGGTCAACATGCCACCATTCAAAGTAATCTTTACACAGTTGGTTTGATGGCTTATCGCATGTTAACTGGCCGTCGCTGTGCGTCAATGGATCCACCAAGTTGCGTGATTCCTGAGATCAATCCGCAGTGGGATCAGTGGATGGTGCAAGCGCTTGCGTATGATCCTGAATGCCGCTTTGAGTCGGCTGCGACAATGCTGCAGGCATTGCCTGGTTTAGAACTGTCTGAGAGGACAGATGAACTAGAACAGTCAAATGATTAAATTACTTTTTACAAATCTATAATTCGGCTATAACTCTAACCTGAAAGAATAATTATTGGTTATGCAACGCAAATTTAAAGTTACGACTTCGATTACCAAGTATATGTGGGCTTTTTCTCGCGATGATGCAGAAAAGTTTCAAGAAGAGCTCATTCGTAAGGGCCAACTCGATCTTCTGCGTGATGGTGAAACCGAGGTGAAATATTGTTTTACCGGTGGCAAAGATTTCATTGAGGCACCTGAAGATATTTCACAGACGCGCAATCCGATCGATGAGCCACGCCGGGGCGACTGGTTGGAGATCGAGCATGGCGATGTTAAAGCCTGCGCATTGGTGCGTCGTTTGACACGTCGAAAAGTTTACTATTTTGAGGCACTCTCCCGTACGGAGCGCTCGGTCGATCGTGATCGTTGGAAGATTTGGGCCGGACAACACTCGTTGCATCCATCATACGATGGAATCGTGCCTCCGTTTATTGTTGAAGAGGTGATCCAAGCCCACGAAGAGCGTGGCATGTTAAGTGGCTTTGGTGCCACTCCCGACTCTTCCTTGATCCTGGAAATTCTCGACAAGTATGGCTATATTCCGGATGATTACGAAATTGAAAACGGGTATTGGGCTGAGATTTATATCGACAATGCCTTATCTGAAAAAATTCTGGCAAATCAGGATACATCTTCGACTCGTGACGGCACTGATGGAAATCCAGAATTCGGTGATTTCGCAGTTGGTTTTTCAGAAGAGTTGCCCACAATAGATGAATTTTAAGCGTAAAAGTCCAATTTTCGCACAAAATAACCAGTTAATTAATTAATTGATTGATTGGTTAAACTAATTCCAAATAAAAGGCCACATATGGCAAGAAAGCTAGCTTTTATTAATTATAAAGGGGGTGTTGGCAAAACCTCTCTCATCGTCAACGTGGCCGCTTGCCTTGCGCAAAAAGGCAAGCGTGTGTTGTTGTGCGATTTGGACACTCAGTCAAATTCGAGTATTTGGTTACTGCGCATTGAACGTTGGAATCGGATCAACATGGAGAAGCGCGGTTCGATTTATTCGATTCTGGATCCAGGCGAGGATCGTATCAAGGATTTGATCGTTCAGGACGTGATTCGAGATAATCAAGGGAATGCACAGTTAACCGGGTTGGATTTGTTGCCGACAACTTTCAATTTAATTGACATTGAAAACGAGTATGCGATCGATCCGCAAAATCCTCACTATTTGATCTTCAATGAGCAGATCCGTGAGATTGAGTCGAATTATGACTTTATTTTGTATGATTGTCCGCCAAACATTTTGAATGCATCACAACTTGGGATTTTCAGTGCGGACGAGTTGTACGTGCCTTCCAATCCGGATGCATTGTCGCTGATTGGTTTCACTTTGATGATTGAAAAATTGTTGCTTTTTTATCGACGCTCGGCTGGCTTTCGGACTCCGGAAATTGGTAATTTTGCTCGTGTGGCCGGTGTGGTGTTTAATTCCATTAAGGCAAATGTAGATATAGGTGTGCCCAAGATGCGTATGCAATTACGCTTAAACCAATTTAAAAAGCAACGCCTGGTCTCAAATGAAGCTAAAATTTACAATACTTGTATTCGCGATGCGACGATTGTTCGTCGTGCTGTCACCCTAGGCTTGCCAGTTTGCTTGATCGAGAGTCGCGATGTTACTGATGGTGTAGGCCAAGATTACTCAGATTTGGCTGACGAAATTCTTAGTCATGATGTCAATGCCTTGACATCTGCGTCACCCTCAGGTTCGTCAATGGCGGCGTCTTAAATAGAGATTTCCATTGGTTGACGCCGGGATTGATTGAAATGAGTTTTAAAGATATTAACACCAACGGTTTGAGCCCAATTGAGGCGCTATCGGCTCGTTGGGATACGGTTGCCTTTCGAATTCAGGGGAGTCCTTTTGAAGATTTAAGTGTTGCTTGTTTGGCCAAAAACACTGGCACACAACGTTGGTCGAGACCGGGCGGTTCAGTCAAAGGAGATATTGTTGCGCGTTATATTTATTTGAGCTTTGAGGAACTCATGGAGGTTGAAAAATTGGATCTCAAGTCGGCTACTTTACTGCTGGAGATTTGTGAGATGACCTTTTTGTTTGAACAAGAATGCGATGATCTCGGTTCTTTTGAAGAAATTGACAATCAAGCGCATGGTCAACGGATGCGTTTCGTTGAAGAGTTCGGCTTGTATCAGGATTATCCGGTTCGTTTGGCTAATTTGGATGCAAGTCTGCGAGAGCTTTGTATTGCTGAAGACATCGTGACCTTTATTGATCTGATGGCGTTTTTGGATCGTCTCTCTGATAAGGCTTGGATCGGAGGTGCTTACAAGAGTCTGCAAAACGTATTTGCACATGGAGACGAGAAGGGCTTGGCTCAGTTTTTTCCATACCGTTCTGGGCACCGTGGGTTTCACTTGCCGGAAGCGGTGTCGTTTTGTTTGAATCGTTTATCGCGCCGTGAGTTGCAGGAGGTTTTTGAGTATTATGAGCGCCGCCGCCGACGCTACCGACTAGTTGGCAAGCGTATGGAACTGCCTGCAGTTGTAGAATCTAAATTATTACCAGAGATTCTTGAGTGTCTGCATTATTTCGGACGGCGTCAAACGCGTCTGCTGGTGCGCATGTACGATTCTGCTTATCTTTGTCGTGAACTGATGTTTTTGAATGATCCTCAAACTGAAGGCGTGTTACATTGGTTGATACATTTGGCATTGGGCGTATTTAAGCCTTTGCAGGGCCTGGATGTCGGCGAAGAACTCCAAACAATTGTGCCTAAGTTAGATTCGGATTTATGTAAAGATCTGCGTAAAATGGTCAATGAAGGTGGTTCTTAGGGCTTATGTTTACTTAACACATAAGGCTGTAGTGCGGTTAACATTCGTTCAGGGACGGAGCCGACAATGTAAGTGCCCTCGTCACGTGGCTCTTCTTTACGAATGCCGCCTTCACGGTGCAGACGCGCAACCAGGTCGTAGCGAGTATGCGGTATAAGTACGCGCAGCTGTGCAAAGTCGCTTTCTATAATAGATTCAATTTGCTCTAGTAGGGCACATCAGCACTGACGCGCCGTCGCTTGATTCCCTAGCCATGCCTTCGTATTGGTATTCGTTC
>CAXQRK010000057.1:0-14061 GCA_964226535.1 Polaribacter sp.
ACACGACGCTCTTCCGATCTTAATTTAAATTAGACATAATATATATTGTGCGAATAATTGAGTATCGATCCCAAGGATTTGTAAAACTGTACGGATTTTCTCGACCTTCTAAATTGACTTTTCAGCATCTCCGTTTGCCAGCTGTTATCTATTTCCCATGGTCCCATTGTGGATTTGCCGATTGTAGGTCAGCTCAGGTTCATTGGGTCCACGTCGATTAGATCAATCACTTCTTTATCCATTTTAAACGTTTCGCGTAAGGCGGCAAGCGGTCCGATCACACGACTGGCACTCGGCGCGAAATACCATAATTGAAAGCGATACTCGTCGCGAATTTTCTCGATTGGTGCGGGTGCCGGACCACGAATTTCAACGCGGCCGCCCATCGTTTGCGCCACCTGCCTGATCCATTGATCCATGTAAAAAGTAACTTTATCGCGGTTGCGACCTCGAAATAGATGACGGATTAAGTGGCGAAACGGTGGATAATTAAATTCGCGGCGTTGCTCCAGTTCTTCGAGTTGAAAGCCATCAAAATCGGATCTGCGGGCAAATTGAATTGGCGCTGCATGGGGAGTGTGGGTTTGGATAATGACCTCCCCTGCCCGATCACCACGTCCGGAGCGTCCGGACACCTGTACGATCAACTGAAAGGTACGTTCGGCCGCTCGAAAATCTTCGATATGCAATGACATATCCGCATCGGCCAGACCAACCAGTGTGACATTTGGGAAATCCAGTCCTTTGGCAATCATCTGGGTGCCGACCAACACGTCGATTTTGCCGATGCGAAAGTCATTCAGAATGGTCCGATAAAGGTTTTTTTTCGACATAGAGTCGGTGTCCATTCGCACAATACGGGCACTGGGAAGTATTTTTTGCACAATATCCTCAATCTTTTGGGTGCCATTGCCGCGCATACGGATTTTACGGGACTGGCACTTAGGGCAACGCTCCGGTGCGGGGCCTTGCCTGCCACAGAGGTGACAGCGCAATGTTTGATCGGTCCGATGATAGGTTTGTGGGATACTGCAATGGTCACAGCCGGCCACGTATCCGCAATCTGAGCATAACAGACTGGTTGAAAACCCGCGTCGGTTGAGAAATAGGATGCTCTGCTCTTTTTTGGTATAGCGATCGATTAACTTGTCTGCCAATAGCCGCGAAATCGGCGATGCCGCTTTTTCAGGACTACGTTCGCGGCACATATCGACGACATGAATTTTAGGCAGTTGACGATTGTCCACACGATTCAAAATACGATCCACCGCGTATTTGCCCTGCTCGACATTGTAGAGCGACTCCAATGATGGCGTTGCCGAACCGAGCACGCACACCGACTGATTCAGCAAGGCGCGATAGACCGCGACATCACGACCGTTATAGCGTGGGGACTCTTCCTGCTTGTAAGAAGGTTCATGCTCTTCATCGACAATGATCAGTTGTAGCTGTTTGACTGGTGCAAAGACTGCCGAACGGGCGCCGACGACGACATGAGCCGCACCACTGGCCAGGGCTTTCCAGGCATCATAGCGCTCCCCTTCCGACAGATGACTGTGCCAGACTACCGTATGCACGCCGCGTGCTTCAAGACGTCCGCGCACACGACCCACCGTCTGCGGTGCCAGTGCAACTTCGGGCACCATAAAGATCACCCCACCGCCATTAGTAACGACTTTTTCAATGGCATTGAGATAGACTTCGGTCTTTCCTGATCCGGTCACCCCATGGAGCAAGCGCACACTGAATTGATTGGCCTCAATGGCTCGATGGATTGCCTCGACACAGCTTGCTTGTTCCCGAGTCAATGTTGGCCGGATTGCTTCGGTAACTGTCGCAACCTCCCCCAACGCATCTGTATACGCGCTGCGTGTTTCTTCTGTATCCGTCTCACGCAGTAATCCCTTGGTGACCAGACGATCACACACCGAGCTGCTGATCTGCAGGTGTTTAAGCAAATCGGCTCGTGCCACAGGTTTCGATTGTTGGCAGATATAGCGCAGTAATTGTGCCTGTTTGGGAGCACGCGTCTGCAGCGTTGCGAGTGTCTCATTGGTCACTGCCTCAGTGAGGGACAGATAACGACGGGTCTTGACCTGCATGCCTTTGCGAATCGCAGCCGGGATCATGGCCTCTAAAATGGCTTCCGGTGTGGCTGAGTAGTAGTGTTGTGCCCAGCGAAACAGTTGCATTAAATCCGCTGGCATGACGGGATAAGGCTGTACGATTTCAAACAACATTTTCAACTTGCCAGGTGGGATTTCCTGGTCGGTCCCGAATCGCGTGACGACTCCAAGCTCATTTCGGCGACGCAATGGAATGCGTACCAGTGAGCCAAGTTGTAAATCTGCGCGACAAGCTGCTGGCACAGCGTAAGCCAGCGCTTTGTCGAAACCGGATACAGCGATCACTTCGACAAGCTGCAGGTCAGACTGTGCACAGTGCTTGAGCATTACAACTGCCCATCTAATCGATGTCCAACTCGTTGCACAATTTCAAAAAACCGCGGTATTGATGCAAATTAGCTAGATCGGGATCGTGACACATCCATATATAATCCTCATAACCGCAACTAATTGCGGTACGTAGTGCCCTGAGCGCATCGGCCTTGCGGGACTTGAGGGCGAGACTACAGGCAAGGTTATAATGTACGGTCGGATCTTTCGGACTGAGTCGTACCAATTTACGATCCATGCGCAAACCGGAATCCACTTGTCCAGTCTGTGTATACAGATGGGCTAGCATAGACACGACGCGCAGGTCTTTGGGCATGCGTTTGTGTAAATCTTCGAAAAAACGCAGTTCAAAATCAAACTGGTAACGCTTCCTCATCCCACTGCTGCCGATGCTTGCTGTTTGCCGCTGCGCTTACAAATGCCGGCTGTTTTTAAGTCCCTGCAGCGGGCAGCGACCTGCAGGCGCTGAGTTTCCACCTCAAGCGCCAATTTGTCTGCCACGGTCTTGCCGTACCATTCCATGAAGGGCGCATCAATTTCAAAAATTTTGTCGCAATCCAGACAAATCACCTGGGCCTGAAAGGTATTAGCCTTTTGATTGGCCATGTAAAATTTGTAGTCACGCCCAACATCAACTTCTCGAATCAGACTGCTTTCGGTTAAAATTGGCAAAGCACGATAAACCGTGGCACGTGAAACGGAATCGTCGATTTCACGTGCACGCTCCAGCAAATCCTCAGCCGTATAATGATCTGGGTACTGATAGGCAGCGTCAAAGATGGCCAGGCGTTGGTTGGTGACGCGAAGACCTTTGCTAGTGAGAAACTCTTTAAAAGTCTCTCGCACGCTCTCAATCTCTGAAGTTTCTGGCTGCATGATTATTTATTGAGACAGTATTGAGACTAGGAACGGGTGCTTGGCAAGCTTGCATTCCATCGCGAGCAAAAATAGCTAAAAAATAAACCATAAAATCCTTGCTTTAACACTGCACAATGCTTTGCTAATGCGTTTTTGCAATGAAAGCCACTATCAAAACACAAGGTCGTCAATTCACTGTAGCTGAAGGCGATATCCTCAAACTAAACTCCTTTCCGAATACGCAGGCAGGGGATTCAATTGACATCAATGAAGTCTTAATGATTGGTGAGGGTGCGGATATTCGTTTTGGTGCTCCTTTGATTGAGGGTGCCTCGGTGAAAGCGACTATCCTCGAAAATAAGAAAGACAAAAAGGTAATCGTATTTAAGAAAAAACGTCGCCAAGGCTACAAGAAGCGTCGCGGTCACCGTCAGCAGCTTTCGATCATCAAAATCGAATCTATCAACGGTTAATCAAATTCAATTCAGGAGAACTCAAATATGTCACACAAAAAAGGACAAGGAACGTCACGCAATGGTCGCGACAGTCATTCAAAGCGACTCGGTGTCAAGAAATTCGGCGGTGAATCAGTGATTCCCGGCAACATTATTTTACGTCAGCGCGGCACACGTTTTCATCCTGGCGAGCACGTCGGCATGGGGCGCGATTATACATTGTTTGCGTTAAAGGCCGGTAAGGTCGCATTTGACAAATTGCATCGCAAAATTAACATTGTAGATGTGGCTGCGTAACTAGTTTGACCTCTACATACGCTCAAAATCCCACCTGTCGTTTGTACAGAGACGGGATTTTTTTATGTCTCAATCAATTGACGAATTACGCGCTCAACGTGCGCTCATTCAGCAGCATCTGGATTGGCTTGATGCGCAAATTAAATCTGTTGCTCCGACTACACAGACCATGCCAACGAGTATCGATCAACCGTTGGGTGCTGATCACACAGCTGTAGTTACGGCTGTAACCAGTCCGCTTGAAACTGTGGGGGCCGCGCAAACGATGCAGATTGAGCCAAGTGAAGAGGTGCATGCAAACGGTCGATCGAAAACCAATTCTTCGGACCTAAAGCGTCTTCAATTAGGCTGCATCACCTGCTTTGTGATCACCGCGCTGTTGTTCCTGTTCCTGTTGTTTGGTCTACCCTATCTGATTGATTAAGCAATGACAACAAATCATTATCTTCAAGAATGGTTGTGCAACCCCCGCCGTGATGTGGTGGCTGGCACCGTTGTCGCACTCGCGCTGATTCCAGAGGCGATCGCTTTTTCCATCATTGCAGGGGTGGATCCAAAGGTCGGGTTATATGCTTCATTTTGTATCGCGGTGGTCATTGCATTTGTCGGTGGTCGTCCGGGAATGATTTCAGCGGCGACCGGTGCAATGGCAGTGCTACTGGTCTCCTTGGTGCGCGATCATGGTCTGGAATATTTGCTGCCGACAACCGTGCTTACCGGATTGCTGCAAATCGTGGCAGGTGCCTTCAAACTCGGCAATTTGATGCGCTTTGTCTCTCGATCGGTTGTCACCGGATTCGTCAATGCACTGGCCATTATCATTTTCATGGCACAGCTCCCTCAATTGCAGGATCAAGGACTGCTCATGTATGTCATGGTCGCTGCCGGTTTAGCGATTATCTACGGACTACCTCGCTTGACCACTGCAATCCCCTCGCCTTTGGTCTGTATCGTCGTATTAACTGCGGTTTCGATGTCGATGGGCTTAAGCGGAACGCTTAAGACGGTTGGCGATATGGGTGACCTACCCTCTAGTCTACCCGTGTTCTTACTGCCAGACGTGCCGCTCAACATCGAAACGCTACAAATTATTTTCCCATTTGCACTCTCGTTGGCTATTGTGGGTTTGCTTGAATCATTAATGACTTCGACCATCGTCGATGACTTTACAGACACCTCAAGCAATAAAAATATGGAGTGCGGTGGCCAGGGCATTGCCAATATTGTCTCCGGCTTATTGGGCGGCATGGCTGGTTGTGCAATGATTGGTCAATCTGTAATCAATGTCCAATCTGGTGGACGCGGGCGCCTTTCGACCTTTGCTGCAGGGCTGATCCTCATGATTTTGATTGTGCTGATGGGGGATTGGGTTTGTCAGATTCCGATGGCGGCATTGGTTTCAGTCATGATCATGGTTTCGATCGGCACATTCAGTTGGTCATCAATCAAAGATTTGCGAGTGCATCCGCTTACATCCAGTATCGTCATGATCGCGACTGTATTGACGACCGTATTGAGTCATAATTTAGCCTATGGTGTGGGCATCGGTGTGCTGCTCAGCGCCTTATTCTTTGCCTATAAAGTGTCCGGACAAGTCAGCATCGATTCGGCTCTGGAAGTTTCAAAAAAAGAGCGTACGTACACGGTACGTGGACAGCTCTTTTTTGTCTCTGCCGGCAGCTTTGCCGATGCCTTTGATTTCCGTGAAGTCCTCGACTCCGTGCGGATTGATGTCTCACAGGCACATTTTTGGGATCTATCCGCGGTTCATGCACTTGACCATGTGGTCTTGAAATTTCGGCGTGAGGGCACGGAAGTCGATTTGTTTGGAATGAACGAAGCCAGTCGGACTTTAGTGCTTGAAGTGGCTAAATACGACAAACCGAATACATTCAATGAGTCTGGTGGCTCTTGCCATTAGGTCGTTTTTCGATTCACTGTTATTGATTATTATACAGATGCCAAACATACTTACCTACACCGACGGTTCTATTTACGCATCCAGTGTTTATCAGCATGCAGCATGGGCTGCGACAAAGTTGTCGGCCTCTGTCCATGTGTTACATATGCTGGATCCGCATCACGAAGATCCACTCAAAGTCGATCACAGTGGCAGTATCGGGATTAATGCAAAAAGTTCCTTGATGCAGGAAATTGTCGAACTCGAAGCCAACCGTGCCAAAATTGCTCGAAAGCACGGTGACATGATTCTCGACCATGCGCTTGCTGAACTCAATGCAGCCGGTGTGCAGGCAGTCGATGCTGCCCAAAGACATGGCCGCCTAACTGATTCCATTGATCAGTACGAACGCGATGCCGATCTTGTTGTGATCGGCAAGCGTGGCCATGACTGTGGCCTTGAGGAAGATCATATTGGGCATAACCTGGAGCGTGTGATCCGTAGTTGTCAGCATCCGGTTCTGGTGGCCTCTCGCAAATTTATGCAGATGGACCGCTTCGTATTGGCTTTCGATGGTGGCAACAGCGCACAAAAGGCAGTTGAATATGCTGCCACCAATCCACTGCTAAAGGGTATGCAGGGCTATTTGATCGGTATTGGCAGCGATAATTCTACACTTGAAACTGCACTCATCCGGGCACAACAGACATTAAGTAATGCCGGATATGATGTCAGCGCAGAGATGCGAAATGGTGAGCCCGAACAGGTAATCAATCAGGTCATTACGCAAGCGCAGATCAACTTGCTCATCATGGGGGCCTATGGACATTCTCGCATCCGGCATCTAATCATCGGCAGCACAACCACTGCAATGATACGCACTGTAAAGATTCCTGTATTGCTGTTTCGATAGAGGATATTGACCTGTTTCAACACATGAGTATTGACACAACGCCATTTGGTCAATTGCCCAGCGGTGAAGCGGTTAGTCGCTTCACCCTGACCAATCAAAACGGCCTTAGTGCTGAAATTACCAATTACGGCGGCATCCTGATCGCACTCAAGGTGCCCGATCGTGCCGGACAGTTGGCAGATGTGGTGCTGGGCAAGGATACCCTTAAGGGCTATCTAGCAGGGCATCCTCATTTTGGTGCCATCACTGGTCGTGTGGCCGGCCGTATCTCTAACGCTACATTCACTTTAGATGGCCACACCTATCGATTAGATGCGAACGACAATGCAAATACCTTACACGGAGGCCTCAGTGGCTATGATAAACAGCTCTGGAAGGCGGATTGCATCCGTGATGATGGGATTGATAAACTGCGTCTGTCAATCACTGATCCAAATGGCTGCAATGGTTTTCCGGGAACCGTCGAATGCACGGTCACCTATGCCTTCCGCGAGGACAACACGTTTGAGATCACCTACACCGCCTGCACGGATCAGACCACACCATTGAATCTGACAAATCACTCATATTTCAATTTAAAGGGCTTCGATCAAGGCGACGTTCTCGGCCATGTATTACAAATTTTTGCAGACTCAGTGGCGACTACCGATGTGGTTGGCACCTTGTTAGGACGCCGTGATCCTGTCGTCGCAGGATTCAACGACTATCGAGATCCGGTGGTTATCGGCAGCCGTGAACTGAGTATCCACAACGCAGATGTTCATTTTTTCCTCAATCAGGGCCGTACGCAGCTGCCCAAAGCCGCTGCAATCGTGCATGAGCCGGAATCTGGACGCATGATGGAAGTCTGCACCACCGAACCTGGTGTCCAGTTTTATGCGGGTCTATTTCTTTCCGTCGATGGCCCGGAAATGGGTAAAGGTGGGGTCATCCACAGGCCCAAGAGCGGTTTCTGCCTGGAAACTCAGGATTACGCTGACAGCGTCACGTTTCCGTCAATGGGCGGCGCTATTTTGACACCCGACCAGCCCTTCAACTCCACTACCCTCTATCGCTTTAGCGTAAGCTAGTACATCGTAACACTAATCATTAACACTTGGATTGATCGTAGTCTTCAGCCATCGATCAATTTTTTCAGCAACTGATCCAGCATTGCTGGGTTGGCTTTACCTTTGGTGGCTTTCATGACTGGACCTTTGAGGGCATTAAGCGCTTTTTCATTGCCGTCCTTGTATTGACTGACGGCTTTGGTGTTATCGGCAATAGCTTGGCGACAGAGCGCTTCGATTGCACCGCTATCATTACTTTGCTTGAGACCTTTTTGCTGAACAATTACATCGGGCATGTTGCCGGTGGCAAACATCTCGATGAACACTTCTTTACCGATCTGCTTGGAAATGAGCCCCTCGTCGATGATCTTAACCAGGGTGCCAACATGGGCGGGTGATAGTTTACACTGGCTGACTGAATGGGCGGATTCACCGGACTCGGAAGCTTCGGAGAGTTCGCGACGAAGGTCGTTGATAATATAGTTGGCAATCTGCTTGGGGGCGTAATGTGTGTGCAGCGCGGCTTCGAAAAAATCACTCAGTTCACGGTCTGCGCAAAGCACGGATGTACTGGTGAATGGTAGATCGAATACGCTTTGGTAGCGGCGTTGCCTATCCAATGGGCGTTCAGGCAATTGGGCTTTGAGTTCGGCCACGCGCGCACGCTCCATCCTCACAGGCATCAGATCAGGATCGGGGAAATAGCGATAATCGTGCGCTTCTTCCTTGGTCCGCAACGAACAACTGCGGGCTTGGTCGACATCCCAGCGACGGGTTTCCTGAACAATACTCCCCCCCTCTTGAAGAATCTCTGTTTGGCGCTCAATTTCGTATTCAATCGCAGCTTTGACATTGGAAATCGAATTAAGGTTTTTCATTTCGGTACGCGTACCAAGCGTATCGGAACCGACTGGACGGACAGAGACATTGGCATCACAACGCATTTGCCCCTTCTCCATATCACAGTTGGAGATGTCTGCATACACGATGAGCTTGCGCAAACAGTTCAAAAATGCAACTGCTTCGGTAGACGAGTGCATATCTGGTTCAGTCACGATCTCAGCGAGTGGCACGCCGGCACGGTTAAAATCAATTGCGGTATCAAATGCTCCATGAGTCAGCTTTCCGGGGTCTTCCTCAAGATGTATGCGATTTAATTGCACCCAGCGATGTGCACCTTCGACATTGCGCGATGGACCAGGGAGTTCGATCTCGACCTGACCACCCAGGCACAGTGGTTGCTCGTTCTGCGTAAGTTGGTAATTCTTGGGTGAATCTGGATAGAAATAATTTTTACGATCCCACTTACAGACCTCGGCGATCTCACAACCAAGCATCAGGCCGAGCCGAGTACATTTCTCGATCGCTGCATGATTGAGCACTGGCAAGGTGCCGGGCAAGCCAAGCACGACGGCATCGGTTAAGGTATTGGGGGCTGCACCATAATGATACGGTGCGGCGGTAAACATCTTGGTGCGGGTTTTAATCTGCACGTGAATTTCTAGTCCGATGACGGCTTCGTAGTCCATGGCAATATTTTCACGCGATACCTAAGAGTAGCAAGTTAAATGATTTACCAACTATATTCAACGGTATACTGAACCGTTACCGTGCTGTCCGCTTCAACTGAAACGGGAAATTCAATTGTTTGCGCATCTATCTGCTCAAATACATGACTGTGTGCGTAAATCTTCCAGTTTGACCAACGAAACAGTGGCTCAAGTACGTGCACGGTCACCGGTTCCTCACTACGATTTCGAATTTCGATGGCAAAGGTCTCACGCATTAAATCCTGACTCTTGTGCATGAAGAAATCTGTGCGGGTACGCTCGGCAATGAGATCGAACGCATTGCCGAGATAAATGCGGATTGTCTCGTTTTGAGGCGTATGATCGATGCTGTTTTCACCGGTAAATTCTAATTGGCCATCCGTATCCATGCGGTAAAAACGCATACGACCAGCTGGTAGGGGCACGGCCAGACCATTCGCATCATTATTTTCGAATTCACGGTAGATAGCGACCTCTGGCTGGGAATTTTGGCCATACTGTTGGTTTGTATTCAGGCTGCCATAGTACTTTGCATGCAATCCCTGATAAACGTATAACTTTTTGGTCTGCACAGTGTCGGCACGCACAAACTCGACTTGTTTAGTTTCACGATCACGCAGCGTAGTGGCCAGGGGCAAGGTATACATATGAAAGTCATCAAATTTCTTTTCCTCCACCTGCGGGGCTGCGGCAGCCTCGTTGAGGGCCATCGTATAGGCCCGCTCACGCGTCCCTTGTGGAGCCGGCTCGACCTTGTTCACATCGCCGGCAATCAGTTTGATGCGGGCATCCTCGAAAGTTTTACCAGTTTGATTAGCAATCGAAACCCAGCCGGCAAGTGTCACCGTATCGCCTTGCTTCGGTAGCACCAGGTTGTAATCCGCTTTCCATGACATCCCATTGGTCAAGTAGCTCAGTTGCGCGTCCACAGAGGCATTTTTGTCGGAAAACAAGGCCCATGAAAGCGTCGGTTGCAGCACCGAATCATCGCCCAGGCTTGGAAACAGTGGTAGGCCAGGCAACTGTGTCCGCAATTCGCCATCGACTTCAATAATTGGCTGCAGCATCTGCTGCTGTGAATGACCAGACGAAGAGGTGCCCAAAACCATCGCCGGTGCGCGAATGATGGTGCCGGATTCAATCACTTCACTGCCGTCGACTTGCTTTAAGAACCGAATGGTGCTGCCCTCAAACAATTGCAGCAGCCGGGCTTGATCAACCGGATCACCGCGGTAGCTTTGCTCGACGACACTGAGCGCCACCTGGGCAGATGGGTCGCGCAAAATCACCGACTCAGGCTCCAGTTGCGCAGTCACGCCACTGTAGCTCAATTGATTGATGCCTGCGGTTAATTCCAGCGACACGGTATCGCGCACCACAGCGAAATTATCGTTATAGATGGTGAGTGCAGATTGTGCCGCAGCTACCACAGTTAGAGAGCAAAGGAGTAGTGAAATAATAAATGGTTTCATAGCCGGGTAAATGTATAGATAAGTAAGCCCATGAATTGCATGCGGCAATTATTTTTGTACCAGATCCCAGCCATCGTTGAGGATCAGTGCTTCGGCTTTTTTAAACTTCAGCTGCCGAGTCTCAAGCCCTTTGCGAATGGTTACAATATCATTGCGACCGAGTTTGGGCAACTCGCGTCGGATGGGAGGTACTTTTGGCAATTCAACCGGCTTGGCCGCAACTGAAGGTTGTGCGGCATTTGCGGGTGCGGCCGCTCCGGCAAATGCACTGACTGCGGCTTGCTGTGCGGTGCCCGGACCGGCGACTTGTGCGGCTTGCGACATTCGGGCGAGCATATTCTGAAACGCGTCCTGATTGGTGGCGGTACGAAACACCGCATTACAAATCTCCGTGCGTACATTCGCCATTAACTCTTCGAAAAATCCATATGCTTCGCTCTTGTATTCGCTGAGTGGATCTTTTTGCCCATAACTGCGCAAGTTAACGCTGCGGCGCAATTCTTCCATCTCGGTCAAGTGATCCTGCCAACGGCGGTCTAGCGACCGAATGACAATATAACGTTCGAGGCCAACCAGTGCATCGGCGGACTCAAACTGTTCACGCTGTGCATAGGCCTCCCGAATACGCTCAAGAATGACTGCCTGCTGCGCCTCCGGCGCTTGACCGGCAATCTCTTCTGGCTTCAAGGAAATCGGGAAATATGCGTTCAGCCAGGCAAGAAACCGTTCCATCACATTACCGTCGGCATCATCGGCCAATAGATCTAGCCGTACCTCGAGTTCCTCTTCAATCATTTCGTAAATGATCTCGCGCGGGGTATCTGAGTGAATCGCTTCATTACGGATCCCGTAAATCACTTCGCGCTGGGTATTGAGCACATCATCGAATTGCAGCAGACGCTTACGGATTGAAAAATTTTGCTGCTCCACTTTTTTCTGCGCATTTTCGATCGACCAATTCAAGGCTGGATGTTGTAACTCCTCATCCTCACTCATTGATTTTTCAAGGATGCGTGAAATCGGCCCGGCGTTGGCGAACAGACGCATGAGATCGTCTTCCAAAGACACGAAACACTTCGACTTGCAGGGATCGCCCTGACGGGCGCAACGTCCACGCAACTGCCGGTCGATGCGGCGTGACTCATGACGTTCGGTACCGACAACAAACAGTCCGCCCAGTTCTGGCACCCCGGCACCAAGTTTAATGTCAGTACCACGCCCAGCCATATTCGTGGCAATCGTAACCGCGCCGCGGCGTCCGGCATTGGCTACAATTTCGGCCTCCTGCTCGTGAAACTTAGCATTTAATACACTGTGAACAATATTCGAGCGCTTCAACATCCGGCTCAATACTTCAGAGGCTTCCACCGATGCAGTGCCGACTAGGACAGGCTGACCGTTTGTATGTGCCGCCTCGATCTCTCGGATCACCGCTGCAAATTTATCGCGACGGGTTTTAAAGATGACGTCATTTAAATCAATGCGAATGCATGATTTATTGGTCGGAATCACCATCACCTTGAGACGATAAATTTCGTGAAACTCAGACGCTTCGGTTTCTGCGGTGCCGGTCATACCAGACAATTTTTCATACATGCGGAAGTAATTCTGAATCGTTACCGTCGCATAGGTTTTGGTCTCTTTCTGAATGGCGCAATTTTCCTTTGATTCAATTGCTTGGTGCAATCCATCCGACCAACGGCGTCCCGGCATAATGCGGCCGGTATTTTGATCGACGATATTCACCCTTCCCTCTTGCACCACGTATTCTTTATCGCGCTCGTACAGACTATAGGCACGCAGCAACTGGCTGATACAATGAATGCGCTCACTGGTCTGTTGAAAAAGCGATTCTGCCGCCTGCTTGGCCTGCTGCTTAGCCTCCGCAGCAAGTGCCTCGTCCTTGTCAATTTCAATAAAGCGGCTGGGCAAGTCTGGCAGCATAAAAGCGTCTGGATCGTCTGGGCTCATCAATAGCCGCCCCTTCTCGGTAAGGTCAGCTTGCTGTTGCTTTTCGTCGATCACGTAGAACAAAGCTTCCTTCAGGGAGTAGCGCTCTTTCTTGTTAAAATCGCTATTCATTTCGAGATCGAACTGATCCACCGCACGGCGAATGGCGGGCACCTCATTGAGACGGTGAAACTGCTTGTTCTTTGGCATCCCGAGCCTGACCTGAAACAGTTTAACAATCGCCGCATGCTGCGCATCATCCTCCACTTTATCCGCTTCGAGCACTGCCTTGGCCTCAGCTGCCAACTGGTTACAGTAGGCCTGTTGCTTCGTGACTAACTGCTGAATACTTGGCTTAATTTGGCCAAATGGCAGCGGATTATCATCCTGCATCGGGCCGGAAATAATCAAGGGCGTGCGGGCTTCATCGATCAGGATCGAATCGACCTCGTCGATAATGCAAAAATAATGATCACGCTGCACCTGATCCTCCTGACAACTGCTCATGCCGTTATCACGCAAATAATCAAAGCCAAATTCCGAAGCAGTACCATATGTAATATTACACTGATACATCTCGCGGCGTGTGGGTGGATCCATACTATTCTGGATACAGCCAACAGTGAGACCGAGCATCCGAAACAGATGCCCCATCCACTCCGAATCACGCCGTGCAAGATAATCATTTACAGTAACCAACTGACAATTGCGCCCCGACAGCGCATTCAGATAGAGTGGACAAGTGGATACTAGCGTCTTGCCCTCCCCCGTTGCCATTTCGGCAATATGATGCTCATGTAGCGCAATCCCACCGATCAACTGTACATTATAATGTACCATATTCCAGGGCAACAGGTGATCACAGACTTCATAGTCACGTCCACACATACGACGGGCGGCGTTTTTGACCGTCGCAAATGCCTCTGGCAACAACTCGTCAAGCGACTCGCCATCCTGATGACGCTGCATAAACTCGGCGGTCTTGGCTTGCAGTTGCGCTTCGCTCAAGGACTGATAGTCCAGTTCCAGTGCATTGATACGGGCGACTATCGGCTGACACTTTTTAAGATATTTGTTGTAGTGACGACCTGAAAATTTCTAGATCGGAAGAGCACACGTCTGAACTCCAGTCACGATCGTTAATCGCGTATGCCGTCTTCT
>CAXQRK010000058.1:0-10120 GCA_964226535.1 Polaribacter sp.
GTAATAAATCGCCCAAACCTTCCTACTTGGACCCGCAATATTACCGAGCGGTAAAAATAACTTGTTTTTCAGGCTCTAGTGTGCGAAATTTTACCGAACGGTAAAAGGAGGCTCCTCAAATGACTACAGAAGCAATCGGAAAAACAATTCGTGACGCAAGGAAGGCGCAAGGGCTCACGCAAGGTGAGCTTGCTCTAACGGCGAACACGGCCACGCGCTTTATCTCCGACTTGGAAAACGGGAAGGCAACCTGCGAAATCGGCAAGGCGCTACAGGTCATGGCCAGCCTAGGCATACAAATTGAACTGCACCTACCGGAGACTAGATCATGAAAACACTACAAGTCATCTACCATGGTCAGCTAGTGGGTGAACTGCATCAAACCGACACGGGACGACTGAGTTTCAACTACACGGAAGCTTGGCTATCGTCGGACAATGCACGTTCCATATCCCACTCACTTCCTCTCAGGTCAGAAGCATTCGAGGAACGTGAATGCATTGGGTTCTTTGGTGGCTTGCTCCCGGAAGAAACCAATCGTGAGGTCATTGCAAAAAATCTTGGGATTACATCGAAGAACGATTTTGCGATGCTCAAAGAAATTGCTGGTGAGTGCGCCGGGGCAATTTCACTGATCGAGGCGGAGCCAGATAACACACCACAAGGATCAAGCTATCAGCGTATCTCAGAGGAAGCACTCGAAGCGATCATCCTGAAGTTGCCAAAGGCTCCTTTGCTGGCAGGAACCAGAGAAATCCGCTTATCGCTCGCAGGTGCTCAAAACAAGCTAGCGCTTTTCAAGGATGAGCAAGGCTTTGCCCTGCCACTCAATGAGTCACCTAGCTCGCACATTCTTAAACCGGATTCACACCACTTTCCCAGACTGGTTGAGAATGAGGCTTATTGCTTGTGGCTGTCTGCACAATGCGGACTACCCACCGCTTAAGCCGAAGTTCTGGAGATCGGCAGTCAACGATCCTTGCTGATTACACGCTACGACCGAACGGGCCAAGGAGAGCAGCTTACCCGCCTACATCAAGAAGACTTTTGCCAAGCACTCGGCGTTCCGTCGCGAACGAAGTATCAAGCTGAAGGTGGCCCGAGCTTCTCAGATTGCTTTGCGCTCATTCGCAAAGCATCCACTCAGCCAGCACGCGACCTGATTACCCTATTTGAAGCCTCCATCTTCAATTACCTGATCGGCAACAACGACGCGCATGGAAAGAACTTCTCATTCCTCTACTCGCCTATCGATGCGCGTCCGAGTATCCGACTGGCACCACTTTATGACTTGGTCTGCACCGCATATTTTGAAGACTTATCCCCGAAGATGGCGATGAAGATGGGTAAAGCCTATCTCCCGTCCGACATCCGCTTAAAGCATTGGGAGGCTTTCTGGGAGGCAATCGGCTTCTCAAAACGCCAAGCACTCAAACAGAGTTTGGAGTTTGCCGATCGCGTTGCCTCCGCGCTTAAGCCCACACCCGAGAACGAAGTAGAAGCGAAGATCCAAGAGATCGTAAGCGATCGCATCGCCGGAATAAAATCGGCTTTGACGTAAGCCTATCACAACGAAGCAATGATCGCTTCTATGGCCTTTTTCAGAGGCTCTGGTAGTTTTTTCCATGTTTCGACAAGTCAATGCTCTCGGCTATGAACGCATTACTGTTCTGCACGTTAAAGCCTATTTTCAGCGCAGTTAAACGAGTCTGCTTTTGAAATTATTTCTTTAGGATGAAGGTGGTTGGAATAAGTTACAGTGTTGGCATATCTGGTTGAATAGTTATGTTTCGAGTTATTATCCAAATGTCCGTCGTTGTTGTGTGTGTCGCTTTGCTGCCTGTTTTGAATCTGCTGCAGGCAGCACCTAGTTCGGTTGAACCGGTCAGGGTCAAATTAATTTCGGAGACGGCACAAGTGGTGCCGGGTACATGGTTTAATTTGGCGTTGGAGTTCAAGCTGGAGCCGCTGTGGCATATTTACTGGAAAAATCCGGGGGCAAGTGGGTTACCCGTTGAGATTGAGTGGGATCTGCCGGCTGGATATGTTGCCGGTGAGATTCAGTGGCCGGCCCCCGAACGGTTTGAGTTGGGCGGCCTGATAAATTATGGCTATGCGCATGCGGTCACGCTGATCGTGCCGATAAAGGCCGAAGAGACCGTGGAGCTGGGGGCGGTGCTGCCAATTAAAGCGCAGGCCTCTTGGTTGGTGTGTAAGGAATGGTGTCTGCCCGGCGAGGCGAGTCTGAGTGTGGAGTTGAAGACTGGCGATCGGGCGGTGCCGAGTGCCGAGGCCTCGGTGTTTACTACCGCACGCACGCAGTTGCCTGAATCGGGCACGCCTTGGTCGGTGTCGGCTACGATTGAAGCACAGACCTTGGTGTTGACAATCGAGCAGACCGGCAACACGCCGATTCCGCGTGAATTGTATTTTTATGCGGATCACGCGGGTGTAATTGACCCGAGTGCGACACAGTCATTTCATTTGATTGACGATCGCACCGCACGTTTGGAGGCGTTGCTTGCGGTAGAGCAGTCAGAGAGTCCGTCAACATTGCTTACAGGCCTGTTACAATCCACCTCTGGAAATTGGGCGATCGAGGCGGTCATTGGCGCCACTGCAGTGGTGC
This sequence comes from Polaribacter sp., assembly GCA_964226535.1. GTDB lineage: Bacteria > Verrucomicrobiota > Verrucomicrobiia > Opitutales > Coraliomargaritaceae > Lentimonas. Next base: position 2,630 of record CAXQRK010000058.1, read on the forward strand.
CTGTGGTTCCGCCGCCGTTGGACCTCTCATATAGGACTGGATTTGAGGGCCTGTTATTGGACCTGGGTTTGCCGGGTTGGTTGTTGTTGGCGTTTGTTGGCGGACTGATTCTGAATGGGATGCCCTGTGTGCTGCCGGTCCTATCGCTCAAAGTCTTTTCTTTGTTACAACATTCTGGGCAGTCGCGTGCCCAGACGCTACTGCATGGGACTGCCTACACCGCCGGGGTCGTCGTAAGTTTTCTGGTGTTGGCTGCGGCGTTATTCGCTCTGCGCGCAGTGGGCGAGCGCATTGGTTGGGGCTTTCAGTTACAGAGTCCGTATTTTGTGGTGGTGCTGACAGTGGTCTTTTTTCTGTTTGGATTGAATTTATTGGGCGTGTTTGAGATTGGTGGGCGTCTGGTCGGTGCAGATGCGGAGGTGTCGAAGCGTAAGGATATCTTCGGTTCGTTTGGCATGGGCATTTTAGCGGCAGTGGTGGGTGCGCCTTGCATGGGGCCGCTGGTGGCCTCGGTGAGTGGCATTGCGGTGCAGACCGACCTGCTTAGTGGCTTGTTGATTTTTGCCGTGATGGGAGGCGGACTCGCGTCGCCGTTTGTACTGTTGTCCATTTTTCCCCGCTTGGTGACTTATTTGCCGAAGCCCGGCGCGTGGATGGAGTCCGTCAAGCAATTCATGGGCTTCTTGTTACTGGCAGCGGTGGTTTTTCTTGCATTCGTTGCGGGGCGACTTGGTGGGGTTGATGCTGTGATCGGGCTGTTGATTGGGCTGCTGATACTTGCGCTAGCGGCCTGGATTTACGGTCGCTGGTCACTGCCCGTCAAACCGCAACGAACCCGTAAGATTGCCCGATGGATTAGTTTGATTCTATGTATTGTCGCGATTGCGTATGCGCTAAGAGTGACTAACCGCGCCTATCACACAAGCGCGAACAATGCTGCCACTTCTACATCGGATGGGGCCTGGGATGCTTGGTCTGCCGAGCGGGTGGCGGCTGCATTGTCGCAGGGGCACCCGGTCTTTATCGATTTTACGGCAAGCTGGTGCCTGATTTGTCAGGTTAATAAGAAGGTGGCGCTCCGTACGGAGGCGACCCAGGCCTTGTTTGAAGCCTATGATGTGGTGCCACTTGAAGCTGACTGGACGCGCCATGATCCAGCGATTACCGCAGAACTGGAGCGCTTTGGTCGTTCGGGCGTGCCGCTTTATGTACTCTACACCCCGGATGGTGAAGTTACCGTGCTGCCGCAGAGCCTGAGCAGTGGAATCGTGCGCAAAACACTTGAAAAGGCACTGAAATGAACGTTGTGTTAATCAAATGAAATATTTCACTCATTTCTGTATGGTGTCACTGATGGCGCTAACGACTGTGCACGCAGCGCTTAACACCGGGGATCCGGCACCAAACTTTACATTGTCGGATAGCATCGGAAACGAGCATCGTCTGAGCGATTTCAACGGGCGCTATGTAGTGCTCGAATGGACGCGGCACGACTGCCCGTTTGTGGTGAAGCATTATATAAATGGTGACATGCAGCGCTTGCAAAAAAAACTGACAGCTGCCGGTGTCGTGTGGTTGCAAATGGCGTCTTCAGCCGAGGGGAAACCGGGCTACTTAACCGCGCCAGAGGCGGAAGCAATGCGTCGACAGACCGCGGCACAGTCGACTGCCGTGCTATTGGATACGTATGGCGAGGTTGGCCGTGCGTATAATGCACGCACGACGCCGCAGATGTTTTTGATTAATCCCGAAGGTATTCTGATCTATCAAGGGGCAATTGATAGTATCCCTTCGGTCCACTCGTCCGATATCGCACAAGCGACCAATTACCTAGTAGCTGCATATGAAAGCGCAATTGCTGGCGATCCGATTGCAAACAGCACTACGACACCGTATGGCTGTAGTGTGAAGTATTAGCGATTAGCGTCGCCAGCGGCTGATGTTATGCAGGTGCATTGGCCTGCACATGTTGCGCAACCATGCTGTAAAACTCACAGAACAGACGGTCGGCATCATTCGGGCCCGGTGCTGCTTCCGGATGATATTGAACTGAAAAAACCGGTTTGTCCTTTAAGCGTAGGCCTTCGACGGTGTCATCATTTAAGTTGATTTCAGTGACGATTGCACCGACTCGTTCCAGTTCCTCGCGGGTCGAGGCGAAGCCGTGGTTTTGTGCGGTGATTGAGACTTTGCCGGTTTCGAGATTTTTGACCGGTTGATTGCCGCCGCGATGGCCAAATTTGAGCTTGAATGTGTTGGCTCCGAGCGCATGTGTGATGATTTGGTGACCGAGGCAGATACCAAAGGTCGGATAACAGTCGATCAACTCCCGAACGGTTTGGTGCGCATACTTAAGCGCACTTGGATCACCGGGGCCGTTGGACAAGAAGACCCCGTCCGGATTGAAGGCTTTGATGGCGTGCGCTGGAGTGCTAGCGGGAAAAACATGCACATCAAAGCCATGACGCTGCAATTTGCGGTAAATTGAGAACTTCGCGCCAAAGTCGATTGCGGCCACTGTGTAGCGTTTGTCAGGGGTGGGTTCCTGACGCAGATGCGTGCCGGGGACATTAAATTCGGTCGAGTGCAGTGCGTCTGGATCCCACTGATAAGGCTGTGCTGGGGTGACTTCTTTGACAAAGTCAATTCCGGCGAGACCGCTGAAATCGCGGGCTCGTTGGATGGCGTCTTCGGCAGCAATCGGTTCGGTACTGATACAGGCCTTGAGGGCCCCGCATACACGGAGCTTTTTGGTAATCGCACGCGTGTCGACGCCTTCGATTCCCGGAATGCCTGCCGCCTGCAGATAATCTTGAATAGAGCGATTGCTACGCCAGTTGCTGGCAACCGGACTGATTTCGCGCACGATAAATCCGCGCACCTTCGGGCCGTCTGACTCGACATCGTCCGGACAAATTCCGTAGTTGCCAATTTGTACCGAGGTCATGGTAACGATTTGTGAGAAGTAAGAAGGGTCGGTCAGGATTTCCTGATAACCGGTCATACTGGTATTGAAGCATGCTTCGCCCACATTCGTTGTCCGCGCACCAAAGGCGCGGCCCCGAAAAATAGTTCCATCTTCAAATGCAATTAGTCCTGTTTGAGTCCTGTCAGCCATATCTTGGCAAAGCAGCAAAGAGAGATTTTCCCACCATGCAAATCAAAATCGGCAATCAAATGGGATTGTATCACTTAATTGTATGCCTTGAAATGTATGGAACGGCATCTGGCAGATAGACGATTTAGCGCATGCAGTCAACCGGCAGCTAAAAAACCGGCGTTATTTCAAGTTGCTGGCCTGGCAGTAGGCGGTAAGATCCTTCGCGGTCGGCTGCTTGATCATTCAGGTATACCTGAAGTTCTACGGCTTGATCCCAGTCTGCCGGAGCGACCCAGCGCCATTTGCCAATTGCTTCGAAGTCCATCGGCACTCCGACTTCTCGACTGAGGCCAGCACCATTACCACGCAGAAAAGGCTTGTTCCCGATTCCGATTAAAATATGCACCGTACACATCGTATCGCTGGTCTTGTGAGCTGCACCAAGCGATGAAGGCGGCATCGCTTTTGCACAGGAGGGGTCGCTGGGTGGTACTGCTCCTGCTTCAGGTTGTGTCAATTGACTGTTGGGGTCGATAATCCGACTCACCGCTGTCGCAGCAGCATCCTGCTTGTGCTGAATGGCACGCTGTAATAATCCGGAATCAGTGCTCTTTCGACGTGGACGCGGAGCAGCGCTAGGAACGGTTGCCTGATTTGCCGCGACTTTGGGCGCTTCACTGTTAAGGTTTGTAGTTCGTTTGCTTGCTTCCTCCAGGGCAAGCAAGCGTGATTCCACTGCATTCAATGGTGCGGCTGTTTGCGTCAATCGCTCCTCCAGCGCAGCCAACTTTGCGTGTAATGAGGCAAGTGTCTGCGCTCCGTCTTGCAGCTTTTGATCCATGGCTGCCCTTAGCAATTCACATTGTTGAGCCACTGAACCAGAGTGGGATTCCAAGTCCTTGAATCGCTCATGGTACTGTTGTAAAGTGGTTTCAGTCTTTTGGAGATAGCCTTTTAGTAAGCGAATTTTTGACAAATGATCATCTCGTTCTTCGCGTATTCGCATTGAATACTCGACCACATAGGGGAGCACGAAGATGGCCGCCCCCAGCGCTACTGAAATCACACACGCAACGACTTGTACATCCGATAACTGCCATTCACTCAAGATTGCGATTGCAAGTGCGGTGACTACCAACAAAACATCGCCCAGATAGAAAGGCCATTTCGACAAGGTGAGGGAGGCGTCATCGTCCGGTTGCATACGGTTCAGGATTAAATAAAGGTGTACATATCAAAGTGACTCCAGCAACACGATCAACTCTCTTTTCAATGGAATTTGGTTGCTAGACCAGATGATCTGCGTGGCTCTTGAGGGGGAGCGCAAGGACTGCATCGCTGGTATTTGAAAAGGTATCCTAAACGCTCAATTTTCTCCACAATTCGAGCATCAAATCTTCGAATTCACGCGCCAGCCCTTCGCCGTCACAGGCAGCAGACTGCGCCAACCGTGTGCGCATTTGGCTGCGTAAGGAGTGCAGCCGCTGTCGTTGTTCCGAAGTGCTGTACTCAGTTGCTATTTGAATATAACTCTCGACATCGCCGCCAATGAATTCATCCAGTTCCGCAGCGTGCATGAGGGTAGCACTTGTGCGACTCACCCATCGATCACCGGTGAAACAAACCACCGGCACGCCTTGCCAGAGCGATTCCATGGTGGTCGTCCCACCGTTATATGGAAAGGTGTCCAACGCCAGATCAATTTGGTCATAGGTCTGCAAGAATTTAGCATGCTCAGCTGAGCCGAGTAAATGTAAACGTTCGGATGCAATTCCTTGATCAGTAAAAAATTTTGCAAACCAGCGTTTATGTGCTTCCTGATCCAATACTTTATTGCGAACCAACAAATGCGTCTCCGGTGTGATCTTTAATAATTGAATCCATGCCTCGCGCACTGCTGGTGTAATTTTATAGCCAGATCCCAGGCAACCGTACGTGAACGGCTGGTGACGCTGAGGCGATCGGATGTCTGGCGTATCATAACCGACTTGAAAGGTTAAATAACTGTGTCGCAGCCGCCTGATGGTCTCTGTATAATAGGCTTCTTCAGATGCGTGAATCACTATCTCGTCACCAATCAGATAGTCAATGCCGGGCATTCCTGAAGTGGCGTAGAAGTTAAACCATCCAACACTAAGTGGTGCAGGTTTACGGGTCCATAGTCCTAGGCGAGACGTACAACTGTATCCATTCAGATCCACCAAAATATCGATCGCATGTTCACGAATCAATGCTCTTAAGTGCGCATTGTCCAGTGCTCGTGTGTCGTGAATGGTATCCCTTGTATCGGTATGGTAGCCGCCAAGGTTTGAAATCTGTTCTGGCGGGCCGTCGGCAAATAAATGAACTTCAAATTGTTCTCGATTTTGATGATTCAATAAGGCCCAAACAGGCTTCATCCAGTTGGGCCGGTGAAAAAAAGCTGAAACATATCCGATTTTCAGTTTCGCTCTGCGGCTGTTCAGATTGACTACAACCTTGTCTGCACAGTCCTGTTGAAGCAACTGTTCCGCCAATTCTGTACGCCATTTTTTAACGGTGTCGTGATCGCAGCTCTCAGCGTGAGGAGCGTCTGTAGCCAAGGCTATGCGAGTGGGGGTCGTCGCTTCAATGCGAAGCGCATCTACCCATAATTGTATGGCACGATCGGTTTCGCCCAGCTCATGCCATGCTTTGCCTAAATTATGTAACACCTTGACGTTATCTGGATAGGCGTCACTTAATTTAATCCAGCTTGCGGCTGCCTCCAACCAACGCTTTTGAGCGACCAATAAGGAAGCCTCTCCGAATCTTAATTGATAGGAATTTTCACCCAGTTGACGAGCTTCGGCATAGGTTGATTCAGCTGCGATCAAGTGACCCAACAGACGCGCGACATCTCCTCCATCAACAAGAATGGCACCATCCTCCGGCAGTGCACGGTGCGCCGCTTGTAAAGCGGTTAATGCCTCTGCTAACTGCCCGAGTCTTAAGAACGCGGCACCTTTTCCCTTGCACGCTTGACCATAATGGGGCGATCCTTGTGCAATTTTTTCAAAATAAGCTATAGCAGTATGAAATTTTGCGACATTAAGAGCCTGTCGACCTTTTTTTAAATAAAAAGTTTCACGCGAGGACTTTTTGCTGTACGGTTGTCTTTTGGCCATATCTGTAAGTTATAATGAAGCAATTATTTGACCAAAGATGTAAACAATATCCTTTGGATGCAAGGTACATATCTGTCTTGGCCAAAGGTTTAGGACTCAAAAAAACCGATCACTGCAAATTATTTTCCGTGATGGGGCGAGAGGAACTTTTGGATCATTTGACTCGTTCAAGCTACAGGGATTTTGTTCATCAAGGGGACTGGCATGATCCACGTTTTCGAATGAATCTGCACATGCACAGTGTTTGTTCGGATGGCTCACTTTCACTTGAAGACTATCTTGAAAAAGGTCAGCAATACGCCAGCTTAACTGCGAAAAAAGTGGATGATCTGGATCGGTTGCCTGCCTTGACACTTGGATTAACCGATCACGATACTATCCATGGGCTGCAAGAATTGTTAAAGATTTTAGCCCTTAATCCTGAAAAATATCAAAATTTACGCGTTGTATTGGGGTGTGAATTTTCTTGTGCCTACAGAAGTGACGAAATGTTTAACCAACCTTTTTCATTTGAACTGTTACACTACGGGATCAATCCATTTGATCAAGCAATCATCAAACATTTATCAGCGCTCAAGAGATCCAGAAGAGCGGTCTTGCAGCAGATAGTGACAACACTTGCCAACAGATTTCCGTTTGTTGAATTTGATGCCGTTGAAGCGAGCTTTGTGTCCGATAATATGTTTAAACAACAAGGAACTAATTTTCCATTTGATCTTTTAAGGTACGCAATCACCAAACTTATAGATGCGAAATACCATGATGTAATATATGACATTTGTTTTCGAACCTACCACATGAATGTCAATGACCGAGATAAAATCTATAACGAAGTCGAAGAAGTATTTGAACATACAACAGACTACAGTTTGATCGGGTTACCCCATCCTGCAAAAATGAACCTGACCCCACGAATATTAAAATCTAAATTTGTTGATGCATGTCACCAACGCGCCTATAATCCATCGATGGAAGCCACTTGGAGAATAATGAGTGATTTGTATCAGCAAGGAATGGAATTTGTAGAACTATATTATCAATCATACTCCGGCGATTTGTCAGCGTCACAAACAAATATTATGCCAGATGAGATGAACTATCAAGCTCGTAACGATGCAGATGCTTGGATGATGCATTTTTATAATTTCGCCAATCGTAATCAGTTAGCAAAGACCGGTTCTTACGATACTCATAGATCGGAAGAGCACACGTCTGAACTCCAGTCACGATCGTTAATCTCGTATG
>CAXQRK010000059.1:0-20194 GCA_964226535.1 Polaribacter sp.
ACACGACGCTCTTCCGATCTATCAAGAATAACTTTAATTACAAAGGTACCCTCATTGGTGGTGAAGGTACGGGCACATCTATACCACAATTTATACTAGATTTACCAGGCATTCGAAACTTAATTGATAAACGAGAAAATTTGGCTGGGGTTGCAACAGATTCACTAAAAGATTTTATCTATTACATTGATGAGCTATTTGCGCTGGCTAAAAGTAGTAAGTTCATTTACGAGGCAATTAGTAATTTAAGAAACAGTGATTTGTCAGCTCAAGATTTTTGGACTCGTTTCCTTGGTGATATTGCAGGTGTATTCTCTACATTATTAAGCACACCAGAAATTTATAGCGAGCTTAAAAAAGACAAATGGAATGCACTCTTACCGACTACAGAGGTCAGCAACTCGATCGTATATGATACCTTTAGCTTTCAAAGCGTGAAGGGCTTTGATCTAGAGGGCGAGCGCACTGAAGATTTCACAACTGTGCAGCAAGGGATTCTAGGAGCTGAAAACTTTCTACAAGGCAATATTTTGGGACTCGCACAACAAGTTTTGACTGGGGTGAAGCCAGATTTGAAAGGAGGCTTTCGTTCATCCCCTTTCCAAGGTACCACTGACAACCTGGATGATAGTGTCACCATCAGTGGTCAGCAGTTGTTGACTCTATACCGGGGCACGGATTGGGATCCGATTAATGAGGGCTGGGCTGCTTGGGAAGAGGTAATGGAAGAGGTAAAGGAAGAGAAAAGTAAGCTCAAATCCGGTTTTGCCAAATTTTCTGCAGTTTTTGACTTTTTCGCTGATTTGTTGCTAGGTGGTGGCATTGGTGGCGATGAAGTGATCATTGGGGCCGATCCAGCCAAATCCACTTTGGGGGTACATATTCTAGCCGGAGGCACGGGCGGTGATACTTATGTGTTTAACAGTCGCAACTGGGGTGTTGGTATCGTTCCAGAATTACCAACGTTGAGTGATTATGTTGCAATTGCTGGAAACGCATATGTCGATAACTATGCGGGACTCTTTGATACTCAATCGGATACCTTAGATTTTTCCTCTCAAAATGGGGATTTGTGGGTGAATGTGTGGGGCATCAATGGAAGCAAATTTAGCAGTAACGTTGTGATCGTCACTAAGAACGACATATCAAAAAAGCTAGATTCATTTTCAAATATTTTTAAGGATACATTTAATGGTCCATCAGCAGCCCTGGACACCGTTTTTGAGCTCATCGGTGGCTTAGAGACTTTCTTCACTTCTGTTGTGCCTAACATTGTCATTGCCACAGACATAGAAAACATAAACGGCAGTAAGGGTACTACGCATGTACGTTTCATTAATGGTGGCCAGTTGCCTGGCCAATTAGTTGCCGATGGTGGGGGAGTTGTCGATTACACCGAATATACCGGTGGCTCAGTGCGCGTAAATACTGCTGAAAGTGGCGAAGCTAAAGAGATTACTGCTTTTACTGTTAAAGATTGGTTTGGCGAAGATTTTTATAATCAATTTAAAACGTTTATTAAGCCCCTTGAGAAGCTCCTTCTAGGTTTCTCTTATCAGTGGGGCGAAGCCTCTCAAGTGGGTGGTGTGTTCGATGGAAGCTTTGCAATTTCAAGTATAAGTGAAGCAGTTGGTTCCGCCAAAGATGATCAGTTGATCGGCAGTGACTTTGGGGATAATAAATTCAAGGGTGGCGCTGGAAGTGATCTGTTGGATGGCAAGGATGGGGCGGATACCTTGCAAGGCCAAGACGGTAGTGATGTGTTATTTGGCGGTGGAGGAGAGGATGTGTTAATCGGTGGCGAGGGTTCTGATTTTATTGATGGGGGATCCAGTCAAACTGATATATATGCTGCTACAGGACCCTATTCACAAGATATTGAATTAAGTGATGTCACAGACAAGTTTTCATTGGATTTTGGCAGTCCAGATGGTAGCTTTACTTTTACGAAAAATTACGAGAAATCGTTTTTTGAATTTAAGAAAAGCAGTTTCACCAACTTTAAAAGCCTGATTACTAAGCTAAAAAGTGACACTTCAGCGATATCAAAATATTTGAAAGAAAAGTTCTTCTCTTCCCCATTATTTGCGGATTATGACGAGACCACGAATCCGTCTGAAAAGCTTGAAGACGAATTGGTTAAGTATTTTAATGAGATAGTAGAGGGAGACTCTATTTTTACCGATGAGCGGTTTGATGGAATTACATTGAGTGCAGAGACTACATATCTCAAAGGAAAAGAATCTCTCAGTGGCGATCAACTAAGCAGCTACAATCGACTCCTTCTAGAAGATGCGTATCCAGAAGAGATCGAAAAAAATGATTTTAGCTGGGATACTACAGATTCATACGAAAAAATATCCGATGTTTCTGTCACAGGTCGAGGGCTTAAGTTATCCGTAAATTACAAGAACGCTGATGGACAAAAACTAACAAGTGCGGACAAGTTCAAACGTTCCACTGATCATGTTAAATCAGTGGGTGATCGACAACAACCACAGCTCGTAGTAGTCGCACTTGAAGCAGCTAATCAAAAACCGAGCAGTGGTACTGTAACGGTTTCTCAGCAAGGTCGAAATACAGAGTACAGCCAGACAATTACGCTTGTGGATGAGAACCGATCATCCTTCCAGTTGGATTTTAAGGGTACGGTAGTGAAATTTACCAAGAATACCGACGGTGTTTGGGAACCCTTTACCAAGAATGCCGACGATGTTTGGGAACCTTTTACCAAGAATACCGACGGTCTTTGGTCTTCCGGTACACGGCTTGAAAAAGTATCTGCTTTTGATATTACAATAGATGATCCGTCCGCTCCAACCAAGCTTACTGTAAAGTACATTGGTAATACAGCAGTTTTGGCGGATGAGTATACATTTGTGAAAGCGAGTGATGATGTGGCAGTCAGTTCAATTAATGCACGCACAGAAGCTAAAGCAGCTTTGCCTCACACAGTGACTATTGCAAAACCGACTGATCCTAAAGACAAATGGGGTTACTACACCCTCACAGTAAAGCAAAATGGAATGGATGTTGAAGTAGACCTTCCTTACACGGCTTCAGCAGAAACCGTTAAAAATCTAATAAAAAGGGCGTTGAAGGCAGATTTCAGGAGCAAGTTCGAAGACCTTTCCGTCAGAGATGTTGGAGGTAGTTCACTGCGAATTTACTTTAACATAACCACGGGTACCAACAATGTTGCGCAATCTGATAAATCATATGAGGCCAGTAATGAAGGGATTAGCGTAGAGGCGGCATTTCGGAAATGGGATGATACAAGTAAAACCTTACCTGACAACTTCGATCTATCGAGTGCTGAAGTCGATGTGTTGAAGGAGGTAGAAGACATTTACATCAAAGAAACTGTAAATAAGGAGATCACTGTTGAGGCGATCCCCGACAAATTAGTATTGCTGCTTGACGATACGCTTGCTCAAACCATCGTGATTAATCTGGGCGATTGGAACGATGCTTGGAAAGATGACTCCAAGACGTACTATGCATACCTAGATGCGAATGACCGCTTTAACTTCAAAGGTTATGGAGATGACAAAGTAGAAATTGGTCTTTATGATGCTTCAACAAAAAAACAGACATTAAAGATCTATGACCTGTCAACGACTGATTCTAATAAGAAATTACTTCTAACACTCGTCATCAACGGCTTGGATAAGGCGTTTAACGCAAGTAATTTCAATTTTACATCGGCTGGATCTGCTGCACTACTTGCCGAAGATAGTAACTCTAGCGACACCGCATCGGCTTTGGAATATACGGATTTGAGCGCGGTTCGCGATCAGGCCATCACTCGATGGGGCAGCGCTTTGGCCGGCAACCAAGATGCGCTCGCAAGGCTGCATGAGTTGACTTTTATAATCGCCGATCTACCCCAAAATGTGCTCGGTCAGGCGTATGGCAGTATGATCTACATCGATCAATCCGCTGCCGGCAATGGATGGTTTATCGATTCCAGCCTGGATGACGACAGCGAATTTCTCGCTGCCGGGCCTGCCGGCTCACTGACAGCCGAGGTCTCCAGCAGTGCCTATGGGAAATACGATTTGCTGACAGTGCTGATGCACGAGATCGGGCACACCCTGGGCATAAACGATATCGACCAGGCCGGTATGCTGATGAACCATCAGATGAGCGCCGGTATTCGCAAATCGATCTCCACTCAGGAAGTAGGGCTGGTTACATTGCAGTCGATCGAATCTGCAGATCTGGAAGCGATCGAGCTTTCTGACGAAGAAAAAATGGTTTCCGGGCTCACCGCCTTTGCCGACTGGGCCGCCGGTTACGGCGATCGCCTGACGGATCTGAACGATTCAGTGCCGGGCCTGCCCTTTGTCGAGGCAAAATTAAAAGATTACTGGAATCAAACCGGCGCCCAAATCACCGGGCCGATCAGCACGGCGATTCGCGATCAAATCGTCAGCGTATTTGCCAATACGGATGCGGTCACCACAGACGATTTACTGGCTGTGGATGGCATTTCCTTATCTTCGGCCAAGCGCCTGACCGAGTTTGAGGCCAATCTTGAGTTGGTGGGCACCTCCACATCCCTGAACCTTAGCTTACAAACCTTGGCCGACCTCGGGCTGGATCTGACCGGATTTGCTGAGCTGACCATGTCGGAGCCGCTTGAGTTGACTGCCGCGCTGGATTTGCGCTTCATTTTCGGCCTGGATGCGGGCAATGAATTTTACATCAAGGATCCATCCCTGGTCGGGCGGATCACGGTGGAACATACAGATCCACTCGACGTAAGCTTCACGATCGGGCCCGCCGGTGTCGGAATAGAGGATGGTCGGATTTTTATTCAAGCCGGTATTCTGATTCCAACCGAAGGTACCTATCGGGTAGAAGAGTTAGACAGTTTGAGCTTGGGTACGGTGCAGTTTGATCCGCAAAGTCGCTTTGAGATTGATCTGCCGATTGTTTTGCAGGGCGCCCTGGCCGGAGCCAACAGCGATGTCGGGCGGCTTTCCGGCCAGTTCAATATGCCGGATGATCCGGCGCCAGCCGTGGATCGATTGACCTTTGGTGAATTCCTGGTCCTGTTTAAACAAACGCTGGAATTTGAGGGCGGTGGATTTTTAGACTTACTGAGCTTGAGCAATGTATCGCTGGATCAGTTGCTGGAAGGAGTCAAACAGTCGCTGCGCAGCGCCTTTGAGCCAGATGGCGCGGCCTATCAGCAGATCCCACTGGTCAATCAAAGTGCGATGGAGTTGCTGGGTGGTGAGGACGATGTGATTGAAAGCATCATCGCCGGGATCGATACCTTGCAGCAGACCCTCTCCGATATCAATGCCTTTGAGATTGATTTAAATCAATTGTTCCACGAAAAGCTGGATCTGGCCGCCTTGCCAGGAGATGAGTTGGATCTAGCCTACCAAAATTTGTCAGCGGTCAGTGCCAGCCTGTCTGGCCAATCCACCGACGAGGAGATTGCGGTGGCCTTGGTGAACGCCGCGCAAAAGCCGGCATTTGAGTCATTGCTGGCCGATCGCGATCTGGTCGCAGCGGCATCGGTACTGGCGGCCAATGGCCTCCAGCCAGATGCCAGCAACGAGGCGATCGCCGCCACCGTGGCCGATGCGGACGTACTGGCCGCCTTGACCGCAGCCCGCGACGCCGTGGCGGCAGACCCCACCTTTTTTGCTGCCTGGGATTTGATCCAATCTCTGGGCTTGGGCGTGGATGCCAGTGACAGTGATGTATATGCGCTGCTGGACACCACTAGCGCCAGTGGCGACCTGCTGGATGTACAGACATTTATCAATGAGGAACTGGCCGATGAAGGCATCGGCGAGATTGAATCCTTTGCGCTGACGGCATTGATGAACATGGTGGGCTTGAGCGGCGAGAGCACACTTGAAGAAATAACCGCCCTGTACAGCAATCAAGATCAATTAGATGCGGCGCTTGCCGCCCTGGCGCTGCTACAGGCGGCGGAGCCAGGCCTGCTTGATGCCGCTGCCTTGTTGGATAGCTATGGTCTCAACGGCGATGCCACCGCAGGCACACTGGCGCTTGCAGCAGCCGATCCAGAGGCCTATTCCGACCTGGTTGCCGCCCGTGATCTGCTGCGCAACAGCACGCTAGTACTGGCCGAGGCGCAGGCACGCCTGGCCGCGCAGGGCCTGGATGCCAGCGCCACTGATCTGGCGATTGCACTGGGCCTGATTGATCCGCAAACCTTCGCTGCCCGCAAGGCCGATCGCGATCTGCTGGCCCAGTACGATGCGATCAAGAGCATCGATCTGGAATACAGTGAGTCCCGGCTTGATCTGAGGTTCAGCATGGCGAAGGCATTCTCCGGCACTTATGATTTGGATTTCAGCCTGCAGGACTTACTGGCCGATCCTAGCGTGCCCGAAGCAGTGCGCGAGTTAATCGGTGCGGGAGGCGCGGTCGAGCTACAGCTTGATACGGACGGACAGATCTTCGTTGATGCCGATGTTGCATTTGACCTCAACTTTACCTTCGATCTCAGCAACCTGGCCGCTCCCGAGTTCATTATTTATGACGACAGTCAAATTACCTTCAACAAACTCGATATCCAGACCCTGGAGCCGATTGACATCGTCGGATCTATCATCGTAGGTGATTCAGAAACATTGGTCGAGTCGAGCCTCACTTTGGTGGACGGCCCAATTACTCAAGAATCAGGCGCCGATGCGGTCATCATTGGCAGAGATGCCCAGGGTGCCTTGCAGTTCCGCATCTTTGACAGCCGCACCAATAAGACCGATAAGAGTGAGGCCGACCTGTCGCTCAAAGCCGCTCAAATTGCCGAGCTGAAGACAGTGCTGGAGCCATATTGGGCCGGCGACATCATCTCGGCAGCGGCCCGCATCGAAATCCTGCAAGCGATCACCGCGATCACCGCGCACAATTCGCTGACCCTCGCTATCAAAGGCGCGACACTCAATACCCGTTTAACCGGCACCATTGCCCTGAATGAAGACACGGTGGACCATCAATACAACATCAGTGAATTGATTGGCGGCCTGTCGCCCTGGAATATCGATTTGGATGGTACGTTGGACGCATATTTGCCGCTGTACTTCCCGGATGAAAACAATCCGCTCGGCGGCACGGCAGAAGACCGCAATGCAGATGGGCTGCCGGACAATGTGCTCTTTATTGACGCCACCTTCGCAGAGCCGAACAACTTTGATCAAGTCACAGTGATCACCCCCGACCTCGGGCTGCAATTTACTTTACTCGGCATCCTGCAGGATCCCTCGCTGGTACTTCGCGGAGTCGATCTGGGCCTGGGCGCGGTCGAAAATGTATTTAATACCAATGCCGCCAGCCGCCTGCCGCTGATCGGCGACAAGTTGGCTGATGCGGCAAGCTTTATCAGTGATTTCCGCAGCGGATTTTTTGCCGATCTCACCGCCAAGGTGTCTGGCCGGGGTAAATTAGTCGAATGGATCCGCGGGTCTGTCTATGACCTGTTTGGTCCAGAGGGTCAGAACTTACTGCTAGACCTGAATGGTGACAGTGTCATCGATATCAACGACGTCGAAGTCGCCTGGTATGACGAATTTGGCAACAAGCTCAAAGATTGGGCGCTGGAAGATATTCCTGGCAAAGACGAGGCCTTGCGCCTGGTGGATGCGCTGGAAATTAATGTCAAGCTTGGGCAGACTTTCTTTAGCGACGGGGTCGATATACCGATCGAATTTGATCTGCCCGGTCTCGGGCTGGACATCGACGGTGGGCTGGGCCTGGATATTGGCTGGGAATTTCAGTTTGGTCTAGGGCTCAGTGTATTGGATGGTTTTTACTTGGCCACCAATCGCGACTTTGGCGATCCGGAAATTTCGGTCAGTATCGATGCATATTTGGACGGAGCGCCCCTGGATCCGACGATTAAGACTGCATTCACCGCGCAGGGCACGCTGCTGTTCTTTGATGTCGACGTCACCGATACGGACACCCGCCCAGAACAAGAAGGATTTCAGCCGAGCGGCCTGTCGGGAGGCTTGTTTGTGGATTTGCAAGGTGGCATTGCCGGTCGTCTAACCTTGAAAGATATATTATTCACCCCGATCGCCGATTTGATCGAGGTTGATTTGGGAGTGCAGGCAGATGTCCGCTTGAGCATGGGGCTGAGCCTGGCTGGGGCCGACGGGCTCTCGTTGATCGAGGGGGTCTTTGTGGCCAAGTGGGACTGGGATTTGATTGGGGGCTCCAGGCCTGCGACGATTTATTTCGATGCTGGATTTGAGATTGCGGACCTGGCCCGTCTGAGTGGTCGGATTACATTTGGTCGGGTGATTGCCGAGACTGTCAATGGCTTGTCAAGCGCCGGGCAGATGCTGGCGATGAGTAATGTGAGCGCCTTTATCGGTTCGGCAGATGAAAGCGTTGGCTTGGGCTTGGAGAATGGCAAGCTTGGTATCGCCATCTTCAGTGGTGGTAAATATGCCATCGACGGTGTCGGCACGGTGGCACTCAAAGGCCTGCCCGGATTGGTTCTCGACGGTGAAATGCAGATACGAGTGAACACCACCGGTGTGGCGGTGAATGAGTCGTTGGTGATTGAGCGTGAAGAAGTATCCGTTAATTTTGCCGCCAACGAAGGCTTCATCCGGGCCTTTGCGGGCAATCCGTTGACGATTGGCGTGGGCGATGTATTTGAGATTGGCGGACGCTTCGAGATCAGCCGCGAGTTCGGTGTCGCCGGCCTGTATAATTTGTCGGGGCCCCCAACGAGTCCGCCATCAGGTAGTGTAGCAGAACAAATGGTGGTGTTTAAGATCTTCGAGGCCGGCGTGAAGCTGTTCTCTGATGGTGGAGAGTTGATGACCCTGAGTCTGCAAGGACGCAGCATTTTCGAGTGGTCGAAGACCAAGGGGCTGAAAGTTCGTGAAATCCAGGTCGGTGATTACAACTATGCCGGGCGGCAGCGAAACGATGTACAACCCCCCATCGCTGACCCGAACAATCTGGACGCACGTAAGTTAGGTAAATTCACTTTGCAAAGCCCAAGCTTTTCGATAGAGGAATTTACTACTGCAGAAAATGGTGATGTGCGGATATCCGCCTCGATTGGGGCCGAATTGGCTGCAGTGAATTCATCCAGTACCAACAGTGGTGTGACCATCGCCGCACGAAATCTTAAGGGGCAGTTTACTTTCGATATCAAGGCGGATGCTGAGCTTGCGCTTGACGTTGCCGCCTGGGAAGTGGAAGTTGGCCGATTAGAGGTCTATATTGGTGAATTCTTAAAATTGAATGCAACCGGGCTGAAAGTGGATCCAGAGCCTGGCCCGGGAGAGAATTTATTTGAGATCGGCTTGTTACAAGCTACCGTGACGGCTGGATCACTAACCTTTGGAGGGTCGGCACGTAACTTCGCCATCAATGCGGACGGTGATTTTGCGCCGCTGGCAGGGTTTGGGGTTTCTTTGATCTTTGATGATAGCGGCACCGGCAAGATAAAGTGGCCTAGTTGGATGCCGATACGTATTACCGAAGTGGGCTTGATCTGGGATGATATCAGCAATGCGCCCAGTGATTTTAAGATATTGTTGTCCGCTGCAGTCGTCGGCATTAAAGGAATGGAGGCAGTCAAATTTTCAGGCGCGATTGACGGTGTGGTAATCGATCTTGGTCTGTTGGCTGAGGGTGCATTCCCAATTGTAGACATCAGAGGAATCAGTGTTTCGGCTGAGGGTGATTTGTTTGGCGGCAAACTTAAGGCAGCCCTGCTGGGTGGCATTTTGAAGGTAGATGCCGAGGGTAAGCAGATAGCTGCATTCGACACCTTGACGCCGGTGGCGGAGCGTATTTTCTTCATTGGTGTTGAAGGTGGTTTTTCCTTCGCTGGAATGGGTGGGTTTAATATCCGCTTTGCTGTTTCCGAGCTTGGGCCGTTGGGTGTGTTGTTGACTGCTTCGCTGCCCTATCCAGGAGTTATCCTGGAGCCCACCACCGGTTTAGCGATCAATGATTTCCGCGGAGGGGTTGAATTTTTTACGTCCTTGCCGACGATTACCGATCCCGAACAGTTGCGCAGTCCGGAATTTCAAAGTCCTTCAACTCTCAGCGCTGATCTGTGGCTCTCACAGGTGAAGTCACAGGTCATTACCCAGTACAATACATTTAAGCAAAATCCAAATATGCCCGGCTTTCTGGCCGCATTCACTTCACCGATGTTAATCTACGGTGGGGCCAAAGTGTACACCGCATATGCATCACAGTACGTATTCAACGGCGAGGTTGAGTTTAAGATCAGCACGGACGGCAAGTTTTTACTTTCCGGCACGCTCAACTTTTTGGACGGTGCCCTAAGCTTAAGTTCAAAGCTGTATGCGGATGTTTCGAAGATTGCTGATGGCAGTGCTACGGTTCTATTTCTGGCGGATATACCCGAGCAGTTCCAATTCCTGGTGGTCAAGGGCAAGTTCCAGATGGGCTTTAAAAATGCCAACGGTGATCCGGTTGCATTTGACGTGGTCGAACCGTTAGCAAATCCCGAGGCAAAGTTATATGCACCAGGCGATG
Source organism: Polaribacter sp. (assembly GCA_964226535.1). Lineage (GTDB taxonomy): Bacteria > Verrucomicrobiota > Verrucomicrobiia > Opitutales > Coraliomargaritaceae > Lentimonas. The sequence continues at coordinate 10,531 of CAXQRK010000059.1, forward strand.
GTGGTGTCCTCAGTCTGGAGGCAATTCACACACGCAGGTATATCGATGTCGAATATTTGCCGAGTGATGGTGCCAGCTTGGAGGCTGCGTCGATTTTGGACGATGCCGCCGAGTTTGAGCTTGTTCTTCCAGATGGAACGACTCATGCGATTACCGGCGTGCCGACCCAGCCGGAGGATGTCGCTGCGAATGTGTATCGATATGCACTGCCCGATGACTTGAATTTTACCGTCGGGGATGTAAGCGTACATTTTCTGGCTGATGCATGGTCTGACGATGCCGGCACGCACAACCTGTCGGCGACACAAGGTTTTGTGGTCGATGCGCCGCAGGCATCTCTTGTCGCGCCCATTGCCGGTGAGGTGATCGATCGTACCTATTTAAATGACAGCCAGACACTCTATGTAAGTTATCAAGCTCCGCAGGGGGCGGTGTTGGATGAAGCCTCCATCCTCGACAGTCAGCCCGAGTTTACTCTGAGCGGAGATGGAGTCGGTACTGTTGTTGTTGATGGCGCTGCAGTTGCCGTGGACGGTAGGCCCGGACTATATGCATACAGTTTTAGCGGCGCTTTTGCACCGGGTGAGGTGAGTGTTGCGTTTATTGAAGATGCTTTTGCGGATTTGGATGGCAGTGGAAACATTGCTGGCACGGATGCGTTCACCGTGTTTAGCGCTACAGCAGATTTGTATACGCCGACGAATCAAGGGCGCATTGAAATGGTGCAGTTGAATCAAGCGGGCAGTTTGGACGTGCGCTTCACCGCTGCCGGTGGTGGTGCCATTGATGCCGCGACGGTGCTGGATGCTGCGGATGAGTTTGTGCTGAGCGGTGCTGGTGCCGGTACAGTTGTGATTAACGGTGCGCCAGTCTTGGTGGACGGTACCAGTGATGTGTATCGCTATACCTTCACGGGTGGGTTCACTCCGGGTGACGTTCAGGTTGAATTTATTGCGGGCACCTGGAGCGACAGCGCTGGACAGGTCAATTTGGCAGAGACCGAGAGTTTCATTGTCGATGGTCCGACGGCGCGATTCAATGACGGCTATGAAACCGGTACGGTCGGGCTGTCGGTGCTCAATCAGCGTGGCTATGTAGATGTGACATTTAAACCAAGCGATGGAGCCAATTTAGATACAGCGAGCATACTGGATGCGGACAACGAATTTACCCTCTCTGGTTCCGGGGCGAGTGGCCTCAGTATCGGTGGTATCCCAACAGAACTGGGCGACAATGTATTTCGCTACCAAATAGTCGGTGGTTCGTTTGATCTAGGTGAACTCGAGTTAAATTTGCTTGAGAATAGCTTCAGTGATGATGCCGGCTGGAGCAATGTCGGCAGAACCGTAGCGGTGCAGTTGGTGGCCCCAAGCGCTAGCTTATACCGACCCGCTCTTAACGAAAAAGCTGATCGTATCGCCTTAAACGACCGTGGTTATATCGATGTAGTATTTACAGATCCAACCGGATCTGGCTTGGATGAAGCTTCGATTACCGATACAGATTTGGAATTTGAATTAGAAGGTGCTGGGGTTAACGGAATTGTACCTGTCGTCATCAATGGTGCAGCAGAGAAAATCGGTGAGAATACCTACCGCTACTATTTTTCAGGTGCGTTTGAAAATGGTGCCGTCACCGTCAAAGTTATTGAAGGACGTTTTACCAGTGTAGATGGTACCTACAATCAAGCCTCCACCGAAGCGTTTAGCGTAGTCAGCCAGGCGTCTACCTTTGAAATTATCATTGAAGGTTCGGTGGCGCTGTATGTACCGATTGAGGGAACTGAATTGTTTGCGGTAGAAGGCCGAGCGGTGATTAACATCGACCAACAGCTCGATCCGGTAACACAGGAGTTGACTGAAGCACGCTTTATTCTTGATTTAAGTGGTACGATGCGGATGATTTATCTGGGTAATATTGCATCTGTTTCGGGTCGCTTCGTTCTGTTGACCAATGCTGAAGGCCCCCAGTTCTGGGGCGTGATGAGCTTGGAGACCAATTTTGAAAAGTTATTGCCGCTCGGCATCGAGACAGATCTATTTGCTACCCTGCAAATCAATTTAACTGGTGAGGAAAAGACCGAAACGCTTACTTTAGCCGGTGTGGGTGAAGGAGGATCTGATCTGACCGAGACTTATGTGCTGGCGCCGACTTCTTTCTTGATTCAGGCCGCGGGTAAGTTGGTGCTTGGTTTACCGAATGCCGATGGCACCAGTATAGAGACAGAACTATTCCGTCTGAACGGAGCCTTTTCAATGGAAGTTAACTCGGACGGACTGGAAATCTTTGCTCAGGCCGAGTTAAAAATAGGTCCTCCAGAGGTCGAGCTGTTTAGCGTGCAGGCACTGGGTCTTTTAATCATTAATAGTAGTGGCTTTAGCGCCAAATTAGAACTGAGCCGTGAGCTTGATTTTGGGCCCATCATGGATGCCGCCCTGTCATTAAGCTTATTAGCTAATTTTACTGCTAGAGACCAAGAGTTTGAAGTTCCGGAGCGATTCTTTGAGTTTATGTCGGAGGAATTCATTAATGATTTGGAGTTAGGCACGGGTGATATACTCCATACCATTGAAGACACTGATGCTACGATGCGTGAGCAGTTGGACCTTGCTCAGATCAGTGAACCGCTGAAGTCTGTCCTTGCAGAACAGGGCATTGTACTTTCCGATGCAGCGACTGTACGCGTCATTTTTGAGGGAAGTCGTTGGGAGGTTTATGACGGTGAGCAGGAGTACATCCTTCAAACCAATGATGTCAGTGACAGCCAGTTGGATATTCATGCCTCTCTTGGGAAATCATATGTACGCATTGCTCGCGCACCGCCGCAAGTGGATGGCACACTGGGTGTGACCGGTCCGTATGCAATTTTGGCAGGAAGTGGCAGCCTGACGGTTTTAAACACCTTGTTTATCGAAGGATCCTTCCGTGTCCAGGTCGGTATCACTGGGCTCACGATGCAGATGGATGGGGCAGCTGCCGTTAAAGCGTTTGATACGACACTGCTGAGCGCTTCAATCAGTGGATATTTAGATATTAGTGCGGCGGGTTTGTATGGTTCCCTAGTCGCCACTATTCAAATTGGGGGAAGTTCGTATTTTAATATTCAGGGGACGACCCTGTTCGAAATCAATACGACTGATCAGCAGCAAACCATTTCTCGTTACCAGACGGATGCTGCCGGGGCACTGGTCGTCGATGCTGCCGGCGAATTTGTTCGAGAAGACATCGGCATTGCTCAGAAAAGTTTCCGTGCATTTGTTGGCGGGTCGATTCGCATCGGTAGCGGCAGCGCATCGGTCAGCATCAATGGATCGATTGAACTGATCCTTAGCAATGAATTATTAAAACTCGAAGTACTTGGCGTACTGGACCTGTCGCCGCTGGGTACACTGGCAGCGTCGGGGTCTTTGGCGATCACAGCCGAGGGTCTTTATGGTAGTCTGCAATTGGGCCTCAGTGCCGGAGGAGGTGAAGCACTTGGTCAGGGGCTGTTCAGTTTTACCGGAACCTTCCAACTAGAGATTAACACGACTGGCAATGCGCAATCGATTCAGGTTCTGGATATTGACGATACCGGTATTGTCAAGGGGCTCATGGAGGGAACTGTTGCCGCTAATACGCTGCGCATTAGTTTTGGGGGTTCGCTTGTTGTCGGGGCATTTGAAATCAGTGGTCGCGTGATGTTTGCGGTTTCCGAGCAAGGGTTTGATCTCGAATTTGATGCCACCTTGGACCTGGGATTTTTTGGCGCTGTGGCGCTGAACGGTGGCGCAGTTATTCGAGGGGATGTGTTTGCGATGTCGATTGAGCTAGATGTTGATGAACTGGTCTTTGGGCTGTTTACCCTGGCTGGTAAGTTTACTCTGCAAATTAATACCGGTAGTGAGAACATAGTCGTCAACGGAAAGACAATATCTGCAAATACCATTCTGGTAAGCATCACTGATGTTGTGATGAATTTGTGGATACTTGAGGTAACCGGATCGGCTGAAATTAAGCTGCAAGATGGGTTTCTGCAGTTGTCGCTTGAGATGACTTTGGATTTATTTGGCTATGTAGAGCTTGGCGTAAGCGGCTATGTCAATTCCGATGGAGAATTTGAGATTACCGCGTCTGCAGATGCTACGATTAATTTTCTTGTTGTTGAATTTCAGGGTAGTCTCTCACTTACGTTTAAAAATGATGCAGAGACTGGTTTTGGTGTGAGTGGCAGCGCCTCTGGAAAGGTTGTGGGAGGTCTTTTTGGAAAAGAATTAGCCAGTGCCTCGGGCAGTTTTGAGGCAAGTGATCGCGGGCTTATTTTAACCGTAACGGCGGGATCAATTACTGAAGAAATCCTGATTAGCAGCGAGCCTCTTACATTGGCAACCCTGGAGGGGACGACCCTTATACTCAATATCGGCACCCGGGCCAACTATCGTGACGGAGACGAGGACGATGATAAAAGCGATTATACTGAAGATATTGCGGAAACCTTTATTGTATCCCACAAGAGTGGTGTAGTGGGCAACGAAACCATATCTGTTCAAGCCTTTGGATTTAAACTCAACTATGCCGGAATCAAAAAAATTAAGGTTGAAGATGCCGGCCAAGAAGATGACTATATTGAAATAACTGAAGACGTGCTGGCAGATGTGGAAATTCACGGCGGTGCGGGCAATGATATCCTGATCGCATCGGGGTCCGGAGTTGCGAAACTATACGGCGGTTCTGGAGACGATACCATCAGCGGGGGTGCTGGGGATGCGCTCATTTACGGCGGTTCTGGCAACGACGAATTGTTTGCCGGTGACGGAGTGAATCATATCGATGGCCAATCCGGGAATGATTTATTGATCGGCAGTGCGGGAGATAATTCCTTCACTATCGGTTCGAATTGGGGCATTGACCGGTTTGAGATGGAAGATCCCACTGTCGGCCTGAATACGCTTTACATCGAATCTGTGGCCGACGACGAGTCGACTTGGAATTTTAGCGCAAACCGCTTGGATTTTGGTTCGAATATTCTGCTGGTTGGCGATGGTGCCCAGTTGCACATCAGCGATCATCAAGCTCGTGCCGACATATATGGGCCGGCTGATGGTCTGATTGGGGACGTGATGGTTCATTTGGAAGCAGCCGAAATCGTTGTGCATGAGCCGCTTGTCGGGGGTGGATTTAATTTTCAGAGTGCGGGTGACATTCAGTTAAATGGAGATTTGTCGGTGAATCGCTCCATCTCGCTTAACACTGGATCTGCGCGAGATGTTTCCGGCTTGATTGGTTTGCACAGTGCTGGCGGGAAACTTGCGATCGGCGAGGGCCGATATGTTTCCGCGCCTGATGGCACCCTGATTGTAGCCGCCAATGCGCTTACGGGTGTGATTCAATCCGACGTTGTCGGACTTAGCGCGACGGTTTCAGAATCCGGCCACTCTGGCGATATCATTGTGCGTGAGGCCGATGATTTGGTGATCATCGGTGATGGCATTGATACACCCGACGGTATAATTGATATCGCGCTGGATGAAGCGGGCTCGGTGTTTACCCATGCTGAAGGCATCATCCGCAGCAATGCTCCCGGACAAGCTATTTCGATCACTGCCGATGATATGGATTTTGCCGCAGGTATCGACAGTATTGTCGGTCTGGGTGAATTGCAGTTAAACAGCATCCGTTCCGGGATTAACTTCCGTATTGGTAGTGTGGCGGAATTAGATGGAGTTGATCGCACCGAATTGGAGTCGGATGCATGGATCGACTTGTCCTATCGAGATACCCTCGCGATCGCCGATAGCTTTACCCTGATTCCATTTATTTTAGAACATCCGGATAGCGCGGTGATATTTGGCGATAGCGTAATTTTAAATGACATAGACGTGCGTGCCGATGCCATACAATTTGTAGAAGGTGGACTTTTGCTTGGCGCACACGATGCAGTGTTCCGCGCCCATGCGATCAATGCAATGGACGGGTATGCCGCGGACGGCTTTGTATCTGCTAATCGCATTGAAATGGAGGCTGTGTCCGGTGGTATTGTCGCTATGATTGAAAGCACCGCGTTTGCCGCTCGAGCCCTCGGAGATATTGAGATTGAAGGGTATGGGGACCTCAATTTGGTCGAACCGGAAGCGTGGAGCGATCCGCAGGCTTCAGTGCACTCCTTGGCGGGAGAGGTGGTTTTACGCACACTGGACGGTTCGATTATTGACCAATGGAGCGAGGATGAGCCGGTATTGGATCCAGCCGACTTGGCAATGGCACCGGGAGTACTCACTGCCCTGTATCCGCATGCCGAACTTTCGGATAATCCGACCCTCATCCTGCCGGAGATGCCCAATGTTCTGGGCGTCAATGTGACTTTGTTAACTGAGGGAGACAACGCTCAGATCGGCCGTTTAGATGAACTGGTCGCCGTCGAGCGTCCCGGCAATTTTGAGGGCTACTCTGCCGAATTGAAGCAATTTTTAGCTCAAGCGATCGCCGGAGATGTGGTTGGCGTGACGCATCAGCTATACCGATATACCGGGGATGCCGGGCGCATAAATCTGGATGATCCACAGCAGTTCACCGATGCAAGCCGCTGGAATCGAATCAACATTGATCACCGCACCGGTACGGATTCAACTGAGCCGCGCATCATCAGCCTGCAGCAGGGCATGACCGTACTGGTAGAATTTTCGGTCGAGCAGTATGGGCTCTATGAGTACCTGGGCGCTACCGCACCGATCGATTTGGTGGCCGAACAGAACTATGCGAGCAGTACCAATTGGAGGCGCTTAAGTGCGGACTGGACCAGCAGTGATGGCATCGTGGATCTGTTGCCCAACCAGATCGTCGCCAACCAGTATTTTGTAGAAGGCGCGTTGCTTGCAAATTGGCAAGATTTTAACGCAGAGGTGACAGGTGCCGGAACACTTATAATCGATAGTGCGGGAAGCGTTGTTGTGGAGTCGGTTAACTCCTTTAGCGTCGGCAGCATTCGATCCGAGCAAGATATTCGCTTGAAGAGTGGCCAAGGAATATTCGCAGCTGCACCTGACAGTGGGGCCCACATCACCGGGCGGCGCATCGATTTGGCGGCTTTGGCAGGTTCAATTGGTACAGATGCGTCACCATTACAGGTGGACGTGTTGGCGAATGGATTCCTGTCAGCCCAGGCAACCGGCGATCTGGATTTGGTTCAAGATCAGGGGGATTTTATCCTTGGTCGAATGAGTTCATTCGGTGGAGATGTTGGCCTGCGCGCTGCAAATGGATCTATCCTCGACGGAATCGGCAGTGAAATTAATATTCGTGGCAATTCGACCACCTTGGACGCAACTGGAGGCAGTATCGGCAGCACTGACGATCGCATAGAAACACGCATCAACCTGCTGGAAGCCCATGCCGACGAGCGCATCATTGCGCTGTTCAATCAAGGCGATCTCACCATTCGCGATGGGGGCGTGAGTCTGGCGGTTGCGGGTGCGGTGATGCTGAGCGCCAGCGAGGACTTAACCATCGATACCGATCTAACCATGGGGGCTGGAATCAGCACCATTCGTTTGGAGGCCGAACAGGGCGACTTGATCTTAAATGGAGTGGTCGCAACCACGCCAAATCCAACCAGCTTGGCAACTGGCAGTGTAATGACCCTGATCGCACAGGGCAACGTCCTGCAAGCGGGTGGTGAGTTGCGTAATGTCAACGGCTGTATTGATGTACAAGCACTTAGCGGATCAATCATTCAAACGGATGGCACGCGGATGACGACCGGAACTGGAATTGGGGATATACGTCTGGATGCATGGGAAGATATTCGAGTTGCTGCCCTTGTGGCAGGCACCGGCAGTGTTGCCTTGCTGGCACAAACCGGGGCAGTGATTGATAATGGCGATAGCGATGTGGAGGATGTCCGTGCTGACGGGCTGTTGATTCAAGCAGCGCAGAGGGTGGACCATCTTGAAACGAATGTGGCTGCGCTCAGTGTCGCACTGGCCGCAGGCAATCTGGATCTGATCGAGACAGACCACTTGGTGGTTGGTGAGGTTGAGGTGTCGATTGTGCGTGCAAGTCGCTTACTGGCGTTCACCGATGTATCGATCGCCCAGAGTGATCTGTCGATCCTTGGTGACGGTTCGGTTGTGCTGCGCACCTTAAATGGTTCGATTACCGTACAAGATGGAGTTAGCTCGGCCAATAATTCGGGCATCCTCGCGGATGGTGCCGGTCATATTTTGTTGCACGCGCAAGGCGCCGGATCGTCGATTATCTTGCAAAGTGCAGTGAATCCCGGAACCGGTGTACTCTCCTTGCTAGCCGGTAACCATGTAGTGCTGTCAAATGCCACTCAGGTGGTCACCGCAGGTGCGAGTGTCGATGTTGAGGCGCAGTTGGGTTCGATCCGAATGGATGCGGGAACGGCCATCACTACCGGAGGCGGCAACGTGCGCTTGTGGGCCAACGATACCATTCAGTTGACCCGTGTATCGACCGGCTCCGGCTCTATCCGTCTGACTGCTCAGAACGGCAATGTGGTTGATGCCAATGGTGACGCGGCAAACCTGCAGGGCGTGAATCTTGGCTTATTTGCCGGGAATGGCATTGGCTCTGGCGGCAATGCTCTGGAAATAGCCGTGGAAACGCTTGCAGCACAGGCCGGCAGTGGTGGTATACATTTGCTTGAGCAAGATGCGATTAATCTCGCCAGCGTTGACGGGGTTGCAGTTGCACGGGTGCGAACGGATGCAAGCACCACGGTCGTTCAAGATGCGAACCTAAGTGATTTACTCGCGATCAGTGATGGTTCAATCACCTTGCGCACGGTAGATGGTTCGATTACTTTACTGGACGGCGGTGCTCCGTATGGCACTGCAGTCAGTGCAGTGGGGGCCGGGTCGATTCTGTTGGACGCCCAGGGGAATGGTGCGGATTTGATTATAGATGCAGGTATTTTCGCGCAAGCCGGTTCGATTAGCTTAGGTGCCAGCGGTGCCTTGTATCAGGGTGAGGGTACCCGGATACGCACCGAAGGCGGCAGTATTACATTGGAGGCACGCTCCGGTGTCCTCACACAAGCTGCATCCGCCGAGATTGAAAGTGTTGACGGCGATGTAGGTTTGCAAGCAAGTAGCGATATTACGCTGAGTTCAATTGTAACCGGACCGTTCTTAACCACTCAGGCGGACGTGCTTGATTTGGCTGGTGGAACTGTTACCAGTACCGGCTCGGTGACGGTGATTGCCGGTGGTCAAATTGCCTCGGCCAGCACAGCTGCGCAAGTGTCTCTCGTCGCAGATCTACTGACGATGCATGCACAGGCTGGAATTGTTGATTTGAGTGTCGCGGCAAACCGCCTCAATGCGCAGGCCGGAATCGGTGATATTATTTTGACGGACCGCGATGGTTTGGCGGAGGCAAGTCCGGGCTTACTGGTGACGCAGGCAATCGCAGCCCAAGGCAGTGTGGTGATCCACAGCGATGGTGATCTACGCGTCGAGTCTATACAGGTGCAAAACGATGTGAGCTTGGCCAGTGAGGCCGGTTCGATCGAAATAATCGAGCCGCTGACCGGTGCCGCTATTACCGGAGTTTCAAGCGCTAAAGTTGGTGAGGTTCGATTGAGCGCCGCTGAGGATATCAGTACTGACACCTTTATTCAGGGTGTTGACCATACGGAGTACTCCGCTGGTGGCGCGCTGCA
>CAXQRK010000060.1:0-8036 GCA_964226535.1 Polaribacter sp.
TGCTCTTCCGATCTACCAATCGACGCCTAAAAATGGGCGGCTTGATTCATTTCTGTAACCACAAAGCGACACTCAAAAGCACTTGGCAAGGTCAACTTCTCCACAAGTTATTCACAATCTATACTCAATAACTTTTTAGGCAATTTTTGCACTAAATTCCACCACCTTGTGGCACTTTCGTTACCTGCTGAAAAAGCGACGTTTCCATAACATAGGCACAGATCTAAATGAGTATTCAAAAAAACGCTATGTCAGTTTGATTTTATTTTTCGGCAAATTTTATTTTGGGTCTTTTGTCATATGTGCAATCAATCGCTCATTGAATTCAGCAGCAGAATTGTGGCCCATTTGTTTGAAGGCACGCATCATTGCAGCGACCTCAACCAGTCGCGCCATATCACGTCCTGGGCGCACCGGGATTTCAATTAAGGGTACCTGCATTCCAAGCACTTCTAAGTAGTTCTCCTCCAATCCGGTGCGCTCTTCGTGCATGCCCAAAGTCCAACTCAGGAAATTAATGATCAAATCAAGCCGCTTATTCAAGCGGACGGAACGCACTCCAAATAATTCGGCAATATTAATAATCCCCAGGCCACGGCATTCCATATAACCACGACTCAATTCCGCAGAAGTACCAATCAATTCGCGCTCACTGACGCGTTTAACATAGGTCAAATCATCCGCCACCAGACTATGCCCGCGCTCAATTAAAGCCAGAGCGCACTCGCTCTTACCAATACCACTCTCGCCGCAAATCAACGTACCGATACCACGCACATCCAGCAATGTACCGTGAATGTGCGTGCGCGGAGCAAATTTATCTTCCAGTAATAAAGTTGCTTCAGTGGCAAACACTTTCGACTTCTGCCGGGAACGAATCAAGGGCGTCGCATACTGATTTGCCAGGGCCTTCATGGTATTGGAAGGCGCCAAGTTTCTGGACACCACAATACAAGGAACCTTGCGCTTGAAAAGCTCTGCAAGCACATTGGCTTCCTCCGCATCGCTCAAATCACGCAGATAGGCCATCTCGCCCGCGCCCAGCAATTGGATGCGCTTGCGTGCAAAGAACTTATAGTAGCCGGTCATCGCCAGGGCGGGACGATTCAAGCTGCGCTCACGAATCATTTTATCCAGACCCGCGCCTCCGGCAACCAACTCGAGTTCCAGCGGCTCTTTGAATGAATCGTAAAACTCCCGAACGGGAACCGACTCGATAAACTTTATCTTATTGTTCTGTTGAATGGACATGACAGTCAGGCTCCTGAGCTACAGATTAAAGTCTTCGCCCAGATAAAATTCTTTGCTCTTGGCATCATGAATTAAAAAATCACCACTGCCTTCACTCAGCACGACTCCCTCATGCAGCAGATAGGCACGGTCCACAATACGTAAAGTCTCGCGCACATTATGGTCAGTGATCAATACGCCGATGCCGCGTGCTTTCAACTGCACAATAATTTTCTGCACCTCGCTCACACTAATTGGATCGACACCGCTGAAAGGCTCATCCATCAGCAGAAATTTAGGTTGCGTCACCAGTGCACGCGAAATTTCCAAACGCCGCCGCTCGCCACCACTCAGGGTGTATGCTTTCTGCTTGGCCAGATGTGCCAGCCCCAACTCGGTCAAATGAGTGTCAACGGATGCCTCCCGCTTGGCCTTCGACCAAGGCAGGGTCTCGGCAATCGCCCGGATATTTTGCTCCACAGTCATTTTGCGAAAGACGGACGCTTCCTGCGGCAGATAACCGATGCCACGCCGGGCCCGGCGATACATCGGCAGGGGAGTTAAATCTTCACCATCCAAAAATACCTGGCCCGCAGTCGCAGCGATCAAGCCAACCACCATGTAAAAGGTCGTGGTCTTACCGGCTCCATTCGGTCCGAGCAGACCGACAATCTCACCAGCACTGACAGTTATATTTACACCATTAACGACACGACGTTTTCCATATTCTCGAATAAGTTGGCGGGTTTCAATTGTTGAGGGTGCAGAGGCATCATCCATAGCTGCCAAGCAAAACAACCTGTGGCAACCACCGCAATCCAAAATACATACGGGAGGACAAAGGCTCTAAGCCACTCAGTTGTTTGGTCGCGATCTCGGCGCCTGACTACGACATCCCACATGAGTGATTCCTGAGATCCGCATCCACAGTTTGATTATTGAATAAATCGTTTACATTAAAAAAAACAAGGCAAGTATTGAGGGGCATCACCGGCCTACCATCACCAAACCCGCCCGAAGCACCCTAAAAGCTTTCGCCCCTAGGGCGATTCCAGTTGAGGCAGCGTCATCCTCGCCCGACTATTACGCGGTCCGCCCCCCTCCACAATCGCTCGACCTTGACCCTGTAACAAAGTCATACGATGACCGGTAACCATGCCCGACTCATCCGTCACCACAGCATTGCCCTCCAGCACCACCCTGCCCTCCAGCGGATGGATCGTCGCCTGGTCGGCGGTTGCGACCCGACTAGTCTGCTTAAACACCACATCATCAAATGCTTCAATTGTTTCCACTCGCATATGAACCGCCTCTGAATCAGAGGATACAGGGACGGCAGTGACCTCCATTCGTTGGCAAATCGCATCTAGATTGGTCGCATTCACCGAAACGGTATCGGAAAAACAAAACATGGTATGGCCGGGATGTTCACTCATGCGCAAGGTCTTCGATTGCACCACCGTTGCACGACCGGGCACGTCTTCCGTAGACGAGATGGCATCGGTTTTACGCGGCTTCAGGCTCATGGCCTGCAAATTTCCATAGCCCAGATCAGGCATCTCTGGCAACACCACCTTCACCCGTTGATCAGTTGCACCGTGCACGATTGCTAGCCCCGGCCTCAACTCCATACGCGCCCCGTTCACAACAGCTTCATTTGCATTGATGCGCAACTGCGCTGCACCTTCAACGATCGATAATTCATGGGTTAATTGCATGAAGTCGCCGGTGATGAGCGCATTACCATGCTCTATGCGCGGACTGCCCTGCAAGTCGGCACGTTCCTGCTGCGGATAAAAAGTGACTTGATCAGCCGTTGCGACCCGATCTGATTGCTCAATGCGTACAGCACCTTCAGCAATGATTTGTTTGACCGTGCCAATTTGCAAGTCGCCCCCAGCTCCGTCAGCGGCATCTGCAGCAAACAACTCGTCGGCAGACGCAGCAGCAGCGCTGGCCGGTTCATCCGCAAACAAAGTTAATCGATTCGAGCGCATCTGCAACGCTCCCGACATCAACTCGACCGCACCCTCAAATACAAAGTGATTGCCCGTAGGGATCTCGCGCATAGTAATCCGCTCCGCAAGTACAATTGTCTCAGCACTCAGCGCATCCACCCCCATCAGCCCCAGCCCGCCAGCCTGAGAAACAATCATCTGGGCCCGCCCGGCAGCGTCGCCAGTTACCACCACCAGTCCTTCAGAGCTATCCATGGTAGCGCCGCTCAAAAATGCCCCCGCAGTCTCAAATTGGGGCAATCCGCTGAAATGGGCCGTCCGCTCAGGCAGCATAAATTCAGCCGCATCAGCCCGCAATACATGCCCGGCCTGTTTGATCACGACCTGATCGCTCGCACTTATTTGTCTAATCGAATCCAATTGGCCGCTGCCAACGGTGGAAGTGCCGGACTCATGACTTTGCGGCGCATCCGCGATCGCTAGCAAGCGGCCGCTGCTTAAATCCATCTCAACAGAGGCCGCATGCACGGCACCAGTAAACTCAAAGTGATAGGCCTGCGGAGTGGTTTGTAGCAACAAATGTTGACTCTGAATTCGGGTCCACTCTAGCTCCGTTGCCGGAGTTCGGCTCAACATGCCCCCCAAACCTTGGGTAAATTCAACCACCACATCAAATTTCACCTCGATTTCTTTGCGAGCACCATCCCACGTCCAGCCCACGCCTGACACCTTGAAATTGGTGCCGACGATCTCAATCGGCCCCTCTGACTGCGCCCGGTTTTCAGTCAGCCGTAGGGTCGCTTCGGGACTGTCGATAGTCATTTCCAAGGCCATGCGTTCATCGCCGGAATAAATACGCAAGGCCATCTGTTCAACTCGTATCTGCTCGGCACTGTCGTAAATACCTTTGCCCCCCTGTAGCACCCACTGTGTGTAGCCATTGCTGCCAAAGCGGGGCAGCCGGAAATCTTGTACCGGTGCACTGGGAATCATTTGCGCTGGCACCGTACCAACAGACAATAGAACAGCGATCCACCCCAATAAATATTTAAAAACCATGACAACGAGGATACACAGAAATCAAGATCACCGCCGAGTTCCACTGAAAAATAAACGATGCTCAAACCAGCTTAAGCCTGCGGCTCCGATTTCGACGGCAGGATGGTCTTGATATGCAAGTCACGTAATTGCGCTGCAGTGGCCATGCCGGGACTCGCAGTCATCATCTCCTGCCCCTTTTGATTTTTCGGAAACGCAATGACGTCGCGAATACTGCTCCGCTGCGTCAAGATCGCAACCATTCGATCCAGGCCAAACGCAATGCCCCCATGCGGCGGGGCACCATATTCAAAGGCCTTTAACATGTAGCCGAAACGACTCTGCACCACATCCTGCGGAATTTGCAGCACATCTTCAAATACCTTCTGCTGCAGCTCAGGCTGATGGATACGAATACTGCCCCCCCCCAGTTCGACTCCATTCAGCACCAGATCATAATGTTGGCCACGCACCGCTTGCGGATCCGCATCCAACAGAGGAATATCCTCAGGCACCGGCGCAGTGAACGGGTGGTGCGAGGCAACATAACGACCTTCTGCCGGATCAAAAATCATCAGCGGAAACTCAATCACCCACAGAAATCGATACTCGTTCGGATCAATCCTAAGCTTGCCTCGCTTGACCAGCAGCTGGGCGGCATCCAAGCGTACACGCCCCAATATCGTACAGGCGCGCTCCCACTCACTCGCCGCAAAAAACACGATGTCGCCCTCTTCGATTTTCAAGCGCTCGGTCAGCGCCGCCTTTTCGACATCAGAAAAGAACTTCACGATCGGGGACTTCCACTCGCCACCTTCACACTTAATAAAGGCGAGACCCTTTGCACCAAGCGTTTTCGCGGTCTCTTCCAGATGCCGAAGCTCTCCCTGGCTCAGATCTGCAAGGCCCTTTATATTGACTGCCTTGACCGCACCTCCCGACTTTAGCGCACCAGCAAATACCTTAAAATCAGAGTTCTGAAAGATTTCAGCACAGTCTTGCAGTTCCATTCCGAAACGCATATCAGGCTTGTCCACGCCAAAGCGGTTCATTGCATCGGTATAAGTCATGCGCAAGAACGGTGTTTCGAGATCGACCGCGAGCACATCTTTCCAGACCTGCTGCATTAGCCCCTCAATCAAGGCATACATATCCTCGCGATCAATGAATGAGAGTTCGATGTCGAGCTGGGTAAACTCAGGCTGACGATCTGAGCGCAAATCCTCATCGCGAAAACAACGCGCCAACTGATAGTAACGCTCCACCCCCGCAACCATCAGCATTTGCTTGTACTGCTGCGGGGATTGCGGCAGCGCGTAAAAAGTGCCTGGATTCATTCGACTCGGCACCAGAAATTCACGTGCCCCTTCCGGCGTGCTCTTAAACAGCATCGGGGTCTCCACTTCAATGAAATCATGCGCATCCATATACGTGCGCACCGCCTGGCTGGTGGCATGACGCAACTGCAACATTCGCAGGTTGCTGGCCCGCCGCAGATCCAAATAGCGGTAGCTCATACGCAAATCTTCGCTCACCCGATCCGCAGCATCATCCATCGGAAACGGCGGCGTCTTGGCTACATTCAGAATCACCAGATCGGTAGCGTGCACTTCGATCTCGCCAGTGGCCAGCTTTGCATTGGCACTGTCACCATAGCGCCGCTCGACCTTACCGCGCACGGTGATCACTGATTCCGGCTTGATCGAGCCAAACTGGGCCTCCAGCCCCTGATTGGATGGATCCAGCACGATTTGCGTAATCCCTTCGCGATCACGCAAATCGACAAAAAGAATGCCGCCGTGATCACGCACGGAATCGACCCAGCCGCTAAGCGTTACAGTTAAGCCGTTATCAAAACTACGGAGTTGGGAGCAGTGGTGTGTTCGCTTCATAAGATAAGCAGCCTATACAAACGACTCACCCCGCGCAAAACAAGCATGAAAAATAATCGGCAGACAATCAAAACCAATGCTTATCCCCAGGGCAGGAGTTACCTTCAGACTTTTTAGTTGATCGTGACGATTTCCGACGTTTAGTGCGCCCGACCAGCAGCGAGGCTCGTAGTAAAGGCTTCGGCAGTTGGGATCACTTCGTTTCGATGCTATTTACCGAACTGCACTGCAAGCCGTATAAGCAGTTGTCAATCAGTTACCTTCACAATTCATTTTAAAGATCAGCGAGTAAGGCCGCCAATTCAGGATCCATTTCTTCCTCATCCTCCGTTTCATCGTCATCCGACAGAGAGGCGAGCAAATCATCCAGTTCGCTATCGGCGCTATCTTCTTCAGCGGCTTCCGGCTCGGTGGCTTCAACCGTGGGCTCCGGCTCGGCGGCTGCGGGTTCTGGCTCAGCGGCTGCGGGTTCTGGCTCAGTAATCGACACCGGTGCCCAGGGCCCGGCGAGGGTCGCGCCGTTCAACGAGGCCCAACTGGCCAGGCGCACGCTAGGGTTGCCTTTAATCGCCAGGATCGGCATGAAGCCTTGGCTGATAAGTTGTTCGGCAAGCGTCAGGGTCATCAGTCGTTCGGTACAGGGCAGCGCAATTTGGTCGCCATCTGAATCGACATAGTAGTGAAACGGCAGATCCTTCACGTTCATATTGGCATCGATCTGCATGCCCGTCATGCTGCCTTGCTCAGAGAAGGAACGCGCTAGCAAGAGAGCGGTGAGTATCGAGGAATGGCCCCACAGCATGCTGCGCAGACCGTCTTTGATATTAAATTCCTCAAACTCGAAGGGATCGATCGGCTCACTTTTCGCGCCGTAGGGGGTGCGGAGCATGAAACGCGGCACAGTGAGTCCCAAATATACCGCATGTGGCATCGCCCGCAGGGCGTCCCAGGATTCACGCACCAGCGGATGCAGGTCCTTGGCGCTATTTTTCTTTAGACAGTCCGACCCGATCGAAGTTATCAACGGAGTGCTGGAGTGGGCGACAATTTGGGCAATGCGCCCGAGCAGTTCGGCATGCGGCGGGGTCTGTTCAAAGGTGTAACATGCTGCAATGACGGATAGCGCGCCCTGTTGGGCATCCAGTGAGGGCTGTTCGATCAGGAGTTTGTACAGGCCGGTCTCGGTTAGATCGTCCGCACCGCTGAGATCCGCAGCGATTTCTTCGGCGCTCAGGTCGAACAGTACAATTTCCAAATCAACCCCGGTTTCGAGCGAACGCGTCAGCAGATCGACACTGCGCCACAGGGACTCCAAGGCTTGAAAGTCAGGATGATGCAGGATCGACGCTAGCATGCCGGACAGGGCCTGGTCGACTGCAGCGACCATGGCAACTTGTTGCGGGTCTGCTGACGGCTCGATGTAGGGGGCGACTGCGCTTTTAAGCAAATCTTCCAGCAAGGCCTGTTCCGGTTCCGTATCGACTGCGGGCTGTCCGATCAGTTGGGCAAAATCGCTCAGTTTGCAGTCGACCGGGATGGTGGCGCCGCGTGAGGGCGCTTTGTGCTTGTGTGGTTTGCGGAGGGCTTCGTCGCCCAGCCATTCCTGCACTTCGTTGGCGGCAGATGCGAAAGACGAGGTGCTGCTGAGCCGTTGGCGCAAGTTGGCGATTTCCTCGAAAATTTCCAAATTGTCGTACAGTTCGTCCGGATGAAAATCGTCCATGCTGCGGATCTGGAGATGGGCGGAGCCCTTGGCCCCGACCGGGATGTTCAGTTCACTGCCCAGGCGCTCGATGATATCGTCGATATTATCAAAATCCACAACCAGGGGCTTGCGCTGCGCCAGGGCGTCACCGGTTTCAAGCTGACCCTTATTCGCCCGTCCGGAAAAATCACCCAGTACGGCTAGGCGAAAAGA
>CAXQRK010000061.1:0-3674 GCA_964226535.1 Polaribacter sp.
CTTCAAAACAAATCTCCATGGACCTTGCGGCTAGAGTCAAGCGATGCCGAATCCATCGAGGTTTTACTCAAGAAACGCTATCAGAGATTTCAGGAGTTCCGTTAAGCACCTACAAAAGATTTGAGCAAAAGGGCCTGATCTCCTTGGAGGGTCTCATACGAGTGGCCATTGCTCTGGAAATAGAACATGGATTTGATGAACTTTTTGCATTGAAGCAACATACATTTAATACACTCGACGAGGTTGAAAATGCAATCAATCTCTCCAGCAACAAAAAACCCCGCATGAGAGTCCGCCACTAGTTTGTATCATGAGGCTAAATGTTAATTACAATGGGCAGCGCATCGGGCAAATCCTCAGCAAGAACGGGATCAGTTACTTTGAATTTGACATTCGTTTCATTCACTCCGCGCTCCCGCTCTCGCCGCTCAATTTACCGGTAAGGAGAGGAGTCACCATTCACGAAAAGAAGTTTCTCGCTGGCCTGCCCGGATTAATCTACGACTCTCTACCGGACGGGTTTGGGCTTAGTGTGATCCGTGATCACTTCAAATCGAAAGCGCAACCTAACCCGGCTCCATTGCAGGTACTGTCTTACCTGGGAAATCGAACCATGGGAGCCTTGACCTATTCACCTCCCGATGGCGATGAAGCACAGCAACGCTCAATCGATCTGGTGAGTGCGGCCCGATCTGCGCGTCATTTAATTGAACTTGAGCATGGAACAACACTCGACCCTGCACTCATACAAGCAGGTGGAACCGCAGGCGGTGTGCAACCAAAGATATTAGCCTCTATCTCAAAAGATGGCGCGATCATCACCGGTGCCGATGCCGTTCCTGAAGGGATGACTCCTTGGATCATTAAGCTAAACACTAAAAACCAGAAAGAATCTGCCTATGCCCCACTGGAATATGCGTATTCACAAATGGCTAAAGACTGTGGTATCACGGTACCAAAAACAAACTTATTGGTCGACAAAAATGGGATTCCGCATTTTGCCATCAAACGCTTTGATCGAGATCAAACAAATCCAAATGTGCGCATCCACACACATACATACGCAGGATTGGCAGAAGTCGATTACCAGTCTCTGTCGGGAAGCTATGAGCATTTGTTTGAAACTACGTATGCATTAACACGCAGCTACAAAGAGTTGAATCAATTACTGCTTCGATGTATTTTTAATGTGCTTGCGCACAATCATGATGATCATTCGAAGAACTTTTCCTTTCAAATGGATGCATCTGGACAATGGAAATTGGCACCCGCATACGATCTAACCATATCGACTAACAATCTGGGGGGCAACTGGCTGACCCTTAATAACAAACGTCGTGATTTCAGCAACAGTGACCTTTACTCTTTAGTCGAAGCTTACCGAATCCCTGAATCTCGCGTCCGGGACGCTGTTGAAACGGTTCTAGCAGTCGTTCAAAAATGGAATGACTATGCGGCAAAGTGTGGCGTTTCGTCAGCGCTATCTAGAGAGGTGGGAAACTATATTTCTAGCTCCTGTGCAACGAACTTCTCATCCTTGGCCTAGCCCGTCTTTCCCTATTCGAGGCTAAAATCACTTTTTTTCGTGGTAAAATCGGCTTCTAGACCGCATAGTTACGTTCAAAACCGCTCAAAAGAGCATGTGGTGCCGACCTAGCCTATTCCCAGATGAAAAATTTGTGGTATAATGCGCATCCGTTATGTTTTTGCGTTGTAAAAAACGGAGGAAAGACGGCAAGGAGCACCGCTACTGGAGTGTGGTCGAGAACCGCCGGGTGGCCGCCGGTAAAACCGTGCAGAAGCATTTGTTGTATCTGGGCGAGATCAATGACAATCAGCAGCAGGCATGGCGCAAGAGCATCGAGGTCTTCAGCGAAGAAGATGAGCAGATACAGCAGTTGTTTTTGTTTCCGAGCGACCGGCAGGAAATCGCCGATGAGTCGGCCGTGCATGTGATTGTCGGATCGATGAGTTTGCACCGTCCGCGCCAGTGGGGTGCGTGCTGGCTGGCCTGCGTGCTCTACCATCAGTTAGACTTGGACACCTTTTGGAGCGAACAACTGCCCCCTTCGCGCAAGGGCACCGACTGGGCAAAAGTACTGCAAACGCTTGTGTGCTACCGGCTGATCAAGCCGGGGTCGGAGTGGAGACTGCACCGCCAATGGTTCGACGACAGTGCAATGGCCGACCTGTTGGACGCAGACTTTGCGATTGTCCAGAAAAACACTTTGTACCGTTGCCACGACAAGTTACTCGAGCACAAGGACGCCCTGTTCGATCACCTGCGCGGGCGCTGGGAAAATCTCTTCAATCCGGACTTCGAGGTCTTGCTTTACGATCTGACCAGCACCTACTTCGAGTGCGATCCCGATTACGATGCCGCAGCCCCCGGCCTTAAACGCTATGGCTACAGCCGCGATAAACGCCCCGATTGCCTGCAAGTGGTGATCGCACTGGTCGTCACCACCGAGGGTCTGCCACTGGCTTATGAAATGATGCCCGGAGACACCTCGGATAAAACGACGCTGAAAGCGTTTTTGCAAAAGATCGAACAGCAGTATGGCAAATCCAAACGCACCTGGGTGATGGATCGCGGCATCCCGACCGAGGAAGTGCTCGAAGAAATGCGCACGAGCGATCCGCCGGTACAGTATCTAGTTGGCACGCCGCGCGGCAGGCTCAACAAGCTGGAGGC
Source organism: Polaribacter sp. (assembly GCA_964226535.1). Lineage (GTDB taxonomy): Bacteria > Verrucomicrobiota > Verrucomicrobiia > Opitutales > Coraliomargaritaceae > Lentimonas. Next base: position 2,696 of record CAXQRK010000061.1, read on the forward strand.
CTCGTTTCTGGACAAAGATTGGCAAGCCGTGCGCGATGGCATCGAAGTCAAACTACTCGAAGAAGACGATGAGCTGTACGTCTTAACTCAAAGCACCGCCCGCAAGGGAAAAGAACGCGCCATGCGTCAGAAACGCCTGCGCCGCCTGATCAAACGCCTGCGCACGATCCAATCACTGAAAACACCACTGAATCGCGACAGCTTACTGCTCAAACTCGGGGAGGCCAAAAAGCAAGCCACACAGAAAGTCTGGCGATTGCTCGATATCGAGATCCCTCCGGTCAAAGACAATCCCGACGCCCGCAGCTTCACCTTCAAGTTGAACCTCAAAAACTACCGCAACAGCGTGCGCCACGACGGACGCTATCTGTTGCGTAGCAACCTGACTGACCAAAGCCCGGAAACGCTCTGGCGCTATTACATGCAACTGTTCCAAGTCGAGGAAGCCTTCAAGAATATCAAGGGCGATCTCTCCATCCGGCCAATCTATCACCAGAAAGATGATCGCATCGAAGCGCACATCTTCATTTGCTTCCTCGCCTATTGCCTGCATGTCACCCTCAGGCTTCAACTCCAGCAAGCCGCTCCCGGACTCACACCGCGCAGCGTTTTGGAAAAAATGTCCTCCATCGAAATGCTCGATGTGCATCTACCCACCACCGATGGACGCGAGTTGAGAATGTCCCGCTATACCCAAGCCTTACCCGAGCACCAAATGATCCTCGATCAGCTCAAACTGAAACTCCCTCAGCAACCTAAACCAAAAATCTATGCCAAAATATAGCCTGTTTCAAATTTGCCTGTGGTGCCGACCTTTGAGCTCTGAGCCCCTTGAGTACTTTAAAATTAGACAAAATAACGCCGAATAGGGAAAGACGGGCTAGAGCTCTTGCATATTTGAGCCCGAATTTGGAACGAGATACTGCACGCCACCCCCACTTGTCATTTGACCATACTTTTTTTCACGCGGGTCGAAACT
>CAXQRK010000062.1:0-18659 GCA_964226535.1 Polaribacter sp.
CTCCAATCCGCGAGAATGGTTTTGCCTGCGTACTCAAACCAAGCGGGAACATATTGCCGCCGCTATGCTCGAGCAGATGCACTTTACTGAAGTTTTTTGCCCGCGCATCAGTCAGTTCAAGAAAACACGAACCGGCAAAAAACGTTTCATTGAGGCTCTGTTTCCTGGGTATATTTTCGCTAAATTTTCCCTGACGAGTCATTATCGTCAAGTCATCCACACACAGGGCGTGCGTTATCTGGTCGAGCAAGGCAATCGTCGAGCGGTGCCGGAGTCCATCATCCATGAGCTGCGCAATACCATTCCGCAAGGCATGGTTGAAGCGCCCGATCCTAGTATGGAGCCGGGTGCCCATATCGAATTTGTTTCCGGTAGCCTGAAAGGTCTCAACGGCATGGTACTTGCGCAATTGCCGGCCACTAATCGGGTACAGGTCTTACTTGAGTTTCTTGGCAATGAGATTAAAGTGGCCGCTGATCCTGCGGACATTCTGCTCGCCGCCGCAAGCACCTAGACCGACGAGCACTGATGTGCCCCAATCTAGTATTCAAGCAAGTCAACACTCACCTTATTGATGCAGCATTGGATGACAGATCTGTGTCGACACATTTCGATAGCAACCGATCGAACCTTTGTGCCCAGCAATTCAGCTGCATGTAGCGGGGGTTGCATTCACCATGCCGAATGGCTGACCGGCGAGTGTGGGCGTTCGTTTTTTGTCAAAACGAGCAATCGTTCGAACGGGGTCGCATTGTTTGCAGCAGAGGCCGCCGGCTTGAATGCGATTTTTAATTCAAATACTATCCGTGTGCCGGCGCTTATCTGCACCGGACAAGCGGGTGATGGTACGGCATTTTTAGTCTTGGAAGCGATCCGCATCCAGGATCGCGGGCGCAGCGACCTGATGGGACGAAAGCTCGCAGCAATGCATCAGGTAGTCGGTGAATCGTTCGGTTGGGAGCATCATAATTTCATCGGAGCAACCGCCCAAAACAACACCTTAAATCATTCCTGGATCGATTTTTACCGCGAGCAACGCTTAAGATTTCAACTTGAATTAGCCGAACGCAATGGTCTGGTGATACCTGAGGCTGAGCACTTATTGGATAGTCTGGACAGATTTTTTCACGATTATACGCCGCGCCCTTCGCTCTTGCATGGTGATTTGTGGGCAGGCAACGCCGGTTTCACCCCTGCCGGTGAGCCCTTAATCTTTGATCCGGCTGCTTACTATGGTGATCGAGAAACGGATCTCGCTTTTACGTATATGTTTGGTGGGTTTAACCAGCAGTTCTATCAGGGCTATGAGGCTATCTGGCCCCTGGATGTCGGATTTGCACAACGAAAGCCGCTCTACAATCTGTACCATGAACTCAACCATTACAATTTATTTGGTGGAGGATATGGCGTGCAGGCGCATCGCACCATTCGCCAACTGCTTGACAGCGGCTGTGATTAACATTCGATTCATATTTAAATTTCAAGCGTGGACTTGCAGGCTCAACGCTTCAGTACTGAATTCAACCTTATTGACTTATTCCTTTGTTCAAGTAACCCATGTCCGCAACATACACTGAAGACAGCATTAAATCCCTTGATTGGAAAGAACACATCCGCCTGCGCCCAGGCATGTATATTGGCAAGCTCGGCGACGGCTCATCTCCCGACGATGGCATTTATATTCTGCTCAAGGAGGTGATTGACAATTCGATTGATGAGTTCGTGATGGGCAACGGCAAGGTGATCCAAGTTACGATTGACGGTACCCATGTCGCCGTGCGCGACTACGGTCGTGGCATCCCGCTAGGGAAGCTCAAGGATTGTGCCTCAAAAATTAACACCGGCGCAAAGTATGATTCTCAGGCCTTTAAAAAATCAGTTGGTCTGAATGGCGTCGGCATCAAGGCGGTCAATGCCCTCTCGATCGATTTTCAACTACAAGCCTATCGCGACGGTGCGACTCGCTCGGTCACCTTTTCACAGGGCAAGCTCCGCCACGAAGATATACAAGACCAAGTTGCCCAAAAGGCCGACAATGGCACGGCGCTGCGCTTCGACCCAGATCCAGACATTTTCGGCCAAGTTCGTTTTCGTGACGACTATGTTGAAGATATGCTGTGGAATTATGCGTATTTAAATCGGGGGCTGACGATTGTTTACAATGGTCGGAAATTTAAATCGGAAAACGGCTTGAAGGATCTGCTCGGCAACAAGATAGACGGCGAGCCAATCTACCCCATCATTCACCTGAGTGATCCGGATATCGAAATTGCATTCACCCACAACGATTCCTACGGTGAAGATTACTATTCCTTCGTCAACGGCCAACACACCACTATGGGAGGCACTCATCTGGCAGCCTTCCGTGAGGCATTGGCCAAAACCATCAAGGAATTTTTCAAGAAAGACTTTGATGCGGTCGATATCCGCACCTCAATCTGTGCAGCTGTGGCCATTAAGATTGAAGAGCCAGTGTTTGAATCCCAAACCAAGACCAAGCTTGGCTCTCTGGAAATGGGGCCGAGGGGCCCCACTGTGCGCACTTTTCTAATTAATTTCATCAAGCAGGCATTGGACAACTACCTGCACCGAAATCCGGCAACCGCTGAGATACTTGTCCGAAAAATCCAGGATTCCGAGCGCAATCGCAAAGAACTCAAAGGCATTCAAAAACTTGCTCGTGAACGGGCACGTAAAAACAAGGTGCATAATAAGAAGCTACGTGATTGCCGCATTCACCTCGGCACCAAAAAAAACCGCCGCCTGGAATCCACTCTGTTCATTACCGAAGGCGACTCTGCATCTGGCTCAATTACTAAAGCACGCGATGTCAATACACAGGCCGTATTCTCACTCAAAGGCAAGCCGCTCAACTCATTCGGGCTGACCAAGAAAGTGGTGTACGAAAACGAAGAGTTCAACCTCTTACAAGATGCCCTCAATATTGAAAACGGGCTCGACGATTTACGCTACAATAATGTCGTCATCGCCACCGATGCCGACGTCGATGGTATGCATATTCGTCTGCTGTTAATTACCTTCTTTCTGCAATTCTTTCCAGAACTGATTAAACAAGGTCACTTGCACATTTTACAAACGCCGCTGTTTCGCGTGCGCAATCAAAAAGCGACTCATTATTGTTATAACGAAGCGGAGCGCATGGCTGCGCTTGAGGCCTGTAAGCCCAAGCCCGAAATTACCCGATTCAAAGGTCTCGGCGAAATTTCACCCAACGAGTTCGAGCATTTCATCGGCAAAAATATTCGCCTCGACCCCGTCATCATCCCCAAAGGTGTCACGATCAAAGAGATGCTTACATTCTACATGGGCAAAAACACCCCAGATCGGCAAACCTTCATTATCGATAACCTGAAAATCGAAAAAGACGAGCCCGAGGCAGTCAATGATAGATCACAATTTACTGTTTAGCTAAATATCTGGTAAGCTTTACGGCCTCTTTTTGTAAGATTATTACAAACATAACCCACTGTCCCTGTCTGTAGCACCTGCGGTCGCCACAGGTCACGGCATATGCCGTGATCAATCTGCGCAAGCACTGATTTGACAGGTTTGCGGTGTTGGTAGACAGTCTGTGTATGATCACTTTAAAAATTGGACAGCGCTGGATTAGCGAAACAGAACCAGAATTGGGACTTGGCATCGTGGAATCGCTCGCAAGGCATCAGGTGCGAATCGTGTTTGCTGCGGCGAATGAAGTGCGTCTGTATGCTCCGTCAAATGCCCCGATCAAGCGGGTAGAGTTTCGTGTGGGCGATACGATTTACTCTCAGGCCGGCACCTCTGTGCTCATCGAAGAGGTCTGCGATGTCGATGGATTGCTGAGCTACAGTGGTGGTGGGGTGACTGTGCCGGAAGCGGAATTGGCGGATACCATCAGTTTTAGTAAGCCGGAGGATCGCTTGATTGGTGGCCAGGTCGATCAATCCAATGTGTTTGCTTTGCGTTATGAGACAATTGTGCGTCAACATGCCATACGCAAGTCGAAGGTGGCGGGCTTTGCCGGCGGTCGTATCGACCTGATTCCACATCAACTGTATATCGCCTCCGAAGTCGCGAATCGCTATATGCCGCGCGTTTTGCTAGCCGATGAAGTGGGATTGGGCAAAACGATTGAGGCCTGTTTAATTTTGCATCGTCTGCACCTGACCGGGCGCGCCGAACGCATGCTCATCGTACTTCCAGAATCATTGGTACACCAGTGGTTTGTGGAACTGCTGCGGCGCTTTAATTTGTGGTTTGATCTGTTTGATGCCACACGTTGTGAAGCGATTAGCGAGGCAGACTCGGGAACCAATCCGTTTATGGAGGAGCAATTAGTGATCTGCAGTATCGACACTTTGTTGGAGGATGAGTGTTGTGCGCAATATGCCATTCAGGCACATTGGGATATGCTGGTGGTCGATGAGGCGCATCACTTGGAATGGACCCCGGAGCGCGTGAGTCCCGAATATCAACTGGTCGAAGCCTTGACGCGTCAGAGCCACGGTCTGCTCCTGCTGACCGCGACCCCCGAACAACTCGGCGCAGAAGGTCATTTTGCACGCCTGCGCCTGCTCGATCCAGAGCGCTATCCCGATTTGGAGCACTTTAAAGCGGAACAGGCCGACTATGCAAAAGTCGCTGCAGTCGCCGCTAAATTATTGAATGGCCATACACTCACAAAAACTGAAAGCGCCTTCTTGCGTGCCGTGTTTAAGGAATATTCCGACACCGAATTCGCGGCGCACCTCAAAGATCATAAGGCGATGCTCGACGAACTGGTCGATCGGCATGGCACCGGCCGTGTGATCTTTAGAAATTCACGTGATTCCTTAACCGGATTTCCGCAACGCCGGGCACTGCCACAACAACTCAGTCCGCGCGCCACACTCGACGCCGCCGAACTGCAGGCACGCTTGCTGCGTGAATTCGATCTGGAAACCACAGAGCACACACAGGACACAGAGGACACAGAGCTTGAGCCGATTAATTACCGACAGGGTCCACGGATTAAATGGCTCGCCGATACACTGCGTGATCTGGGCGAAGAGAAAGTCTTGTTGATTTGCCGCACAAAGGAAAAAGTGCAGGCAATTTTTGACGCACTCAGCGAAGAACTCAATGTTAAGGCCGCCATTTTTCATGAGGAATTGACGCTTGTGCAGCGCGACCGCAATGCCGCCTGGTTTGCTGAAGCCGACGGTGCGAGAATCCTGTTGTGTTCCGAAATCGGCAGTGAGGGGCGCAATTTCCAGTTTGCCCATCATCTGGTGCTGTTTGATCTGCCGCTCAATCCAGAGCTGCTAGAGCAGCGCATCGGTCGTCTTGATCGAATCGGACAGACCGAAACCATTAAGGTGCACCTGCCTTATCTGCAATATAGTTGGACCGAGCTGTTGCTGCGCTGGCACCATGATGGCATTGACGGCGTGGAGCATTCGCTCAAGGGCGGCTACGCATATCTGGAAAAATTCGGTGCGAGTATTTGTCGATTGGGCTCGGTCTATCACACGGTGGATCCGGCTATTTTGCAACAGGCGGATGCATTGATTGAAGCGAGTCGTGGTTTCCGTAAGGAGTTGGAGTCTACTCTAAGCCAGGGCCAGGATCGCCTAATTGCACTTAACTCGTTTCGCGAGGATATCGCCGATGAATTAGTCGATCAGATTCAGGTGCAGGATGCCGATCGCAGCCTGGATCAATTTATGAACCGAATTTTTGATCACTTTGGCGTAACCGTCGAAGATATTGACGCACGCAGCTATTACCTGACTCCCGGACATCTATTTACAGAGTCCTTTCCCGGGCTACCGGAAGAGGGTATGTTGGTGACTTGCGAGCGTAAACGTGCGCTGGCTCGTGAGGATGTCGGCTTTCTGACCTACGATCATCCGATGGTACGTGGCTCAATCGATTTGATTCTGAGTTCGGAGCAGGGCAATAGCTCGATTGTGGTATGGAAAAAATCACCGCCGGATGCTCCGGCAATTTTGATTGAAGCTGTATTCGTACTAGAGAGCGTGGCCCCCTCACGGCTGCATGTCGATCGTTTCCTGCCGCCGACACCAATCCGTGTCGTCGTCGATATGGACGGCCAAGATGGGTCGTCCGAGTACGGACACAACTTCATTAACCAGCGTACGCACGACGAAGCAAGCTTTCGTTTGAAACAGAATCCTGAAGTATTACAGGCCTTGGTGCCGGAGATGCTTAAAGCCGCTCGTAGCCATGCCCGCGAGCAGAAATCCATCTTGCTGCAGACCGCGATGACCGAGGCTCATGCTAAACTGGATGGCGAGGCGAGCCGCTTAAGAGAATTACGTAAGGTGAATCCAAATGTACGTGAGCAGGAAATCAAGATTGCGGAGAATGTCATCACAGATGTGACCCGGCATATCGCTAAGGCGCACTTACGGCTGGATGGCTTGCGCCTTATTTTGCACTGCCCGAAGGATTAGATTCGCTCTCCCATCAGACGAGTTTAGTAACCAACCGGGCATGCCGACACTTTGTTGGCGATTGTGTCGCTTTATGCGTTGCAGCAAAGCACTGATTAAATTAACAGAGTAGAATGGAATTTGTTGTCACATCACCACTGGACATGCATCTGCACCTACGCGAGGGAGCCATGATGGAGCGTGTAACGCCACTCTCTGCGCAGCACTTCGCTGCCGCCATCATTATGCCAAACCTAGTGCCACCAGTGGATCATCTGGAGCGCTTGCAGCACTACCGCGATGCAATTAATCTGGCCAAGGGCGACGCCGTTTTTGATCCCCTAATGATGTTGTTTTTTCGCAACTACAGTGAGGCCGAGCTGTTAGCTGCGCGTGAGCATCTGTTCGGGATTAAATTGTATCCGGCGGGTGCGACCACCAACAGTGAAGCTGGCGTCAAGCAACTCAGCACAGCCGAACCCACACTGAAACGGATGGAAGAGATGGGCATTCCGCTAATGGTCCACGGCGAGACACATGGATTTGTGATGGATCGGGAAACCGAATTTCTTGCCAGCTACGAGTATCTTGCAAGAACCTTCCCACGATTGAAGATCACGATGGAGCACATTACCACCCGCGATGCCCTTGAATTGCTCAATCGATATGAAAATTTATATGCAACGGTCACATTGCATCACTTAATGATTACACTCGACGATGTCGCTGGTGGAATGTTGCAACCGCATCTGTTTTGCAAGCCGATTGCCAAACGCCCGGAAGATCGCGATGCGTTGTTGGCGGCGGCCTTGGCGGCAGATCCAAAATTAATGTTTGGCAGTGATTCCGCGCCGCATCCCCTTTCCAGCAAAGAGTGTTGCGGTTGCGCAGCGGGGGTATTCAGCGCACCGGTTTGTTTGCCGACACTGGTGGAACTGTTCGAGCAGCACCATTCCCTACATCACTTACAAGCATTTATCAGCGACAATGCACAACGCATTCATCAATTCACTCCCCAGTCAAAAACGGTAAAATTAGACAAAACCGGCATGCAAGTGCCTGACAGCTATGGCGATGTGGTGCCCTATCGCGCCGGCTCAACGATTCCCTGGGCAGTCACTTCGATCACATAAAGTGAGCAATGGATGTCCCCGTTTTGTTTTAGCTGAAAATCGCACTCCTCGGCAGTCGCTACACCGAAAGTATTCAAATCAAAAGGCTAGATGGATAGGGTGCCCTTAGTCGACGGCAGTGTATTTCCCAGGCGCGGATCGACTGTAGTTGCTTGATCCAGGGCGCGGGCGAAGGCTTTGAAAATAGCTTCTGCAATGTGGTGTGGCTCTTCACCGTATTCCAGATTAATGTGTAAATTACAGCAGGCATCGTTGGCAAAGGCCTGAAAGAACTCTTTGATCAGCACAATGTTAAAATCACGCACCATGGGAAACCGGTAGTCCACATGATATACGAAGGCTTGACGATTGGATAGGTCCAAAGCCACGCGCGCCAGAGACTCATCCATCGGCAACAGAAAAAATCCGTAACGACAAATCCCGCGCTTTTCGCCCAGTGCCTGCTTGAGGCATTGCCCCAGTACGATACCCGTATCTTCGACCATGTGGTGGTAATCGACTTCAATGTCGCCGGTGGCCTTGACGTTTAAATCAAACAAGCCATGTCTGGCAAAAAGTGTCAGCATATGGTCAAAAAACGGAATGCCAGTATGGATGTCGGACTGGCCAGTGCCGTCGACATTCAAGTTCATTTCAATCCGGGTCTCTTTGGTATTGCGGGTTATCTGTGCGATGCGTTGTTGAGCCATGATTTGACAGCGGTTAAAAAAATCTCCATTTCAGCATCAGTTCCTATACTCACTCGGATAAAAGCGCAAGTTAAAGGATGTGCTGGGAAATAGCGCACGAGCACATGGGATTGTTGCAAATACTTGAACAAGGATACGGCGACTGCCTGGCCCGATTCGCCAGCAGCATTCTTTGGTTCGGTGAAGAGGAAATTCGCCGCCGATGGATAGGTAAACCAGCCGAGTATATCCAATTGTGAGCGGATGCGTTCACGAGTGGCAACGACCTTTTGGCGGCAAGCTTCAAAGTAGGCTACATCTTTAAATGCAGCCAGTGCAGCAACTTGTGCCAGTCGATCCACATTGTAGGCATCACGTACACGATCCAATATCTGGATGACCGCCTCGCTTGCCAGGCCAAAGCCTACACGCATGCCGGCGAGCGCATAAGACTTGGAGAAAGTTCTCACCACCACCAGATTGGCATACTCCTGCAAAAGTACCACGGCGCTCTCGCCGCCAAAATCAACATAGGCTTCATCCACCACTAACAGCCCGTCCATGCCTTGCAACAGCGCTTCGATCGTCGATCGTGGAAAGGCCACGCCGGTGGGCGCATTCGGGGAGGTCAAGAAAAATACGGCGGTATTTGCGCTAGCAATTGCATCCACATCCAACTGCATGGAGCGTGTGAATGGTATATCAATCACGCGCTGCCCCGACATCCCGGCGACCACCGGATAGAGCGAGTAGCTCGGCATCATTTGACCGGCACCAGCAGCGGTCACATAGCAGCGGGTAATCAGATCCAAAATATTGTCTGAGCCATTGCCAATGATCACATTTTTTGCACTTAAACCAAAGTTTGCGCCGATCATTTCGCGCAGTTTGAGACTAACCGGCTCTGGATAAAGGCGCAATTGTGCTACCTCGGCGGTTACCGCCTTGGCGACTTCCGGTGAGGGTGGATAGGGATTTTCATTGGTATTTAACTTTACCCAAGCATCGCCCTGTGGCTGTTCACCGGGCACATAAGGCTGTAAGTGCTGAATGTGCGGCAAGGCACGCGTATGGGCATCAAATGTTTTTTTCATGATTGGAATGCAGTCTTTGAAATCACAAATGCTTGAGAATGCACACAAATAATTTATTGAATTGTACAATCAAAGGATCCACATATGTATTCCATTGTTTGTTTAGTATGTCATTTCACTTATTTTTGTTCTATTCCTTGCGAATACTCGCCTCAGATATCGCCCACAGTCTTCAGGGGAAATCTAATATGTTACGAACACTGATCTATGCCATTGGTTTCACATGGCTCATTGCCAGCTCTGCATACGCCGACGAGATACGCATGAAAAATGGTTCTCGACTGATTGGCGAATTAGTCAGCATCGAGGCGGATAAGGTTATTTTTTCGACTTCCTTTGCCGGCACGATTACGATCACCCAGGACAACGTGGATCGTGTGATTACCGAAAAACCGGTCACTTTAATGATGGAAGACGGCACGGTGTATCGCGATCGCCAGATTATCTCTACCGAAAAGGCGATGCTGGTGGAAGCGGAAGGTGAAGCCCCAGTGCTTTTCAGTGCCAATGACATTGAAATGGTCAACCCGGAACCATGGAAACTTGGGGAAGGGTACGATTGGAGCGGGCGTTTTTCATTTGCAGCTGAAGCGGAACGAGGCAATTCCGACAGTGATGAGTGGGATATCAAAGTCGATTCCGTCTGGCTTAGCCTGGAAGATCGCTACACGGTAAAGGGTCGAATGGAATATGAAGAAGCGAGAAACGTAAAAACCGAGGACAATTGGTATGCCTTTTTTAAATATGATCGGTTTCGGCAGCCTGGCAGTACAAATTACCGGGGGGCGAAACTTAGTTTTCAATATGATGAGTTTGAAGATATCGAGTTGCGTACGGTGTTTGGAGTTCATCTGGGGCGCCAATTTGCGCAAAGCGAACGCTTCAAGCTTGAAGTAGAGCTCGGTCCGGTATGGATCAATGAGGAATATCGCGACAATAACAATGACAGTGGGGTGGGGGCCTTATGGTTTATCGACGCAAGTAGCAATATCATTGGATTTGGCTCGACCCTGTACTTTGATCATGACGGTATTTTAAAATTTGACAAAGCGAGTGAGACCATTCTCAACGCAGTCATTGGCATTCGATTTCCTGTAATCGGAGGCTTTGAAACCGCTTTTGAAATCGAATATGAATACGATGGCGGCGCGGTGGAAGGCATCGATAAGCTCGACACCACTTACAATCTACGATTGGGCTATGCCTGGTAGCTTGATTGTGCGCCTATAAACGAATCGTTAGCGAGCGGCCGTGACCGTCGAGTTGTTCTAAGCGAGCGAAGGTTTCGATCACAGGAGCAGCCTTGGCGAGACTGCTGGCATCGTAGCGCAGGATACTGGAGCGGCGCATAAAGTCGATGGCTTGTAAGCCGCTGAAGAAACGACCCGCGCGGCCCGTTGGCAATGTGTGACTGGGGCCAGCAGTGAAATCGCCCAGCACGGTCGGCGTCATATAGCCCTGCAGAATTGCACCAGCGGTCGTGATTTGACGACTTAGTGCGTGGATCGACTGAGCGGCAACCTGCAATTCTAGATGCTCGGGCGCAATATAGTTGGCAACTTGTGCGGTCTGACTCAGACGTTTACACAGCACCGCGAGAAAGCGTGTCTGCAATACCTTGTCGCAGGCTGCCGCATGTGTGAGCTCGGGCAATTGCCGGGCGAGTGCGGTCTCGATTTTGGTTAGCAAGCCCTTGCTGGTCGTGGCCAGATAAATGATTTCCTTGCCGCTGCCGTGTTCGGCTTGGGCGAGCAAATCAGCGGCGACATGCTGCGGATTTGCACCGGCATCGGCGATGACCATCAATTCGCTAGGGCCGGGCAACAGGTCAATTCCGACGGTGCCAAGCACTTGGCGTTTTGCTTCCATTACGAAGGCATTGCCTGGACCAAAAATCTTATCCACCGCAGGAATGGTGGCAGTGCCATAGGCCAGTGCGCCAACCGCTTGCGCACCACCCACCTTATATACCTCATCGATCCCGATCATCGAGAGCGCCGCGAGCATCGCAGGCGCAATTGAGCCCTCGCTGTCCGGCGGTGTACAGACACAAATTTGCGGACACTTCACCAGCTTGGCCAATACCGCAGTCATGATCACTGTGGAAACCAGTGGCACCTGACCGCCGGGCACATACAAACCGACCCGCTGGATCGGATAGAAGCGCTCGCCGACGATTCCACCGTGTGCGTTCCGTGCTTTCCAATTATTTGGCAGGGTCTTTTGATGGAACTGTTTTACCAGCGCGATTGATTCTCGAATGGCTTTGCGATCCGCCGGGCGGAGGCTTTTTACCGAATCCTTGAGTGTAGATGAATCCACACGCATTGCTCGGGCGCTCAGCTTGGCACCATCGAACTTTCGTGTATACTCGAGCACCGCTGCATCGCCGCGGGCGTTTACATCGGCCAGTACATCACTCACCACCTTGGAAACATCTGACGAGTCTGTGGTGTGTGCACAAAAACCCTGTAGTGCATCAAAAAATTGAGGTGAATCAGAAAATTTAAGTATTTGCATGATAAGCTAGAACAGAACAGCTTGTACCGGCCTCTGCAAGACCGCTTCGTTACTTTGTTGAGTTGCTGGTGGGAATGGTAAATATACCGCGCTGCAGGGGCTGATTGACTTTAATCGTATTCAGTACAATCGTGTGTAGCCTGGTATTGTGCTGATAGTATTCGATCCTTTGGGGAAATTTAATCCCGGCGACCACGCGTGCCCCGATTTCAACACTTTCCACGCCCTGATCAGTCACGGTTGAGATCAATGCATTGTCATTCAGCGCAAAATAACGCGTGGTGAAGCTGTCATCCGGATAAGCGTACAATAGTTTGTGACAGCGCAATCCGCGGCGTTGCTCAATGCCCCCGTAGCGAATTCGCTCGCCATTGTGCACATCCGCCAGGTAAAAATTAAACAACTGTCGGGTGCTAAATGCGACCCGCTGCCGTTCGGCCTCGCTCATCACCCGCATCTGCGAGCGCTTGTCGGCGTCACTCAAATTCGAGCGAATGATACAGCCTGAACCACCGCTTAAAATCGTGGTTTCGACCAAATCGTTGATTTTGACCTCCATCCGTTGGGAGCAGGGCTTGCGGGCAATGATCAGAATCGCCGCGCCCGGCAATTGAGAGTCGGTAGGCTCAATCCAGCCACTCAGTTGCAGGGTCACCAAGCGATTCAAGGCAGTTTCCGAGCCGATACTGGCCCTGGCACGTTCAATAATCGCATCAACATCAGAGCCGTTGGCACACCACGGAAACAGCAGCACACATATACAAATGGAACCTAGCAAATTCATCCAGTCCCTCTCTGACCCAACTGGATAAAAAATGTTCAGCAGAATCGACAATTATAACAGTCGAATCATCCTCATTTGTTCGCGTGCCACGACGACACAGACTACTCCCATTCAATTGTGCTCGGCGGCTTAGAACTGATGTCGAGTACGACTCGGTTGCAACCCGCCACTTCATTGATGATGCGACTGGAAATGCTGCGTAGAATGTCGTAAGGCACGCGTGCCCAGTCTGCCGTCATGGCATCCACACTTTCGACAATGCGTAATGCCACCACGTTTTCGTAGGTGCGCTCGTCTCCCATCACACCCACTGTCTTGACCGGCAGAAATACACAGAACGACTGCCAGACTTTGTAGTAAAGATCGGCAGCCATCATTTCTTCGTGCAAGATGGCATCGGCCTTGCGCAACACTGTCAGATCCGCTTCTCGGATCGGTCCCATGACACGCACGCCCAAGCCCGGGCCGGGAAAGGGCTGACGCCAGACGACCTCTTTCGGCAAGCCGAGTTGGGTGCCGAGTTCGCGCACCTCGTCCTTGAATAACTCACGCAAGGGCTCAAGCAACTTGAGATTCATCGTCTCAGGCAGGCCACCCACATTGTGATGGCTCTTAATCAGTGCCGCCGGATTGCCATCGATCGCAACTGATTCAATCACGTCGGGATACAGCGTACCTTGTGCGAGAAAGGTATAGTTGCCATGTTGTTTGAGCTCGGCAACGGTCTCTTCAAACACCTCCACAAAGGTATTGCCAATGATCTTGCGCTTTTGCTCGGGATCAGAAATACCTTCCAGACGGTCGAGAAAACACCGCCGCTTGTCTGCTACACGTAGATCGAGATCAAAATGGTCGCCATATAATTTCTCGACCTGCTCGCGCTCATGCAAGCGCAACAGTCCATTGTCGACGAATACACAGGTGAGCTGACGACCGATCGCCTTATGGATCAGCGCGGCGGCCACCGACGAATCGACACCGCCAGACAGTCCCAGGATCACGTGTGCGTCACCAACGGTCTCACGAATCGTTTGCACGGTCTGCTCAATATAATTGGCCATCGACCAGTCGGCGGAGCAGGCACAGATCTTAAACAAAAAATTGGCAATTACCTCAGTGCCCATTTCAGAATGGGCCACTTCGGGGTGAAACTGTAGGCCGTAAAAATGACGTTCGGCATGTTCAATGGTTGCATACGGTGAATTCTCGGTGGACGCGATGGCTTCAAAGCCTGGGGGGAGGGCTTCGATGCGGTCGCCATGCGAATTCCACACGCGCAGGGTGTCTGGCAGACCCTCGAACAATCGACCTTTTTTAACGATGCTCAAGGTGCCATGGCCGAACTCCCGCTCGGCGCTATTGGCCACCCTGCCGCCAAGCATGTGCGCCATCAGTTGCTCACCATAGCAAATGCCGAGTACCGGGAGGCCCAAGTCAAACACAGCCGCGTCTGGGCGTGGCGAGCCCTGAATCAACACCGAGGAGGGGCCACCGGAGAGGATAATCCCTTTGGCCCCGGCTTGTTTGAGCTGCTCGGCTGCGGTGTTGTAAGGATAAATACGGGAAAGAACATTTGCCTCACGAATACGACGGGCGATAACCTGCGTATATTGTGAGCCAAAATCGAGAACTGCGATGTGGTCCGGCATGAATGTAGTGAAAAACTGAAATTTGAAATGCTGAAAATGTGAAAACTGGGCACTTAAAGTGATTTGAACAGAAAAAACGGCTCAATTTTAGAAGCGCAAGCGACCATTGGTAAATTTACACTGAGGGCAATCGCATTCCTCACTTCCGTGCGCACCAGTATAAATCTGACCACATTTGATACAGTGGTAAATGACTTGTGCGCGTTGGGCCGCAAATAAATGCTGGTCCCTCCAATCATAGTAAAACCATAGACCGAAAAGCAGCAGAAAACCGCTGCCCAGATACAGCAGAAAAAAAATATCTACATTGAGTTCGATCACGGTAACCAGTCATCTATTGTTAAGCATATTGCGATAGCTCAAGATGTGACAGATGAAAAAAATATTTGTCAATTTATTCCGGGGAGCTAGCAACAACATTGATTCAAGGCTGTACCATTTTACTTGAGCAATCCAATTTTGCAGCTGCGAAAGCTAAATGAATCAATGAAAATTGAAACTGCACTCTTCTGTACCAGCGCACTGAATCTGGATGCGTGCCCACCTTCGCGGCTGCCTGAATTCGCTTTTGTCGGCCGTTCGAATGTCGGCAAGTCCTCCTTGATCAATATGCTTTGCGGCAAAAAAGAATTGGCGAAAACATCCGGCGTACCGGGCAAAACCCGGCTGATTAATTTCTTCGAAATCAACAAGGCCTGGAGCCTCGTCGATCTACCCGGCTATGGCTATGCAAAACTCTCCAAAGCAAAGCAGCATGCGTTCAACCAAAATGTTAGTGGCTATCTCACTGGTCGCGATACCCTAAAGCATGTGTTTGCTCTGATCGATTCGCGTCTCGAACCACTCGATGGTGACCTGGCCTTTATTGAGTGGCTGCAAGCCTGCAACTTGCCAGTCTCGATTATTTTCACCAAAGCCGACAAAAGCACCGACCGCACCGTGCAAAACCATGCCGAACAGTTTCTGCAGCGCTTGGACGAATGGCAAATCCAGGCGGTTCGAGCCTTTGTGTCCTCCGCCAAGACCCGCTCAGGCCGCAACGAAATCCTGCAATTCATCGACAGCCTGTTGCCCAAAAAAACCAAGCACTCCAAGCAGATCTCGCTGGGCTGGATGACGAAAAACCGCTGACCCTCCGCTGCGGCGGGGCGCATGGAGCCGATTATTTGTTGACTTAAAGCGAGCAAATGCCATCATCTTTCGTGATATGAGTGGAAGGCAGATTCCGCTCAGCCCACCACCCCGCCGAAGTCGAGATAGAACAAGGATGAAAAACAAGTTTCACGAAGAGTTCGTAAGCCGACGGCTTTAACAGATAGGAGCGACCCAGATGCATCCATTGCTGCGAATCGGAATTTACATTTTAGCGAGTTACGGCATGCTGGTGCTCACGGTTTTTTTGCTGCAGCGGCGCATGATCTATTTCCCGGGCCGCACCGCGCCATCCGCAGATCTTTTGGCGGCCGGCAGTCTGAAATTCTGGCCACGTGCAGGCGACGGGTTCAAAGGCTATACGATCAGCCACCCACCTGCCGAATCTCTCGGAACGCTCATCGTGTTCCACGGCAACGCCGGTTCGGCCTGGCACCGCGACTACTTCGTGCATGCCCTGGCACCGCTGGGCTACCGCGTCATCCTGGCGGAATACCCCGGATACGGCGGACGCCCCGGAAAGACCAACGAAGCCAGTTTGACCGCGGACGCCCGCGCCATCGTCCGACAAGCCCATGCCGAAGACCACAGCCCCATCTATCTGCTGGGCGAATCGATGGGCTGCGGCGTGGCGGCGGCCGTGGCGGCGGACCCGTCGGCACCCGTGGATGGATTGATCCTGATCACGCCCTGGGACTCACTGCCCGACCTCGCCCAGACCCTGTATTGGTATCTGCCAGCTCGCTGGCTGACGCGGGACCGATTCGACAACCTGTACAATCTGCAGCATTTTGATCGGCCGGTGGCCATGGTCATCGCCGGCCGGGACCGTGTGGTGCCCAACAAACACTCTCTGCGCCTGTACGCATCCCTGAGCGCACCGAAACGCTTGTGGCGCTTCGACGATGCCGGTCACAACAGTTGGTCCAACCACATCGACTTGTCCTGGTGGCGCGAAGTCATGCAATTCGTTGCGCACACTGCCGTTGACACAGGCCAACGCTGAACCATCAGGCCGGGCTTGCATGCAAGCGAGGCGCATGGGATCGGCCCAAGCACTGGAGCTTAACCAATTTGCAGGGAAAATCCACCCAGCGCTTGACCGGACGCACTGTGCTCGGTAAGCGCCAATTGATACACGCCGGCTTTTGCATCCGCTGGCAACTCGGCTCCGATCACCACCGGCGTCAAACGACCGCCCACCATGGGGACCGTGAGTTCCAAGCGATCGCTTTGGGCCAATTGAAAGATCCGTTGACCGCGGCGTTGTTGCAAGACCAACTGAGCGCTCGACAAGGCCGGGGACATATTGCCGGACGTACCGCAACAGCAACGACAGCAAGCGCCTTTGCTTGGACTGGGGTCACCAACGCCACCGCTCTGCAGCCACTTGGTCACTGCCAGTTCAACCCGTTTATCTAAAAAACGAATCCAGATTTTGGATTTTTTGGGCAGGTTGCCGCGCCACAATTTTACATAGCGATACAATTCAGCATGCTGCGCATGCCCAATCACACCGGTCATTTCGGCACTGTCATCGTCGGGATAATTGATCGAAATATTGCGTTGCCCCAGATTACTATTATCAATCACCAAAACACCCGTCGGTGTGGGCCCGGTGTGCGGCGATACCTCACTTAATAGACAGGGATGCCAACTCGTGCCGCCCACGGTTTCGGGCGGAACCAATGCTGCCGGCCAAAGGAAATCATAAATATCCGAGGCCCCGGCGGCGAGGGAATTGACGAGTACTTCGCCGATCAAATAAGTGCCTTGAACCAACGGTGAGGGAATCGGATCGCCACTGTTGATCGACGGAATATAGTCGGTCGGATATTGGAACTCAGAACCGGCAAAATGGGTTAAATACGCACGCACGTAAAAATTACTGGAGGCTGCAACCCCGGTATTTTTAACCCGCACCCGCACCCAGTTATCCACGCCGAACTGGGCCGTTTGATGTGGCGGATTGACCAAATAGCCCGGATCGGGATCGGCTGCGGGATTTGCAGTGCGCACCCAGAGATCCGGGCTCAACCAAAACGTTCCGGCGCTGGGCACGGTGGTGCCCGTGTCTGCCAGATTGTCACGGATTACTAGATTGGTGCTGCCCGGATCAAAGTCGTCCGCAGCCTGCACGGCGGCATGAATATCCAGCCGCCCAAATCCATACCACTGACTAAATCCACCGATCCACTGCCCCACCGGATCGGTATTGGCGGGGTCAATCGTCACCGCCGTCGTACGTAACAGATCGCGCACATTGATCCAGGTCAAGTTTGGCTCCGCCGATAGCATCAGTGCGGCTGCCGCTGCCACTGTGGGTGCCGCCGCAGAGGTGCCGCCAAAGGTTTGCTCACCACCGGTGTCATTTAACGAGGGTGCATTGGTTCCTTGTGCACAGATATCAATTTCTGGCCCGAAATTCGAGCTTCCATCCAAGACCTCAAGCCCTGCGCCATTGGGCTGCAAACTATTGGAGATGGCCAGGGTGCGGGGGTGGGCTGCCCAGGTCCTGAATCCGGTGATCGCGGTACTGGCATTCCCGGCAGAATATACCACGATGGTTCCGCGCCCCCCGCGCCCATACGAAGACAAAAACTGAAAGGTGTCATCCATGATCCCGGACAGTGGAGTCCCACTGGAACCATGCGAACAACTGATAATATCCGCAGCCGGAGCAATCGGCTCGGCCGGCCAGCCGACCGAGGTATTGCCGGTGGTAAATCCTGCCGCCCAGAGTAACACATCCGGATAATTCACCGACAACAGATTCGGCCGCTCCATACCGATATGATGTACATTCGACGCGATTCCGGCCATGTCGTTGGCATTATTGGTCAAGGCCGAGATAATCCCATACACACCCATCCCATGGCTGGTATCCGGCGCATACCCGACTGCTGTACACGGACGCAAGCCGGAAAAGTCATAGCATTGTGCCAATTGTGGAGTAGCATCCGTCAGGTTGCCCCCAATGTCTGGATGATCGGTATCCACGCCTCGATCCAGAGTGGCCACATACACATTGGGATTACCCAGAGTCAGATTGGCACTGATTCCATTCAAATATTGCCAGGCATGGTCGGCATTTTGCAAGGTCAGGTTATCTTGATTCACAAAAGTCGGATCATCGGGAGGATCCGCCGGAAATACATCATCCGTGAGTTCCGCCAGCAAATCGGGTTCACCATAGACCAGCAGCTCTTTTTTATACAATTC
>CAXQRK010000063.1:0-14521 GCA_964226535.1 Polaribacter sp.
ATCCACCGCTAAAATCACAAAATAGGCATCTTCGAGTGCTGTACCTTAACCCGCAAAATGACAGTTAAACCACCTCAAAAACTCAAATCAATAAGAATTCAATCAGCAAAAATCTGAACATAAGAAACTGAGTCACTCAAACGGTCAGATCGTATTTTTCAGAGCTTGCCGTCAATAATGAAACTTACTCATTTAGATCGATACTTGCCTGCAAGAATAAGGACTTACATTGAGCAGAATTATTATGCTAAGGTAAATGAGCAGGCCGATTTAGACCATGCCGCCTTCGATGAGGATTTCCTTAAAGATCCGATTTCCCATGTAGTGCTGTATACTGACCACGGTGTCGTTCACGTAAGGGATGTCGCTTGCAATATACTGGTCGTGCTGGACACCATCAATGGGGTGCTGATTCCCAAAAGGAAGCCTCGCTATCTTGATTTTATGAAGGGATACGGTGTAATGCTGGCCTACAATCATGATATCGGCATGCGGGAATTTTCCGCCTTTGGGCGAGCAATGCATCCTGAATTTGCTACCCAGGAAGTGTTTAGCCCGGCTTACGACGAAGTTGTCTCGACAATTTGGGAACAAAATTGTGGGAATGTTTCTTGGCGCTTGATCAATCTGGTCAAAGACCGTGCTTTGGAGGCAGATCCTCAGTTGATATTGCGCGAAATGCTCGCAATGGCAGTTGGTCACAGTAAATCTAAAGTACCGATTGAAGATCTGAACGATCCGAAACGTTTTCGAGCGGTGATGATGCGTAGTGCCGCCGTTGATCTTCATCATCTCTATCACGAGCAGCAAGTCGACAAAGCGAAGATAAAACTGGATCAGGCTAAAAAATTAGAAGTAGCCCCTCAAAAAATAGCCAAGTTAAGCACTCTTTTAGCGCAGAAACAGGCCGAGCAGACTGCCTTCCGCAAACAGGAGCGGGATTCTCGCTATGCCGGTATCGAAAAGTACTACGACGATTTCGAAAATGACGCATTCAAGTGGCTGCTATCGGATGATTCAGAGGTGGCTAAGTTGCTGGATGATGTCTTGGACACTATTCGTGCACTTCGTGTGGCTGATGCACTGCGTCAGCGAGGTTCGGTCCTAAAGACTTCCGGTAGTTATCAGATTTTGGTTGACCAAAATACTGCAAATGCCGTCTATGCCTTGGAGAAAGGCAGCGGCGAACGATTCTTGTTGGAAATTAACAAATCAATCAATGCGGGCGAAGCCAATATAGCGAGTAGCGAATTAACAACTGAGGGCGATCTGCGAATTTCTTGTAACCGGGGTTTGTTTTCGACTCAAGAAGCAACGCGCAGGGGAGCCTACAATGTAGCCATCGTGGTTGACGAAATTCAGCAAGATATCTTGGACACTTTCAAGCGCCCGGACATGTCTGAACCCGCTCCAAAGGTAACTCAGGACATTCGTATTTTGATCGAAAATGCAGATGACAATCTTGAATTTGCCGAATTGGTTTTGGATGAATTGGCTAAAATAGATTCTTCCCTGATCGCAAGAAGCCGGATTGTTCCGTCACTCAAAAATATAGCTCCCGAAGAACGCGAGCGTTATCTGCTTGCGCAAGCTCCGGATTGGTCACCCGAAGAAACGCGTAAAATATTGCTCAGGATTGCGCAAGCCGGTCATAAAATTCAACAAGTCGATCTTGAAAAAGCCTTTACCGATGTTCGAATCACCCAGCTCAAACAAGGGGAGACACTCATTCATGCCGGAGCGCCGCCGGGCTTCATTTATATCGCGATGGATCGTGGCTTGCTCAGTACCCCTTTAGGGGGCTATCAGGTCAATACGTTGAAGCCATGGATACCGTTGGGCAATACACGTGTGATTCGAGGTGATGTGCAAGAGGCCACTCTTACGGCGGAACGATCCGTCAAAGTGATTATCGTGCCTAAAGGAATCTATCTGAAACATTGGCACGATGCTTATAATTCTGAGGAATTAGCCAAAGAACTGGTGCGTGTTTATAATGAAGACAAGCTACATGGCTTTGAGCAAATCTTCAAGATTCTCCGGGAAATCGCCCTGATTGATCATGATTTGGATGATACGGAAGTCGTATTTATCCAAAAATTTGTCGAATCCCACGGCATTTACTATTCGACTGATGAGATCAAGCAAAAACTGCTGGCCGAAGGAGAAAGTGACGTTACCACTCTGCGCCGTGACACGATGGATTACATTGCGTCTGAACCACCTTACATTCAAGTCGCTCAACTGCGTGATTTGATTCATCTATTGGTACATGTGGATGAACAGGTCTCTGCCGAAGAAGCCCTTATTTTATCTGAACTAAATGGTCTATTATCCAACTATTTAGACAAGGATTCCACCAAAACCTGCTACAAAGTACTGATTATTCCACAGTCTGTCATACAATATGAAGGGATTGAAGC
Organism: Polaribacter sp.; assembly: GCA_964226535.1. Classification (GTDB taxonomy): domain Bacteria; phylum Verrucomicrobiota; class Verrucomicrobiia; order Opitutales; family Coraliomargaritaceae; genus Lentimonas. Next base: position 2,424 of record CAXQRK010000063.1, read on the forward strand.
ATTATTGCCTAGACCAACGAAAATCGAGAATGCCTGGGGACAGGCCTTCCTTTGTGGCACTTATTTCTCCAAAAATTATGCCGACATGATTGTGCAACGGTATCGCAATCTAAACTTCTATGCAATCATTGAGCAAGAGGACTAAGTTAAATTGCGCTTAAATCGGTGCAGAAAATCTTACTCTCAGGCAATTTACAACGATCTCATCGATTTAGGTGTCACAGGCTCTCATCATCAGAGGAATTATTTTTGAAACGTTCTCAAGTGACAACCGTGCCAGTTTGGTGATCAATTTTCCAGGAAAGCACTTCCTCCAATGTGCTTCCTTTAAACTCCTCGAAGCTGCCGAGCAATTCTTTGATTACCACTATGCAATCGTAGGAACTGCCTTTCCCTAATTTATGTTGTAACTGTAGCCAATTTTGAACCTCATGTAAGCTGTTCGTAGGATCTGTTTTGATCTTTTTGCCGCGTTTGCTAAGCGCAAATTCACCTAAGAATTTTTCTGTTAGTAGTTGTCCTCTCTTTTTTGCAGAGCCTGTTTGATGTTGGATGCTCAATCCTTTCTGTGCATATTCAATGGTTTTTGCAAAAAGGTCCTGTCTATAGGCTTCGTCAGAAATTTCAGAGGTCAATTCAATGCATGTCTGAGCCAGATTGTGTAAAGCGATTGGCAACTGGTCTGCGTCACCAATTGCCGATTTCACCTTGACGCCTTTTTCGGCATACAAAATACTAGCTTGGAACTGTTTCATTTTACGCAGTGCAATGCCTTTATTGACAAATAGATTACTCAGTTTAGTTTGGTCGATGCCTGGAATTTGCAGTGCTTTGTTATAGTTATAGAGTGCACCTTCCAGGTTCCCCACCCATTCTTCATAATTGGCCAAAACATTAAACAAACGTACCGTGCGATTACTATCCCGAATGCTGTCAAATTTGCCTTGAACTGCCTTGCGCGCATCATTGCACGCTTCGCGACCAATCAGCCGATACTCCTCTAGGCGCCCGCTAACAATCACCCATGCAATGTCTGAATTTAAATCTACAATCGATTCAAGGCTTAGTTGTAAGACGTCATCTTTCCATTCATTGCGAATTTCAAGCATACGGTTAACTGCGTCTTCAAATTTACCTTCGCGTTCTTTTAGCCGTGCTTTGCCAATTTTGCCTTTTAACGGAATGATCGTTTCAACATAATTAAGTGCATTCAAGGCATGTTTGTACATGGCAGAGCGTTCGAATATGGTGGTCAATTGCAGTAGCATTTCGACTCCAATAATCCGATAGATTTCTTCATTTAAATCAATATGATCTTCAAAATCTTTAATAATTAGATGCCAATATTGTTTGAAGATTTTGTATTGTTCCGAACGGTTGGTCAGTTTGACAAAAAAGCGAATGGCAGTTAGACGATTTTTATTGTAGATACTGAGCTTCTCTAAGCTACTATTGAGCTTAATTGCTGCTACAGGATCATCCAGTAACTCCACCAATACATCGATTTCTGTTTGCAAAAACGTGGTCATGAATCGCATTTCCCGTTTTACTTTTTGTATCTCAAATGAGACGATGTGATGGTGTAGCGCCCAAATATCGTTATTATAACGCAGTGCGGGAGACAAGATGCCATAATCATTTAGACAACGACTGGCAAACAACTCAGGTGAGGTTAGACGCTGCAAATCCTTTTCGGAGAACAAGCGTTCTTTGAAGCGGTCAATAATGATTTTAACCAGTCGGAGTGAAGTTACATTTTTCAGCAGGCCATCATCTTGGTTGTTCTGCAACGCCAGCCACTCCTTAGACAAACTGGCCGTTGATGCAAAGACATAGACTGCCAGCATACTTTTTTCATAGTTCTCCAGATATTCGTAGGGAATTGGTGCAGGAAGTGGAGCATCATTATACTCTAACGGTTTTTCTTCCCAAACTAATTCCTTTTGCACGATTTCATGAATAAAGTTTTCGAGTATATGTCGCTCGTCTATGCGAATATGGTAAACCATTTCCAATCGCGCATCAAATAGGGCGGGAATTAAGCTTCGTTCCACCCAATCCAATTCTTGATTCGATAAATCTGGATTCCAAATTTCCACCGAAGTAACGTACTTTTGTAATTTTAGAAATCGGGTAGTTGCTGCCAGACGCTTTCTCAATTGTTCTCGATTCGAAAATCGTTCATTCAAAGCTTTGATAAAGCCTTCCTGCTCACCGCTGAAAATGACTGGGAAAAAATAGATGCATATGATGGCGATGATTCCACTAACGATGGCGGCTTGATGCATCGGTAATCCTAGCACAGTCATTCTGTTTTCTCCGAGAAAAAACCAGTTAATGACTAAATCACCATGAACGGTGATGAATCCAATGAACAGAACGGTTAAAGTAATTGGAATCAGTAGCAGCAAAGACGGCAGTCGCTGGCGCATCCAAAGGAAGCAATACAATACCGGATTCAATTGTTTGGTTATGGTGTACAATCCGTCCTGAACCTCTTCAAATTTCGAATCTGGACGCAAGAAAAGATCTAATTGCTTGGATTGCTGATCAAATTTCATGATCCCTCCAGATTGCTTATAGGAGGGAATTTTCCAGAGACTACCCCCTTTAATCGTCACTTGATACTCTTGGTTATATTTTAAGAAGTCTTTTTCTTTCATTTCATGAAGCGCTTTAAAAGCTCGGAATTAAGTTTCTTGGGTCGTAGTATGAACGGATTTTTTGGTCATAGACTGTGCCGCTTAAGTTGAATACCAGGAGGTTGGGGATGGGGTAGCTGATCAGCTTGCGTAGTGTGTGCATTTTTGAATCCGCCTTGCCCACATTGGCAAATAGGCTGACGCTGACAGCCATGTCGAGTGTTTGATCGGGGATCTGAAAGGTTCCATTAGCCCAGATGCGAGTGCGTGGACCGTTAATGATGAGTTCGGTGATGTTGAGTTGTTCTTGCTCAATGGCAAAGGCAGCGCTCATATGTTCCAGATTGAATGAGGTAAAGTTGAGACGTGTATTTTGGAGTATTTTGGACAGTGGTCCGAATAGTTGAATGGCACCAAGTTGCTTGTTGGTGACGTTCATATTGCCATGTCCTTGAAGTTGATAGGGGTTGTTACGTGGACCACGTGCATGCAGATTCAACTGAACCGTTCCCTTGCTGCGGGCTTGCTGGTTGGCTTCCAATTGGGCTTGATCCAGGCCGGATTCGAGCCTGTCGGCGCCTGGCAAATTTTGAATTGCTTTAGCTTGATTGGCCTGGTCAAGGCTGAGTTGAAAGCGCAAATCATGCGCGGTGTCGGATGGGTCGAGCAGGTCGATCGCAGCCTGGCCAAATCCGTCGGCATAACCGAATTCAACCTCGCGCAGATAGATGTTGCTGGCACGCCCGTAGAGTTTAAAGCGCAGGTGATCAAGCGCTATCTGCTTGAAACGAAGCGGCGTCTGTACGCTGGCATCGACATAGAGCATATTCTTGCCGCTGTATTCTGGATAGGCATTGTTAAAATTGACCCCATCAAGCCTCACTCGTGGTGATTCGATCAATTCAAACTCGTCGATGATGGTGGCGATCGGATCACCGAATAATTTTGCGGCAACTGCTACCGGCATTAAAGAGTCAAAAGTGTAGCGGGTAGACAGCAATCCTTGATTCGGTATACTGCCGTGGGTGAAGCCGATGCGTCCTCTGGCCCAACCGGCATGGTTTTGGGCATTAATATCGTAGAGTTCCACATAGTTGCCGCGCCCTCGGACAATGCATTCACTGTAGTCGATCGGGACTTTTTTATAGCTGGCATGGTCGGTGGCGACTCGCCCCCAAAAGAATGTTGTACGTTTTACGTGTGTGTTGCCGTAAATAACGAAGTCTCCGTAACCTGGCATGTCAGGCTCAAAATCGATATCTTGAAATATGCGATCCCACCACCTTGGCAGGAGTGGACTGTATTGCTTGGGGAACGCTGAGCCGATGAGTGAAAGTTTGAAATCATGAGTGCGGTTGTTCAAGCTAAAGATAGCGTTCATCCATTGTGTGTCGCGATCAATAAGGATCTGTTTCAACTGGAAAATGCCGGCATGGTAGCTGCCCTTGACAAGCATATGATCAAAGTGGAGGCCGTTAGTGTGAAAGTCCTGAACATCAATCCGGAAACGAGTTCGATCCAGTTGAAAGTGCTCATTGAGATCAATTGTCAGATCGCAGTAGGGCATTGATTCAAACTCAAATTTAGGCAGTTTGGTGAGCGCAGATTGAGGAAACAGGCTTAACAGATCAACGCTGCCCTTGGCGTGAAGCTGTCCACTTTTAGTGTGACTATTAAGGCTTCCAGAGAAGGCGACTCCACCATTGAGGCCAGTGGTGGAACCCGAGAAGTGCAATTCGGGGAAATTTTTCGGCGAGATGGTAATTTGTGGACTCTGCAGTTCGATTTGGTCCATTGTAAGCTGATATGCACTGACATTAAATGTCGGCCAGCGACCACGTAAAATGTCGATCCATTGATCGACTGCGATATGAGCACTGATCGTTTCGGCAGACAGCTTGGCTGTCGGTAAATCGAGCGTGCGGGCGTTTACGTGCAGCGGTGATTGAGGGATGAGTGTGCCTTGCTCGAGTTTAAAGGCCGCTTGAAGGTGGAAATCAGTGCCGGTTCCATACGGATGTTGTAACTGTTCACATAAGAGTTGCACAGTGAACTGCACCGAATTGTCCTGAGCCACATTTAATCCAAATTGCAGGGTGGGCTGGATAAAGGGTGAGAAGCGTTCTTTCTGTTTCAGACCGGTTGCGATCAGCTTGTAGAAGCGGTCGAGTTGATCGCCAGTATCGCTGGCAGCTGGTTTCAGCTTTGATTGAATTGGCCAGTTAATCGAGCCGCGTAGTCGGATGTCTTCGTGTTGTGCTGCAAAGGAATCGATCTGAATCAGGTCTTGTGTTGGGGTGAGGTGGAATGTGATGTGTTCCAGTATTGTGGCGTGTTTGCCATCGGGCGTATAGATTGACGGTATTTCCAAGGTGCCGCCGGATACCAGAAGTCCGGTTGGATGGAACCCGTAGACACCTTGCTGGTGTAGCCTGTATTCGACAAATGTCGCAGCCGTCTGCAGAATTGGATGGTTGAACTTGTCATGATAGACTTGTAGGCCCCTTAGCTCAAGTTCCCCACCTAGCTTTAAGCGAAAGCTCTCGGCTTGCACGTATAAGCCATCCAATTTATGTTGCAATAGGGTTGCATTGATTAAGTGGGATGGCAGTGGGATGTAGCCATAGCTGAGCAGGCAAGCAGCGATAAGCACTTGTATTGCCAATAGCACCAGGAGTAGCCAGTCAACGCAGAGCTTGAGCAGAAGGAGTGCCTTGGCGCCGAGTTTTTTCCACATAATGCCTGGCCCGAATCAGTATGAAGGTGCGCTAGCCGTATCGCTTGCACCAGTCGGTGCCGGTTCTGGGACTGGAGTGATCGGTGCCGGTGGTGGGACTGGTTGATTGTCGGCTTCAGGGGGTGCTTGCATGTCGTCGGTAAAGGTGTGAAGCGCATCAATGGTTATTTGAGGGAGCTCAAAGATAACATTGTGTTGTTTGGATGCTCCGATTTGAACTGTTCCGGAGAGGCGCTTGCTGAATACATAGCACTGTGTTTCACTACGATCTGTCTCATCACCAGGCAGCAGCAGTTCCGCACACAGGCGATACATCCACGGGCGTGTGGTTTCGCGGTCGAGCGGGTAGGCATCTTGATACACATCCATCAGGTAGGTCTTTACCGTGAAGGTACGTATGGTCTCCAACAGTGTGAGGATGGCTTGCTGCTGTTCGACGGGTAACTCGCTGAGCGCTTGCAGCCAAATGAGATCTGTGTCTTCTAAAGTATGGCTAAAGAGCATTTCTCCTGTGGCTAGGTTTTCCAGTTGAATGCGCTTGATTTGCGCGGCTTCGGGTAGTTTTTCAAGTGTACGCTTTCGGTAGTGAGCTGCATTGAGTGGAAGCATTTGCAATGTGGCACGGCGATTGACGGTGTAAATATATTCGGCTTTGCTGTTGCGGGCGTAAAGTGTTTCGTTGTCAGTTTCAGGGTGTGCCAGTAGCAGTGTTACGGACGCGTCGTCGAGTGACAAGGTGACGCTGCGCCGGGGGGCGTTAAAACCGAGACGATCCAAGTCGGTTGGCGTCGGAGAGTTGATTGCGAAGCCGCTGGCACGCAGATGTTGCAGATCTTCAATAAGCGAGCTGACAATCTCTGCATCCGCATGGCGTGGCTGAATATCCGTTTCGGCATTGCGTTCGATGACTTGCCAGCTGCCGGTTTCCAGTTTTTGCAAGCGAATCTGCCGGCCGCCACCGGACAAATCAATCGCCGTGAGAGCGTTGGGGTCGAAAGTCATAAAGCTGCGTTCGCGTAGGGCTTCTTCAGCTTTGCGTAGTTGATCAAAGGGTTCGGCGGCCACAGTGAAGACGGTTGGATTACCGTCAATTCGGGCGAAATAGGTCGCGCGGTCTTTGGCCTTATTGGTCGGCGCCCGGTTGCCAATTAGCAGGGTTTGGCGTCGTTGGTTACCATGCAGGGTAATCTGCATGGATGGATTTTCCAAGCCCTGCAGAATTGGGTCGCTGGTGGCCAATTCTTTGAATTCAACGACTTTAGCGGCCGTTAGTGTATTGATCGTATTCGACACTTGAGTGGCATCAGCCTCGGCAGTGAGCGGTGCCTCAAACATCCAGCCGTTGTTTGTCCGTGCGAGTCGAATTCTGAAATTGCTGTCGTTGACCAGTTCTGACGCATTGATTTGCAGGCTGAGTGCGTCGATTTCGAACACCGGAATATTGAATATCTCGCGAGTGCGTAGATCGTTCAAATCAACGAGTAAACTGTCAATTATCTGGCGATTGACCACAAAAACATCTTTTTTACTGGGACCGAGTAAATAAAAATTGTGACCGATTTCAGTGACCATGCCAATACTTAGCTCAAACGCTTGATGGTGGTGTGAAATGATTAATTGTAGCCATGGCTGTTCGAGTCCGTAGTCGGCTAGCGTTTGGCCAGTCTTCTCGATCTCATCAAGTGAAAAAGAGGCCTCCTCCTCCAGGAATTGAAGTTGGTTGAGTATTCGATTGACTGCAAAATAATTTGCAGGCCATTGCATGGGTTCGGTCAGTTTCCACGAAGCTCCGTCGTATTCGAGCACACGCGGCGTTTGCAGTCCTTTGCCCCTGAGTTCGATCCGATCCGCTTCGATAATTTCACGGCCGATAAGTGCAGCAAGACCGGCCGCAGGTGAATCGCGTGATTCAGTCCGTTGGTGGAGCATCCAAATCATGCCAAAGCTGATGATGTTGAGCGTGAGCAGGAAGACTGTAAATTTGAATGACATTGGTTTTAGTGACGTCGAATGAGATATACGAAGAATCCGAATACTGCAATGAGTGCCGGAATGCCGGCAAAATAATAGAGCATGCGTTGCAGTTCACGCTCACTCATCACGATTTGGTGGTTTTCGAGTTTTCGAGTTGGGATATTGAGTAGCGTTGTGCGGTCGAGTACCCAGTTCACCGCATTGATGAATAAGGTGTGATTACCGAAGGCATGCAGGCGGTTGTTGGCAATGAAGTCGGAGTTGCCGAACACCACGATTCGTCCGCCCGGAATGGTGATTCCGAGTTCGTTGCCAGAGCTGCGTGAGGATGCCGTAGCGATGCTGACCGGCCCCGGCTGGTCATATTTGGCGTCGTATACAGCGGGGGTCTGTGTGCGATAGTCGCGCTCGGCCCAACTTTGTTCCGAGCTTCCAATTAACTGATGAACTTGCAAGCGCTCGTCGTTGGCCGCCGCCGGGTCGGTGCGCACCGAGCGTGGTTGACCGAAAAGGGCGGTAATTTGGTAGTCGATCAATAATTGGGTGATGGGATGTTCGGCGAAGCGTCGGATGATCAAGTCACCACCTTGAGCGCGAAAGTTGGAACTATTATCGATTACGATAGTGTCTTCGGCAAGCACACCCCAGTCGTAAAACAATTGCTGCATGCCGTGGCGACGACCAGGGTCGAGCAATACAATCATACGGCCGTTGCGATCACTCATGTAGCGACGTAGTTTTTCGACTTCTGCTGCTTGCAGGCTCGCTTGTGGAGACGGGATGATGAGTAGTGTGGCATCTTCCGGCACGTCCGGCGCAATCATCAGGTCGAGTGTCGCCAGTTTAAAGTTGCGCTCACTGAGGAAGCTTTCGAGTTGTGAGAGGCCACGCAGCGGATCGACATCATCGAGACGCATTTCACCGTGTCCGACCAGGCAATAAATTTTTTGTGGCGTCTTGGTGGACACGTCGAGAATAGCCGAGGTAAAGATCTGCTCGCCGCGAAAGCCGCGGGTGTTGCCATCGTCGTATGCATACAGACCGACCTGACTGATTTCACGAACACGATCACCTGAGACAATCAGAATCGCATTCTCTTTGCTTAAATTATACTTACTTGCAAGTTCGCGTGCACGCGAACGTTGACGGTAGATATCCACAAATTCAACGCTGATGTAGGCCTTGCCGTCACGCATTCCCGCAAATTTATATTCGCGCAAGAGCTTGTTTAGATCGTTCCGAATCGTATCAAGTGCTTTCTGCTCATTGTTTTTGGCGATGGTGACAATGATTTGGACCGGTTCGTTCAGTTGGCGGATATAGGCCTTTGACTCGGGAGCGAGGGTGTAAGTTCCTGATCGTGTTAGGTCGATACGGGTGAAGTACTGTGCTGAAATGAAGTTTAGCACGCTCATCAAACTGAGACTGAGTACGATCTGCAGCACGCGATTGGCGATGCGAACGCGTCGTGCAAAGCGGAATTCGTTCAAGCGGCTTGGTTTCATTAGGCTTTCGCTTCGATCACAAGAGTGGACAGTCCCAGTAGCAGTAGCGCAGTACTGGTGTAATAAAAGAAAGGGCGCGTATCAATCACACCACGTGAAAAATCGTCGAGGTGTTCAAGAATTTGAAGGTAATCAACGATTTCAGTCATCCACAAGGAAAGGGCTGTGCGACTGTCGGCGATGTTTCCGAGTTGTTGTGTGCCAATGATTGCGATAAATAGAATCGTGAAACTGAGCATGCCGGCGACCAATTGACTGCGAGTGACGCTGCTGGCAAAAATACCGATTGCTATGAACAGTAGGCCACTGAGTGCCAAAAAGGTGAATCCGCCGAGAATGGGTGCTGCTTCCAAGAGGCTGCTGCTGAGTATGGCATCGGGAAAACATTTCATCGTAATCAGCGGAAAACCGAGTGTTAACAGCCATAAGATCATATAGAAAATGTATGCGCCAAAGAATTTACTGAGAATAATCGCTACCTGCCAAGTCGGTGTCGTCAGTAGGGTGTCTAAAGTGCCATGATTGCGCTCACCGGCGATACTTCGCATCGTCAATAGGGGCACGACAAAAAATACCGGAATCCAGAAAATACGTAGAAATTGTACCATTGGCAAGGTTTCCTCAGCGGTATTTACCATGCCGCGCAGAATCGCCCAGTACAGGAATCCCATTAGGCACAGAAACAGTACGGCTGCGATGTAGGTCGGTGGGCTGATTAGCAGCATCCGCAGTTCGTGCTTGAGTAAAATAAGGAAATTACGCATGGTGCAGGAATGACTAAGGTTAAAGCGGAGGGGCAGAGCTTACTTTGGAGGGCTGGTCAATAATTTCTTCCCAAGAACGTTTCGTGGCTGCCAGGAAAATCTCTTCTAGATTTGGTACGCATGGTGCGAGACTGTGCAGCCTGTACTCGGATGATTGACCTAGTGCTGCGATGAGTTGTGCGCCGAGTTCGTCTCTGCCATCGACGCGCACTCGCAGGGCTAGGCGATTACTGTTTAAGGCCTGCTGGCTCAAGATTTCAATTTGCAAGCCTGTGCCGTTTAAGGTGTTGCTTATTTGATCTGGGTTGCCCTCAACTTCGAGATCGAAGCGCTGACCCGGTAAAAATTCTTCCCGCAGGCTGTCACTGGTGCCGGTTGCGACTATCCGGCCACGGTTGATGATAATCACACGGTCACAGGAGCGCTCAATCTCAGGTAGAATATGGCTGGATAGCACTACGGTTAAACGGCCGCGCAACTGCTTAATTACCTCACGGATGCCTTGAATTTGATGGGGATCCAGGCCAATGGTTGGCTCGTCCATGATAATTACAGTGGGCTTACCGAGCAGTGCATCGGCGATGCCCACACGTTGGCGAAAGCCTTTTGACAATGTGCCGATAATTTTGCGTCGAGCAGTGCGGGCAAGGTCGCAGGTCTCCATCACATCTTCAACGCTGGTGCGCAGCGATCGGCCAGAGATTCCCTTAAGGCGAGCGCGAAAGCGTAGATACTCAACCACCCGCATGTCATTTGGCAATGGGTTGTTTTCCGGCATGTAGCCGATTCGCTGCTTTACCGCATGCGGGTTATGCGCCACAGCAACACCATCGACCCATGCCGCACCTGAGCTTGCCGGCATGATGCCAGATAAGATGCGCATCGTGGTGCTTTTGCCAGCACCGTTGGGGCCAAGGAAGCCGACGATTTCACCACGATTCACCGTAAAGCTTACGTTTTGGATTGCACTAAGTGCCCCGAATCGGCGGGTCAGGTTCTCGACGCGTATGCTGGGAGTGGTCTGCATGAATGCTGATCAAGTCACTAAGAGTAAGGAAAATTGCTAAATGAATCTACCTGGTCTGTACGAAAACAAGCCTGGTATCAAGATTAGTTGAGTGGTATTTTTCGATGCCTGTTGCAAAATCAAACAATTGAAGTTCAGATTCTGCTTTTCATTCCTGTCTGTTTAGGTGACTTTGTTTGTGTATGATTACAACAACAAAAGCACTTGCAGATGCAGTACAGGCCGCCCAAGCGGATGGTGCCGTTGGGATTGACACTGAATTTGTCTGGGAGCGTACTTATTATCCGACCCTTGGTGTTGTTCAGATCGGCTATTCAGATGGGCACTGTGAGTTAATTGATGCGCCCATGATTGAAGATTGGGCGCCCTTTGCCACTCTTATGGCAGATCCCGATACGGTCAAAATTCTGCATGATGCGCAGCAGGATCTCATCATTCTAAATCGAGCCTGTGCGGTCTTGCCTAAAAATATATTTGATACACAACGTGCATGCGGTTTTGTGGGCCTCTCCTCGAGCATTTCTCTGAGTGAATTGTTAAAGACTTTGCTTAAGGTGCTTTTGGATAAATCGCAGACTCGTTCCAATTGGCTCGCGCGTCCGCTGAGTAAAGAGCAGATGACCTACGCCGAGGAAGATGTACGCTACTCGACGCGCTTGATGCAGCACATTATGGCCAAAGCGGAAGCGCTTGGTCGTCAACAATGGATTCTTGAGGAGATGAAGCTCTACGAAAATGAGGCGATCTACCAGGAGTTTGACCCCGATACTGAGATGCCGCGTGTGCGTGGCAGCGGTTCCATGACGAATCAACAGCGCAATATTGTTCGCGCCTTGGGAGCTTGGCGTGAGCTGAAGGCTCGTCAGCGCAATCTGCCGCGCAACTTTATCTTATCTGACGATGCGATTGTTGCTTTAATGAAACATCCGCCGGCATCAGCGGATGCGATCCAACCCTGCCGGGGGCTGAGTGAGCGTTCGCTTAAGCGTAATCGCGCAATGATCTGGGCGGCACTTGAGCGCGGTCTCAATGGAGAGTTGCCCAACCTGCCGAACGGTCGCCACCGTGGCCCAGCTTCTGACCAGGGCTACGAGTCTCGCGTCGATTTGACTTTAGCACTGATTAAGGGCATTTGTCTGGCCACACAGATGGATCCGGCATTGATTGCCAATCGGGCCGATGTGACTACCTTTGTTCTTGAAGCCAGTGCAGCTGAGTCTGCCAGTCACCGCATGCTGCGTGACTGGCGAGCCGACTTTATCGGCAATCGTTTGTTAAGGGTGCTCAACGGTAAAAGTCGTATTGGGATCAACATAGAAACCAGGTTGCCTGAGCTGTTGGATTAAACTTGCTTTATCAGTCGGATAGTTTAATTTTGACAAATCTTTTTTTGACCTGAGGCATGAGATGTGTGCCAGTAACATTAGATCGGAAGAGCACACGTCTGAA
>CAXQRK010000064.1:0-5641 GCA_964226535.1 Polaribacter sp.
GCCAGGCAAGCGGCGAACCGTGACTGTGCCGTGTTTGCTTTCGGCGGTGGCGTGATCGGCGACTTGTGCGGTTATGTGGCCGCCAGCTATTTGCGCGGAGTTGATTTTTATCAGATTCCTACGACCCTACTATCGATGGTCGATAGTTCAGTCGGCGGTAAAACAGGCATCAATCTGCCCGAAGGCAAGAACCTGGTGGGCGCATTCTGGCAGCCTAAAGCTGTTTACATTCAGACCGATCTACTCAACACCTTGCCGTCGCGCGAATTCGCAGCCGGAATGGCCGAGGTGATCAAATACGGCATGCTGCATGACTGTGATCTCTTCACTGAACTGGAACAGATAGACTGTCTGAGGCCAGATGTGCCAGAATTAGCCACAATCATTCGCCGTTGCTGTGCCATCAAAGCGGCGATCGTTGCTCAGGACGAACACGAAACCGCCGCAAATGGCGGGCGCGCCTTGCTCAATCTCGGCCACAGTTTTGCCCATGCGATCGAAAATGTCGCCGGTTACGGCGACTATTTACACGGCGAAGCCGTTGCGATCGGCCTCTATCTAGCCACCCGACTTTCGGTACAACTCGGCCAACTCAATAGCAGCGATATTGATCGTGTGCAGACACTGATCAAACGCAATCGACTGCCGACTGAACTTAAGGCAGCCTTGCCAATCAAGGCATTAATGGCCGCCATGCGCCGGGATAAAAAGAATCGTAGCGGACGCCTGCGCTTGATCTACATGCATCACCTTGGCCAGGCGGCAACCGTGAACACCGTCGACCCGGCAGTCATTGAACTGCTGTGGAAAACCGTTGGTGCCCAATAACCCTCTGCTGTATCACTTTCTTGCACGCAGACCGCAGGGTCATAAAGAGCGCTACCAGGCAATCCTGCACAGGCATCAAGGGCGACATTCAGATATTGTGTGCACATATGACGAAAAATAAAATCAAGCATTCGAAGCCACATCTGTCACTCGATACTGCTGCGGATGATCCTCCACCCACTGTATAGCAATCTTATAGCCGACCGCCAACACCACCGCGCCAATAAACAAGCCGATAAAGCCGGCACTGACCATCCCGCCCAATGCTCCGATCAAAATAATCGGCATTGGCGCATCCACCCCTCGACCAAGTAGTATTGGCTTTAATATATTATCAACAAGCCCGGCACCGATAAAGTAAATCGTAAAGACTACATTCATGATAGTCGAACTCTCTCCGGCAAACCACATGTAAACAATCACCGGCAAGGCCACGATAAACGCAGGCAACTGGATAATACCAATAAACAAAGTGATCAAAGCGAGTACGCCTGCAATCTTCAGACCCATTAACATGAAGCCAAGGCCAAATAAAATTGCCTGAACACATGCCACTCCCAGCACCCCAACCGCAACAGATCGTACCGTACTGGTACACAGAGCTTGCAACTTGAGCCCCCTCGCCTCTCCAGCGAAACGTTTAAACACACGCGTCATCGCCGCAATCCCCGCCTGACTGTAAGCCATCATAATGCCTGCCACAATAAAGGCACCCAACAACATCATCATCGCCTTGAGCGCGTTCAGTGCCGTCTTCAGTAAGTGGGCGGAAACTGCCTGTACCCGCAATTGGTTGTCCCTTACAAAATCGGCAAAGTCGGTCGACGCTTGATTCCATGTTGAATATAGATGCTGCCCAATGAGTGGCCACTCAGCAACTGATTCACGCGGCGGTTTTAATTCTAAAGTCCCCGCATCTAGAAACATATACAGCTTCTGTAAATCCTCACCAAACGAATTTCCCAACAGCAGCATCGGCACACCCAAAACCAGCAGCACGGCCACGATCATATAGATAGAGGCTCGTCCCTGACGTCCTCCCAAGCGTTTTGCGATCCCTTGGTGAATCGGATACAAAGCGACTGCCATAATCAAGCCCCAGAGCAAAATTCCGGCAAAAGGAGCAAACACATGCGCGCATAAATAGATTTATAGCACAATTAATCCGAAACGAATCAATACTTCCATCAATACCTTCTCGATTGAGGACGCACTCAGTTTATGGTGATCATTCATAACAGTCTAAACAAGATCCAGGTGACTGGTAACACCTGAACTCAGCGCCCGCGGCGGATCTCGGATCCCTTGAACTGTACGCGCACGCGGTAGATGCGCTTGATCCGGTTTTGAATTTTAAATGTGATAGGATCCACTGATTCGGGAACTTCTTCACGATGGATATCAACAATGGCATGGTAGCCACGTTCAGAGAAAATATCAATCAACATGCTGAGGGCATGGGGATCATCAAACAGGGTATCTTCGGTATTCACCACTGCCATACCGGAGATTGCGTGACGCTGGATAATTGGCATAAAATCTTGGCTGATAGCATCTACCACCTTGGTGAATAATGCTTTCTGGTGCAACTCATAGGAGTCCAGACGATTGACTAAATCCTGGCGCGCGTGCTTTGACAAAGTACTCGCGATCGGAATTGACGAAAGCCGATCATGAGTAGTCTCGTCCAACTCCAGTGAACCTTGATAGCATAATTCTTGATCGATACGCTCACGCACTTCTTCGAGCGTACCGTGTGCATTAATGAAGTGATAGAAAAAAATTTCACGCAGGTCTTTCAGCGCTTCGTAAGTTTTTTCCTTAAACGTGCGGTAACGATTTAATGCCGCCTGTGGATCCAGATCGGTCGGTCGAACTTCGACCAGTTCCCCTACCCCGGACTCACGCACTTTTTCATTCTGCAAGCGTGCTTGCTGGCCGCGATTGAGCTGGCGCCTGACACTCTCTTTCTCATCCACAAACAGCACAACGATATGAAAGTGTGGTTTTTTAAAATAATCAGCATACAGGGTAGCCGCATACTGATTGCGCAAGGTGAGCAACTTGTTAAACAGCAGCTTGACACATTCCACTTGCACCTTGGTGCGCGGAAACCCATCCACCACTGCGCCAGATTGAAATACCGGTTCTAGCAGCTTACGCAGAATGACCTCAATCACCTCGCGATCGCAGACGAGCATGCCTGCATCAATCTTCTTGCGAGCTTCGACACTCTTTAACAACGCACTGACCACCAGCGGTGGAGCCGTGAGATCACGAAACTGCATTATAAAATCGGTATTTGTACCTTTACCAGCGCCGGGCGCACCATTGAGCCAGAAAATTTCTTTTGGGAAACGCATATTTTCTTCACCGAATTCATCCACCAACACCGCCCATACTGATTGGAAAATAAATTGAGCATCTTTAACCTCAAGATCATGAGGTGCCTTGTTATCGAGAACCGAAGCGGTTTCGGCTGCTGTAGAAGCCATCATAAGAATCAGTAAAGTGGATCGGAGAACTGGAGAACAATACAGACCAGTGACGCAAAGGACTGCTGCGTTCAAGTCTGATTCGTATAATTTTTCATTTATTGGAACGATTCTTTCAACGACTAAGCACGCTCTATTTGTGCCGGGACATTGCGAGGTAGGCAGATCCGAGCAGCTGCGCCCTCGAAGTCTTCTTCACCGGAGAGGATATCAATCTCAAGTCGGAGAAAATAAACCGGAATCGACGAGTGCATATCGTCGAACAAACGTACCGCGTCTTTCTCAGTCGTCACAATCATATCAAGCTGTGCCTCAGCAGCCTGGGTATAGACATGTTGAATTTCCGCACGCGAAAAGCGATGATGATCGAGAAAGCGTTGATTATAACGAATCTCCGCCCCATAACCACGCAGCATTGTTTCAAAGCTTTCGGGCGAGGCGATGCCACTGAATACGGCAATATGCCTGCCCTGAAGACAATCCAGTGGCAAGCGTTTGTCACCACGGATCGCTTGCAAATATTGTGGCTGATGCGCGCATTCGATAATTTCGGCCTTGGGATTATGCTCACGAATCAACTCAAGCAGAACTTCGTCTCGGGTGCCGTCGGATTTGGTCAAAAAGATGTAACTGGCGCGGGCAAGGTGCTTGATCGGTTCACGCAAAATACCACGCGGCAGCAAATGCTGATTACCAAAAGGATTGGTCTTATCGATCAGCAGTAGATTCAGACGGCCTTTAAGCGGCAAATATTGAAAGCCGTCATCCAGAATCAAGGTATCGCAACCGAAACGACGAATCGCAAATGAGCCGGCTTTGACCCGATCCTTATCGCACAACACCACCACACCCGGTAAATTACGCGCGAGCATGTAAGGCTCATCTCCGGCAACTTCAGAATCGAGCAACACCGTCTTGCCATCACTTACAATTTTGGGCGGATGTGCTTCTGCATGGGTCAATTTACGCCAAAGCTTGCTGGACAAGGGCTCGGTCTTACTTTTATAACCACGACTGAGAATTGCAACCTTGCGACCACGCTCGGTCAAAATGCGGGCAAATTTCTCAACTACCGGTGTCTTGCCCGTACCGCCAACGGTCAAATTCCCCACCACGACCACCAGGCAACCAAGCGGCTTATTACGAAGAATCCGATGCTGATAAAGATACCAGCGCAATTGCACCACAGCACTGAATAAATATGAGAGCACGGACAGGAACGATCCCAAAAACTCCGCCACAGGCCCATGCCGCCGATCATAGATTACATCTACGGTAAATTGGGAAAAATCATTGGCCTTGCGGGTTAGATTGTCGCGAAATTGACGGAACATAAACAGTTTAAATAAGACATTGGGTGATGATACGGCCATCTCAAAAAATAGAAACAGGATTGACGCCAGTTTTATTCACCTGTTTTACCAAAAACTTATCGATTGTCATTTAATAAAGTCAATGTCATGCACCGGCCAGTATTTGATGACTCCGAACAAACCGAATCTATGAAATATTTAATCATTGCTGAAAAACCTTCTGTTGCCACCGACCTCTCCAAGGCACTGGTTAAGCATCTAGGCAAATTTGAAAAAAAAGGCAAATCCCGCGACGCGCAGTATTTTGAAAATGACACGGCTGCGATCACTTCGGCAGTGGGTCACCTGGTCGAGCTCAAGATGCCAACCGGCCCCAATGGCAAGACTTTACCATGGAATTTTAATGTCTTGCCGGCAATCCCGAAGCAATTCACGCTGCAGCCAATTGAGCAAACCCACAACCGTCTCAAGCATGTGCTCAGCTTGGCGAGGAAAAAGGAATTTGATGTCATCGTTAATGCCTGTGACGCCGGCCGCGAGGGTGAACTTATTTTCCAGTATATCATGGAGATCGGCAATATCCACAAACCAGTAAAACGCTTGTGGATGCAGTCCATGACGCCCCACTCGATCCAGGAAGCATGGGATCAACTGCGCGATGGCGAGCAAATGATCCCACTGGCGGATGCCGCAAAATGCCGCTCCGAGTCCGACTGGCTGGTCGGACTCAATTCTACCCGGGCGCTCACTTGCTTCCGCTCACGCCATGGCGGATTCAACATCACTGCCGCCGGGCGCGTACAAACACCCACTCTTGCAATACTGACCCAGCGGGAACGTGAAATTGCAGCCTTTCAGCCAGAAAACTACTGGGAAGTACATGCCACATTTGCGGTTACGCATGGCACCTATTCGGGTAAATGGATTGACCCCGCATATGAAAAGAATCCTAAACACACGCATGGCCGCGCCGAACGGATTTGGGACAAGGCGACTCCCGACCAG
>CAXQRK010000065.1:0-3175 GCA_964226535.1 Polaribacter sp.
ACACGACGCTCTTCCGATCTCCTTGATATTTATTCAATTATAAGTCCTTCACGAATCATCGGTTTTTCAGTGAGCGCAGCCCATTGCGCAACAAAATCTGCTTCATCTACCGCAAATAAAGGGGAAATCTCAAATGTAATATACGGCAAGCCCGTAGCATCCGTTTCAATTGACTCCCCCGCTGCTTGTAGCCAGCGGGCAAACATACGGCGTTGATCATCCTTGCACGACTGAGGTGAATCCACACCTGTGGCATTTTTCACCGGACTGAACTCATCCCTGCGAGCGGCTTCGATAATCAAGGAACTGTCGGCCAGAGGCAATGCGTCAAATACAAACAATTCGAATTTCACGCCATTGGCCGTTGTTGGCTGAATGCTGTTGCCGTCAGCGCCCACGAAGGGAATCACCTTATCTGCACGGTGAAATGGCAGGCTTGCGGCAACGTTCGTGCTGCCAACACGGGCAATGAAGTCTCGATCAAATAGATGAACCGCAATATTGCCTGCATTGAACCGGATCGAACCATCTGCATTGATCGCTTGTTGCATAGCTACGGGCATGTCACTGTATTCCACCACCCGCATGGCACCCTCCTGCACACAGAAATGACCAACCTTCTCAAGAGGATAGGCTTTTGGAACCATCTTACTGGACATGTCTGATGAACCGAGCACATGAAACCCGATAAACGCCGGATCGATACATTGAACAAGCGGATTATCCACCTGAAAGTAACTCACACAATCCACTCCCAGTGCTGCCATCTGTGCAATCGCCCCACTGCGCACCAGCGCACGTAATGAACCACCGTGCCCATCGGGCGTCATCGCGATCTTCGATTTCTCTGTGAGCAAAATCTTACCCTCATAATCGACCGCAGGCATCAGTCCTTGCACAACAAAATGCACCGCGCCTGTGTTCAGTCCGAAAAAATCAGATTCCTCAAACACCGCAACCGTGGCATCATAGTTGATCTCGCTGGTCAGAATGAACCAGGGAATGGTCACGCCGAAGCGTGCTCCCGAACGACCAATCTTCTCTGCAAACACCTGAAATAGGGTCTTATTGGATACTGGGGTAACCGGGTAGGTGCCCTTCGGACCATCGTGGCCGAGGCGCGTACCCTGGCCACCCGCGACTGTAAATGCAGCGACCCGGCCGGCAGCGATTGCCGCCGCACCCGCCTCCCAGGCGGCCTGCCACTGCGCAGGGTCACCGCCATGAGCCGGCAGTGCTGCATATGGCGCAGGGCTCAAGCGCTCTAAGCCCAGTGCCTGCGCATCACCTGCCTGCTTGAGTTGCGTCTGGACCAATGCATTCAACTCAATCAAATCAATGCTGGAAGCCTGCGCCACCAATTGTACCTGTGCCGCCGCATCCAGTGCATCAAAATAGTCAAACACCTGCCCTTGGCCCGCCCGGTGGAATGCTTGAATTAGAGAAGTCTGGTCACTAGAATGATGCATGATTGAGAGTGCATACAAATACGGCAAACGGCACAACATGCAAGGTTTCCTGCTCTCAAATAGTTTTCAGTTAAAGCAGGGGCACTAGTAGATGCACCAGATTTTCGGTAAATTTACTTGGCATCAATTGTTGATCCGCAATAGCTTCAGCATAAGGGATACTATGTTTGACAATATTGTCAGCCCATTGCTCTAGTTGGGCGATGTCCCGGGCACTGTAGTGAAGGAGCGCTATTTCAAAATTTACAAATAGCGAGCGCATATCAATGTTGGCCGAACCAATCAGCCCTACCTTACCATCGGCCAGGATCATTTTTGCATGCAGCATACGCGGAGTGTACAAAAGGATCTCAACACCAGCCTGGTCGAGCTGGCGCAAATAGTGGTAGCGTGCAATATCGGTAATGGATTGATTGGAACGACGTGGCAGGATGAGACGTATACTGCGGCCGCTGCGGGCTTTGACAATCAATGATTGGAATAGCACTTCATCTGGAATGAAATAAGGTGTGATAATCGTTAGGCGTTGTTTGAATTCTTGTATGATGTGTATGATTTGTTCCCAGAGAGGATCATTCGCCACGTCCGGCCCACTGGTAATCACTTCGATGGTGCTGTCGCCGGCTTCTGCAGGGATATAGTGTAACAGATCACGGTATTTCACTGGCGGTTCGTTGGCGGCAAAGGCCCAGTCGGCGAGAAAAGTACGATTCAGTTGTGCGACTGCAGGGCCCTGCGTGATGATGCTAAAGTCGGTGAATCGTGTGGCTGTTGGTAGCGCACCAAGAAAGCGCATATCTAGATTTTGTCCGCCGGTGATGGCTCGATGGTTATCAAAAATGGCGATTTTTCGATGGTTGCGTAAATTGGAGGAGATCTGTGTTTGAATCGGCAGCACGGGCATAAACATCGCTACATATCCGCCGGCCCGTCGTATTTTATGGCGTGCGGTTCGAGTCTGGTTCCAACTGCCGAGTGAGTCGAGCAGGAGGCGTATGGTCACCCCTTGAGCGGCACGTTTGGCCAGCAATGCGACGATGGCGTTGCCGGTCGGGTCGCGACTCAGGATATAAGTGGCAATATGAATCGTGTGCTCGGACTGCTCAATTTCCTGGCAGAGCCGGTGAAAGGCACACTCCCCATCAGGCAGCAATTCAAAATGATTGCCGGTGCTGGTGCCACTGCCAGCATCAACCAATATGTCGTGAGCGCATGGTTGCTTGCCAGGACTTTGTTTGGATAGAGAGTGGGTGAGCTCCGCGATGGCCCGTTTGATTCGGGCAATTTTTCGACTTTTACGCCCGCCAAACATGAAATATAAAGGTACGCCTATCAGTGGAATAAACACGACCACAAAAAACCATGCGAAAAAGTTGCTGGGACTGCGTTTTTCAATTAAGACACGTCGAATGATCAGTAATGCGAGAATAAATCCCAGTACAGTGGTTCCGTTGGTCGCAAAGAATGCGAACGTACCCCCAAACCAAGATATGAGCGGCACCCATAGTTTATCATTGAACCATGTCCACATAATTTATTATGAATGATATAGACTGCATATATAAAGACTCTATATGCTTTGGCTGGCGTGTAAGTGACTCCTCATCAAATTATTTCATCTGTGAAATATGAATACATGGTTGTCCTGCCCACAACAATTCATTGGATAAAGTTTTTTAAGATTAATAGATCGGAAGAGCACACGT
>CAXQRK010000066.1:0-4015 GCA_964226535.1 Polaribacter sp.
TGCCGGTGGTATTGATTCCGACCGAAAAAGTGGCTCCATCCAGCGTCATCTCGCCAATATCGGGTCCATTGATTAGGGTAATCGAAAGGGTGCCGACGATCCCTTCAGCGTTAACGATCAATTCTCCGCTTCCCGCACCCAGTTCAAGAATGCGTGTCACCCCGGAACTCAAGGTGAAATTGACGCCCTGCACCGCAAGCCTGACTTCAGCTGCCGCACTGTCTGCAGTCAAAGTAAACAGGCCGCTCAACATCACCTGGGGAAACACCAGATCACCGATAACGGTGATCGCTGTATTGCCAACGTCTAGGGTCTTTGCCATCGTAAATAAACCCTGCAAATGAACCGAGTCGGTCACAGCGACATCAAAATCCGCCATAAGTGATAGCTCCGCGTCTGCACTCAGCACCAGATCTGCCTCAACCTCATCGTTACTTAAACGGACCGTTTCGGCAAAGCTGTAATCCCCCAAAACCTGCGTCAAGGTCTTGGCGGAAAAGTCATAAATCTGATCGATTTCTTTGAGTATCGCACCCAGGCTGTCGGCGTCGGGAGCAGACAGCCGCGCAAAAAGTTCATTGCCAAAATCACTTAGATTGACGATGCCACTATCAATCAGTGCGGGTGCGGCCGCCGCTTGGCTGGCTTTTAAACCTGTTGAAATGTCCGCAAGTGCTGGACGCTCACCGGTGATCGACTCGACGATCATGCGCTGTGCATACACATTGGTCACTAACTCACTATGCGCTACCGGTTCGTCCGACAGATTTGACTCATCTGCAAAGTCTACGGTGCTGAGCGCTTGCAAGAACAACTTGGTACCGATGCGAGCTTGCGTATCCAACAGAAACAATCCCGCCGACGATGTTGAGGGCACCGTGCCATCTCCCTCCGGCAGATCTAGATCCGACTCCGCCAAAGCATACCAGGTCTGATCAAATGCAGGCCGTTCACCAATATAATGGCCTAAAGACAGGATTTCATTTTGCTGCGCCAGCAGGGGATCAGGCCCAACTTGACGAATGATGCGTTCCTTCGTGTCTACCTCGTCACCATAAATAATAGTCGCCTGTCCTTGCAACCAATCGACCCAGGCATTGGGATCACTGCCTGCATTTAAATCGAGCAGCAGCTTGTTTTCCATGCCACCATTGCTTACATGCAAACCGGCGAGACCAGAACCATCGTCAAACGCATCAGCATACACCGGCAGCAAGTCCTGCAAGGTGCCAACATAGGCTTGAATAAACCATTTTTCCGGATCGACCTGCATAGTTAAATCCGCCTGAGTGATGGTCGATCCGTCCGGTAGACTGATCGCCTGGGCCGTATCGTTGCGGATCAATTCATAAGCACGCCCAATAGTGAGTCCCAACAGGCGCGATGCCGACTGCTCACTGAAATCATTTTGCAAAAGCTTATAAGTGGAAGCTGCGCCCTGATTCGGCACGCCGACCTGAACCAGATTATAGACTGCCGGCAGTACATGATCGCCGTAGTCATCTCCATACGCGGCGCTCTGCAGGTAACTACGCGCAAGGATGCCACCGGTACTGTGGGTCACCATATCGACTGCATCGGGCACCACCCCATAAGTAGCCGTCCAATTATCTTGCGCCACTTTAAGAAAGTGTGCGAGGTAAGCCAGGCCGGTGTCATAACGATCATCCGCTACTTGAGCGAACAGAACTGCGCCGGTAACCGTGGCAAGCGTGCCATCCAAACTCTCGGACGGACTGGCACCACCATAAGCATCTGTGTCTAAGGCAACCGGCACTCGATAATCCCAAAGTGCGACCGTCAATTCTTCGGCCAGATCGTAGCCCTGGTTGACAAACGACTGCACGATGTCCGCATATCCATTGGTCAACGGCTCCAGTGCCAACTTGTCCGGCGTGATGCCGAGAGTCAGCAACCACTCATTGATGCCGGCCGCACTGGTATCTGCTGCCAGTGTGCCGCCTGAGCCGGGAACAAACAACAAGGGGCGCTGTGGCACTCCGGCGCTCGCTACCACTGTCAGTGTCAGATTGTTTTGATTTAAGGCAGGTTGAAGCATTAAGCCATTGCCCAGATCCTGACCGACCATGTTAGCAAATCCACCACTGACGGAACCAAAGGTGAGCATTTCAAAGGACTGACCAATTTCAGGGATGAAGTCATTGATCCATCGAACCTCAAGGGTTCCGCCCAAAATAAGTTCACCGCTGACCTTGATTTGGTCGTAGCCATCATCGCTGCTGGCTACAGCCGGCTCCAGGGTCGTATCCGACGCAGTGCCCGGACCGGGGCTCAACCCGCCGATTTCAATCACGAGTGTACTCGTCGAGTCCAACTCCAAATCACCCGCTACCTCCAAAATCCCCGGCGAATTTCCCGGTGCCAACACACCTGCAACAGACAGCGAACCATCGAAAGTGCCGCTGCCTGAAAGCACGGCTCCGGCAGGCACCCGCATCGAATCGGACTCATCGGAGAGCACCTCACGATTGAGCAAAAGACCGGTGTTCGATGCAGCCGAGGCGCTTGCGGCCTGGGAGAATACTGCATGATCGTCTGGATCCAGGGTGTCCAGCACAATCAAGGGCTCAGTCGCACCACTGGCAGGCGCTCCATCATTCACATGTTCTGCCGCTTCAGGCAACTCGTCTGCAGGCGCTTCAGACACACCCAAAAAATACGCTAAATCATCTTTAGATGGGCCGAGATGAGATGGTGTTTTCTCAGGATCAGCATGCGCCACTTCGGCATGCTGTTGTTGAGCCGAGATATCAGTGAGTGCCTGCGCAGGTGCCTCTGGAACGTCCGCAACCGGCACATTCAAAGGAGCGGCCGAAAGCAGAATACGCGGCTCCAAAGCTTCAATCACATAGGCACTTTCACGCTCGAGAATGCCGGCAACGCGGAAACTTAAATGCTTTTTTTTTGAGCGGTTGAATCTAAACAAAGGCATTTTATGCGGGTAATTATCCTCAATAACTGAAGAGTTTTTACCGTGTTCATACATACAAGCAACAAGGCCTGCTCACACGTTAATACGCCAGATCATCTTCCTAGGAACGTGCATTGGATTCCTCAAGCATGCGCACAAACAGATGAAGAACTTTTTCAATCTCCTAATTGATTTTCACGGTACTTGCCACCTGGGTGGAATACCAATTTTTGCACAGCTGGGGATATCCATGTTTTTCCATCAAAGAAGGGGCTATCTTTAAATCCTAAATCTACTTTACTCATATCCACACCCTTCACTCTAAGAGTTGCATGCGCGAAACCCAAATTTTTATTACCTGGCTGGTAATGCCCACTGTTTACGTCTATGTATAACAATTGCCCATCTTTGACGACAAGCTTGCCTGCGCAAGCAACCGGCTCACCAGCAAGGAAACTGGAATGGTGGAAAAGCCCCACGCCCTGGAAGCTGGATGCATAGAGATTACCCATTAAATCCATAACGTAGATGGCTATGCCTTGAGGGTATCGCTGTACAAAGTCTCCTTTCTTGTCGTTGCGCATCAAACTCGCTCCAGTCGTGTCCAATAAACGACCGTCCTGATACATTAGTCCTTTATCAATCTTCACTCTGAAATTTTCTCTTTGATCAGCATTAAGATAAATAGTACCTGTCCCGAAACCCTCGACTCCCTCTTTGGTCTCATTTTTGTATTGTGGCTGTAATGTACGTAAGATGGGCCTGAAATCATTCTGTAAAAAGTTAGAAGCGTCCTCGTATGATGTAACCATAGAGTGTTGACCTAATTGAACAGGCTCGGGAATCACTCCAAATCTCTCATTGAGCTCGCGCGTTTTCTCAAACACCTCATACGCGAGCTGGTATTGAGTTTGAGTACCAGCTACGGGACCAAAATTGAGCTCGTACGTATTCTCCAACCCCATTGGATCACTATTATTAATCGGATCTTCATCAAATGCGCTTCTGCCATTGCCCTGGCCATGGTTCCAATAGCCCTTGGGATCGACGGTCAGGAACTGGCCAAGATCGGGGTCATAGGTG
>CAXQRK010000067.1:0-4380 GCA_964226535.1 Polaribacter sp.
AAAAGCGAGCGTAGCTCAGTTGGTAGAGCACTACCTTGCCAAGGTAGATGTCGAGAGTTCGAACCTCTTCGCTCGCTCCATTTTTTAACTCCCGATCCAAGTGTATCGGGAGTTTTTTTGTAAGTGCCCCCGGTAAGGGCGCACCTACAAATCTATTTTCGGAACTGCCGTGATACGTGAACCGTAGATGCGGTGGCATAAATTGCTAAATCAGGAGCTGACTGCTGCAAGTTTTGTTTTGCAGCATGGTCATTCTGTTTGGCACACTATGGGTTGTTTTAGGTATCATGTCTTCGATTCGCATATTATCCGACCGAGTCGCCAATCAGATCGCTGCTGGCGAGGTGATTGAGCGTCCGGTTGCCGTGGTCAAAGAGTTGGTGGAAAATAGCATTGATGCCGGTGCGAGCCGGATCGAGATTGAGTTTCGCAATGGTGGAAAGTCTTATATTCGTGTGGAAGACAATGGTCGTGGCATGACCCCGGATGAGGCTCAGCTCTCGCTGCAACGCCATGCGACCAGCAAGATCCGTAAGGCTGCCGATCTGAATGAAATTGCCAGCTTCGGATTTCGCGGTGAGGCCTTGCCCTCAATTGCCTCGGTTTCAAAGTTTACCCTGCGCACCCGCAGTAAAGATTTGGAGTATGGTACCAAAATCCTGATCAATAGTGGCCGAAAGATCGAGACCAAAGATTGCGGGATGGCGGTCGGCACCGTGATCGAAGTAGCACAGCTGTTCAATTCCGTGCCGGCACGACGTAAATTTCTCAAAACCGACGCGACTGAGACGGCTCATATTACGTATCATTGTCGCCTGTTTGCAGTAGCCCATCCAACAATTGCGTTCCGTGTATTGGAGAATGGCCGCAGTGTATTTCAGTCGCCCGTCTGCAATTGTCTGCAGGATCGCATCGCCGAAATCTGGGGCCGTCGCCTAGCAGATGAGCTGATTCCAGTCGATGTGCATGAGCCGAAAGCCGGTTTTCGTTTATTTGGGCTGACGGCGAAGCCGGGCATCGGCCGCGCCACCCGCCGCGAATTGGTCACTCTGGTCAATCGTCGCCCGGTAGATAGCCGCACTTTGAGTCTGGCGGTGCTCGACGCCTACCATGGCCGTATCCAAAAAGGTCGCTACCCGCCCGCCTTCCTATTTCTCGAAATTCAGCCGCAGGAAGTGGATGTAAACGTACATCCAGCCAAGCGTGAGGTGCGCTTCCGCGACGATGGTGTCATTCGTCGCTTCGTGCTCAATGCGGTCACTGAGACCTTGGCGGCGGACCGCGCGGTAGACCTTGCTCAAACCCTTGCGCCAGTCAGTACAGATCAAACAGAGCTGCCGCCTCAGCCCAAGCATGACCTGGAGGTATCACAGCCCACGGTGTCGCCGCTGCCCAACTCATTTGCGACAAAGATTGACCCCAGTAAGACCTTGGGTGTTGCCAGTCGCGACGCGCCAATCCCGCCGCTGTTAAACCCGCTCCCCAACCCGGTATGTAACCGTTCAGTTCAAGCGCCTCACCCCCCATCCACTGGGATGCCTGCGGCAGCTGAGAGCAGCCCTGAATGGCGTTTGATCACCGTATTAAAAAAGCGCTATGCCTTATTCGAAACGGCTCGTGGCCTAGTCATGCTGCACCTGCGTTACGCCGATCAACGCGTGCGTTACGAACGTATTCGCGCATCTTTTCAGCAGGAGCAGCCGTCTAGTCAAGGGCTGCTGATTCCACACCCGCTTGAATTTGAGCCGCTTGCCGCTGAAGTGCTCAAAGCTGAACTCGTCTACTTGAATGCGCAGGGATTTGCTATTGAAGCCTTCGGGCGCAATGTGTACCGTATTGAAGCCGTTCCAGTCTGGCTCTGCCCGGATCAGGCTGAAGCCTTCATTCGTGACCTCGTCGATTTGGTGCGCCAACGCGGTGGTGCCCGCAAGCATGGTACGTTGGATGCGGACGCCATTGCTCGCCTGGCTGTAGCCGAAAGCTATCGCCGTACCGATGGATTGACGGCTCCTGCTGTGGAACAATTAATTAAAGACTTGCTGGCATGCGAAACCCCGCATACCTCTCCCTTTGGCAAGCCTACCTTCAGTGAAGTCAGTTGGAGCGATTGGGAGCAGCGCTTTGGCTAGCCCGGATAGTTCATCCACTGCGGCAAGCAACACTTGCTGGCATTTTCATGCATGGATAATGTATGGCTTGCTGAACAAGGATGTCCTTTAACCAAAGACAAGTGGATCCACCTTCGCTATCCTAACAGATAGCTCGCCGGAACCGCCGTGCTGCGGTCTCGTATGGCCGGTGCTGTGAAGTGAATGCTCCCCGCTGCCTGATTGGGCCTAAAAGACTCTGTTAAGTGGAAAGCATTTTGTGACATGAGCAAAGTCTTTGTCTCGATCTAGTAGCGTTAGATTATAGTGTATGGATAGGGCGGATATAAGGCAATCAATAGACTTTCTAATGGTTAATCCTTTGTTTCTACATGTTGTAAATATATCTGATGCTTTAATATGATCATCGATTGTGGGTGTGACTAACAATAATTTGCTGAATTCGCTCTTAATAAATGCTTGTTGCCTTTTATTATTAAAGCCTTGCAGGATTTCCTGGAGAATAATTCCTGTGTAAAAGATAGGAATTTCAGATTCAAGGGAAGTGGATAAATAATCAGTTTGTTGATTATTGGTTCCATCTAGAAAGTCTATCCAGACGCTAGTATCAACAAGGATCATGAGGTGTATTTGCTGGTGCGCATATGATTTAAGTCACCTTCCCATTTGAATTGCCCGCGTAGTTTCAGTAGGCTCTTTTGTTCTTTGCGACGTACTAATTCTTTAAGGGCGTAATCTATCAGCTCGCGTTGTGTTTTTAATCCAGTCAGGCGCATGCCATTATCGATTAGATGCTCATCTAAGACTATGTTTGTTCTTTTCATACACATAAATATACTTAATTATGTGTATTTTTCAAGGGCGTTTTAAGGCCGGTGCCCAACCAGTCGACACACGATTTCATACATGGTGTGTCTCTCGTTGAGTGAAGCCCCTGCATGCGTTCCCTCCGGTGACACTATGAATTGAGTGAAGTCACGCGATCCAATGCGCTTTGCTGCTTTCTTTGCTTCGTCCTTTTCACGTTTGTTTACGATGTAATCCTGTTGTTTCGCGCTAATTGCGCCTCAAATTAGTTTTATAATGGGCGGATTTTTTCAAGCTGTTGGGTGGCATTGGAGGCATTCTTGTTCAAGGCATTGTAAAACCGTTTCAATTGTTGGGGTCAAATAGACGGTTTGAGCATCTGCGCCAAAGGGCATCCGCTCGGCTCCCCACAGACTGCTCAGGCGAGTTGGCTAGAAAAGACTTCCTGTTTGCTTAGGCTTATGCATAGTTGACTACAAAATGGAACTGTATCGAGAATTTTTTGCGGTCATTGAAGCCCTGAACAAGAAAGGTTTAGACTATTCAGTTGTTGGAGGCATTGCCCTAGCGTTTCATTCTCAACCTAGATTTACAAGAGATATAGATATATTGGGAAAACCGATTGATTTACCCGAATACGAAGAAATTTTTAAACAATCCGGATATTTAAAACTTAGCAAGCCATGGACTTTTCAGAATGCTGACATAACGTTACATCGTTTTTGCAAGAAGAGCTTGGAGGATGATGAAGAAATGATTATTGTTGATCTGCTTTTGGGCAATGAGGATCGTCACGATGAGATAATTAAAAATAGCATAGTAGATGAATCCGCAGCAGGAAAAGTGCATCTTGCCAGAAGAGAAGATCTGATCTGGATGAAAAAATTTCGAGGCTCCAAGCAAGATGAAGCAGATATAGAGAAATTAAAGGAAACTAATGAGTAAAATTGAACGTACTTTAAAAGAGCTGAGCGATTTACGCTCCTTCTACCTGCAGCTAAAAAAGCGAAAAAGCCAATGATCCTAAATTCAGGGAGTTGGAGTCGATGAGATTTTGTAAGATTTTGTTTCACAGGGCATTGCAAAGGCATGAAGACGCAGCATTTGGTGCATCCAATCGAATTTTCAATGCCTTGTGGGGCAAAAGATTGCGAAAGATTGCGGATCCAACTCCCGAATTTAGGATAATAAAGAATGCATTTAACGCGTAGCGTTAACATTTATTCCTGGTTGAACAAGGCGCGGGAGTGGGCATTGGGAGTGGCTGCTTTACGTTTGCGATTGTTCAGAAAAACACTTTGCACCGTTGCCACGACAGGTTACTCGAGCACTGATCCAGAACCCTAGAGCTCTTGCATATTTGAGCCCGAATTTGGAACGAGATACTGCACGCCACCCCCACTTGTCATTTGACCATACTTTTTTTCACGCGGGTCGAAACTTTGAATCAGGCGATCGGGCGTCC
>CAXQRK010000068.1:0-4457 GCA_964226535.1 Polaribacter sp.
TAAGCTAGTAATCGACAACCCATCATCAAACCACTCCCAAATTGACATCGTAGTTTCCCAAAAAACGACGACTCATTATTTGACCTCTAAGCACCTGTTCCTACGTCGTGAATTCGGGCGTTAACACACAGTAGAAGCGGCTTCCAGCCGGTAAAGCTTGTGGTTTCAAGCGACTTTTCTGAAGATTTGTAAGTTGTTGGCAAGGTGGATAAAATCGTAAAATCGCACACTCCAGGGTGCTCTGAGTTGTAAACTGACGCGACCCTAATCAACTACCGTTTTGTCCCCATTTGTACGCCGATGGTAATCGGCGAGATACCAATCCAACGCTTCACTAAGTCCATCGTCGATGGTGTGAGTGGGAACATACCCAAGCCGCTCGCGGGCATGCGAGATGTCGGCTTCGGAATGCCGCACATCCCCGGCACGAAAGTCGCGGTACTCCGGTGCAATGTCCTTGAGCCGAGGCTCTGAAACTGCAAGTCGGCTGCGAAGCGCGTCGAACAACTCATTCAGAGTGGTTCTCACATTGACCGCCACATTGAAGACCTCGTGGGAACCCTCCTCCAGATCGGTAAGAGCGGCGGCAATATTGGCCTGCACGACATTCTGGATGTAGCAAAAATCCCTGCTGGTTTCTCCGTCCCCAAAAATACGCACGGGCTCGCCGTTCAGCATGGCCGAAATCCACTTTGGAATGACCGCAGCATAAGGCCCATTCGGATCTTGTCTTCTCCCGAAGACATTGAAGTAACGAAGACCAACGGACGAAAGTCCATAACACCGAGCGAAGACATCTGCATACAGTTCATCGGCAAGCTTGGTGACCGCATACGGAGACAGGCAATTGCCGATCTCGGATTCCCGCTTTGGAAGCCCCAAGTGATCTCCATAAACCGCACAACTTGAGGCGTAGACCAAGCGTTTGACTCCCGCATTATGTGCGGCTTGGAGGATTTGCAACATTCCCTTGACATTACTCTCGTGCGATGAAATCGGGTCCTCAATCGACTGCGGTACAGAGCCAAGCGCAGCTTGGTGCAAAATATAGTCAACGCCATCGCAGGCCATTCGGCAGCTCTGGGCATCTCGGATGTCCGCTTCCAGGAACTTCAGGCGGGCCCACTGACTGGCCGTAATTTGTTGCTGCACATCCTCCAGATTCTCCGGCTTGCCAGTTGAGAAATTGTCCATGGCGACCACGGACTGATCCAATTCAAGGAGAAACTGAATCAGGTTCGACCCGATGAACCCGGCCGCTCCTGTGACCAGCCAGACCCTGGGTTCATTGCAGAGAGACTTTTGATGTGCTTCGAATATTGTCATGGTGTAGTAGGAGTGAGTGTAACTGAGCCGAGTGTTTGACGGACGAGGCTTACTTTTATTTCACAGTCATCTGATAAGGATGCTGTGAAATGAAAGCAAGCCTTAGTGTTTAATGGGGCTGTGAGTTGATTGATGGTAACTGTCAGAATTGAAAATACCCGGCTGGGGCCAATCATTTGTTTAAAAAGCGTCCATGAGTATTTATCGTAAACTTAAGAAGCGTACTGCACATAAATTGCGTTCACTTACGTCCGTATTGATTTTCTGATATCGGATAAGCTGCTGAGTCTCACCGGGCATGCCGACTGGTACAAGACAGATGCCCGCCGTTGCAAGTTGACTCAATAACTGGTCAGGGCGATGCTCAAATGCCACGGTTGCGATAATCCGGTCAAAGGGAGCCGCTTTCTGCCAGCCTCTGGTGCCGTCGCCAACATGAAAATGAATGTTTGAAAAGCCCATTGACTGTAGACGGGCCTGGGCGCGTTGGGAGAGTTTTTCGCTAATTTCGATCGTGTAAACTTCGGCAGTCAATTGGGAGAGTAGGGCAGTTTGATAACCAGAACCGGTGCCAATCTCAAGCACCTTAGAATGGGCAGTTGGCTCAAGCCACTCGGTCATCTGGGCTACCAGGGATGGTTGTGAGATGGTGGCACCCTCTTCAATGGGGAGCGGGTGGTCTATCCAGGCGCACTCTTTGTCCCGTGGCAATACGAAGCGACTGCGGTCAGTATGCATAAAAACAGTACGAACTGAGTCGTTGCAAATTCTCCTCAGCAAAGGTTCCGCTTCTGGAAAATAATCCATACACTTTAAAATATCCTGATCTCGCTATCGATCAAACACAAATTTTAACCAGACTACGAAAAGCGTTATTCATAGCGTTGATGAGGCCTGCGGCACGAGTGCGCTGAACGAACACTTTAAGTTATGCGGACACAAGAAGAGCTACAGTGCAAGCCAAGCAAAGTTATACAAAGAACCGGCCTCAGCATAGGACCCTATCGCTCTGTCTAGGCAAGAGGGGCATAGCCGGACAATAATGAAATAGTTGACAGGTGGGGAAGTGCCGGGGATCGAACCATTTGGTAAACTTTATGCGTCCTGGGACAGGGCAGTTTTGATCTGTTTATTGTAGAGACTGGTGTAGAGTTCGTTGCTCTGGTACAGTTCTTCGTGTGGGCCCTGTGCAATGATGTGGCCGTCTTCAAACACAAAGATATTATCGGCATATTGAATAGTGCTAAAGCGGTGCGCGATAATCAGTACCGTACGTCCTTGAGCCAGATCTTCGAGTGCTGCCTGGATTTTGTGCTCACTTTCGGCATCAAGTGCAGCGGTTGGCTCATCGAGGATGATGATTGATGCGTTTTTTAGAAAAGCACGCGCAATTGAAATGCGCTGGCGCTGTCCACCGGAAAGGCGTGAGCCACGCTCGCCAACCAGGGTGTCGTAGCCGTCCTCGAAGGCTTCGATAAAATCGTGTGCATGGGCCATGCGAGCGGCTGCATAAATTTCCTCAAGGGTGGCCTCGGGTTTTCCAAGTCGAATATTGTTGGCGATGGTATCGCTAAACAAGATCGACTCTTGTGAGACGAGTGCGATGTGTGAACGCAGCTCACTTTTGGTGAGTTGGCGCACGTCAATACCATCAAGTTTTACGCTGCCCTCGATGACATCGTAAAAGCGAGGTACCAGATTGGCAAAAGTCGTCTTCCCGGCACCGCTGGGACCGACGAGTGCAACGACCTGTCCAGGGAGGATCGTGGCGTTGATACTTTTGAGTGCCGCTGCGGTTTCGTAGCAAAAGGTGACTTTTTCGAAGCTGATCGCACCGGTCATTGAGGTGATTGCCTGCGGGGATTCCGGGTCCGGGACGGAGTCTTTGGCATGTAATATATATTCAAGCCGATTGAGTGATGCTTCAGATTTTTTAAGGGTGTTCGAAACGGCACCAAGTTTTTTAATCGGCGCGTAACACATATAGAGTGCAGTGAGTATCGATGCCATGACCTCAGGCTGGATTTGTTTGTGTACGGCGACATAAAGTGCAAAGCACAGTGCGAATGAGGTCACCAACTCAATCATGGGCGAGAGCATTTCCCCATATTTGACGGTTTTCAGAGAAAGCTTGAATAGTCTACGGATCTCCGCAGAAAAGCGCACGATTTCGCGCTGTTCCAGGTTGTAAGCACGTACTTCCCGCACAGCAGACAAATTCTCATTTAGCACGTTATTGAGGTGGCCGGCTTGTTGCTGCGCCTTCTTTGCTTTTTTGAAAATATGCTGACCGATGAAGCGGATGGGAAGGACACAGGCCGGAATGGTTGCCAATGCGATCAACATGAATATGATTTCGGATTGTTGAACCGTTAAATAGATGAGAAATCCAATTGCACTGATCAAGGTGGCGGGCTCTTTGACCATACTATTGACGACTTTGATCAGTGCGGTCTGTAATTGTCCGGTATCGCCATTGATTCGGCTCATCAGGTCGCCGACCTGGTTTTTGTGAAAGAATGCTATGGGCAGGTGCTGAATGCGGGTGAATACCATGATTCGAAGTTGCTCCAGCACATGCATGCCGGCATAGGCCATCAGGTAGGCGTTTAAGAATCCGCCGGCAGCCCTGAGTAAGAAGGCTGCGGGAATGGACGAGAGCAACAGCAACAGCATGACCCCCTCTGGCTTGTCGTTGCTAGTGACCAGTGGCACCAGATATTTAATAATGAAGGGCAGGCCCGCGCCAGACGCCGCTGCTGAGAGGATTCCGAAGGTGAGACCGAGCGCAAACTGCATACGGACTGGCTTTAGATATTTGAAATAAGGGCCGAAGCGTTTTAAAAACATGGTGAATGGCATGCAAAGCAAGTCATAGCGTATGGCAAATAGATTATCGCAGGCTAAGTTCGCTAAAACATCGCTGTCGGTTGATTGATCTGCGAGTATTCAATGAGGGCTGAGAAAAAGTGTTGTATAGCTCGGGCTCGATTGCTGTAAGGTGATGTGTTGAGTTTCGTTTGTTTACTAATTTTTATTTATGTCAAAATTGCATACTGTATTTTCACGCTTAATGCATAGCGAAGATAATCGCTTACTAATGGCGTCTTCACCGATTTTTTTGATGCATG
>CAXQRK010000069.1:0-12289 GCA_964226535.1 Polaribacter sp.
GTGACTGGAGTTCAGACGTGTGCTCTTCCGATCTATTGAATAGTGATTTCTTTAGTGTTGTATTCATATCTTATATCAAATGGCTGATTCTTCTCCAACAGTTCTGTTAGGCGTCAATGTCGATCACTGCGCCACGCTGCGTCAGGCACGCTATCGTGAGCATGCTTTGGATTTTGGTAATGAGGTTGAGCCGGACCCAGTCGCCTTTGCCTTGCTTTGTGAGCAAGCAGGTGCAGATGGTATCACGGTTCACTTGCGGGAAGATCGTCGACATATTCAGGAGAGTGATGTGCGGCGGATGCGGAAGCAAATCCGTACCCGTTTAAATCTTGAAATGGCCTGCACGCCGGAGATGGTTGAGTTTGCTTTGAATCTGAAGCCAGACTCTGTCTGTCTGGTCCCGGAGAGTCGTGAGGAGGTCACTACCGAGGGTGGGCTTGATGTGGCCGGGCAACTAACGCGTGTGGGCGAAGTCGTTGCGGCAATGAACGCAGTTGGAATCCATACAAGTCTATTTATTGATCCGAGTGCGGCGCAGATCGAGGCATCTGCTGAAGTGAGCGCCCCTTGGATTGAGTTGCATACCGGCGCTTATGCAAATGCGTACTTCACTGCGTCGGATCTGCGCGCAGCTGAACTGCAAACGCTGAAAAAAGCAGCGGAACATGCACACCGCCTGGGTTTGGTGGTGAACGCGGGGCATGGAATTAATTACACAAATATTACCGAAGTGCTTGAGATTCCGTACCTGCATGAACTGAATATCGGTCACAGCATTGTCAGTTATGCCTTAATTGTTGGTGTGGAGCGGGCCGTGCGTGAAATGCAGATGCAGCTGAAATGATATTTTGCCTTGAAAGATCAGGAAAATACATTCTTATAGGTTAAAATTTTGTTTAAATGTATCAAATTGAGCCTTTTACTTAATCCACAATGCAAGCGCTTTTGATCAACAGGTTCAATACTGTTGTCGCATCAACGGTTCTTGTCATCACGATGTTTTTGCCGATGATTGCGATTCATTGGTTTGGCGTCGAGTTGCAACTGAATCGTACTGGGACTGCTGAGGTCACGGTTGGCATTGCAGTCATTCTGCGGGCAACGAGCCGACGTTTAATGCGTGGGGTGTCGACCAACATTATGCGGACAACGGTGGGTGCCTTTGGTCGTACCAGCGCCCGCACCGTGACACGGCGCGTGGTTAAGTTTACTAGTCAGTTGCTGTTAAGCTCGGTCGTGCAGGACAGTGTAGAGGAGTCTGAGAAAAGCAAGCCACCGCCCCAACGTAGTTCTTGGTGGCTTCAGTCCATTTCTTTAATCTTAGGGTTTGCTGGCCTGTGCCTATCCTTTTGGGGTGTGCTGCATGTGATCAGCGCCGAGCAATTGGATGCGCTGATTCATTCAAAGGGGCTGCCAGAGTGGGAGGCTGTATTGCTGGCTGGCCTGCCACTGCCGGTCTATGCGCTCCTGCACAAGCTGTTTGGCAAATCGATGGGCGTGCGTACGGTGTATCGCACCGAATTTGACGGCTTGCTGCTGCAAGGGTATTTTACCGGAGCGGGCTCGTTTTTGCCATTGACCACTGATGTTGAGTACCATGGCAGTGATCGGGCTAAGTGCAACCTGGCCATGAGTTCGTTGGTGGGCATGCTGCTGTTGTTCGGTCTATTTTATTGGCTCGGAATAGCGCTAGATTCGGCACATCTGAGCTTCCTCGGTTCCATGTTTTTGGTCTACAGCTTTGTCTATTGCTTCCCGATCAAGCCTTTGGAAGGCCATTATATCTGGGCCTCTAACAAGCTGCTGTGGGCCGTAGTTTCATTGCCGATTCTGGTGGCCTTTATGATCTCTCTGGACAAAACTTTCGGTCAGATTCTATAGTATGCAAGATCAGAGGCAAAAGTCCCTAAAAGCTGCGTATAGGGAGCGGCAGATGCGTAACAAACTGCGCGTTTCGATCATGGCGCTGATTTTAGTATGGGTCTTTTGTTACAATTTACTGATTAAGGAACAGTCCCCCTGGGTGGCCTTTTTTCAAATCCTTGACACGATCAGTGATGATTTTGTTATGGGGGCCACCTTTACTATCGCGGTCGGCGTGGGTATCGTTGTGGTTTTTTCGTTTACCAAGCTGTATACACAAGTGATTGCGAATATCTATTCGTTTCGGATCATTGAGAATCTAATTTATGTGGAGCTTCGACGAAGCGGGTTGAGAGTTTTTTTGGCGAAACTCCTTAGCCTTGAAGATCAGCCGCAGCCCCAGACAATGTGTCCCAAGCGGGTTTCCAGTCTGATCTTCTCTTTTAGCTTTATTTACGTGATGAGCTGGATTTATGTCGCGCTATTCAGTGAGGCCTTGTTCTTTGTCTCCTGGAGCGCCGGAGTCGATTTGCCAATCAATGGCGATACACTGTACTACTTGCCGATGCTGGGGCTCGCGATTCCTTTCTCCGCCCGCGTGATGGCCTATGTGCGCTATCCATATGCGCAGGATTATGCGGATTTTATTCCGGCGGCGGTGTTTGTGTTACTGTTGGTCTTTTCATTGGGCGAGTTGCATAATTCGGATGATCAGAAATTCTTCCTGCCACAGGTATTAAAAGATCCTGCGTTTACACTCAACTTTCTGCGTAACGGTACCTTCCTGGCGTTTATTCCCGTATTTTTTGAGGGTGCGTTTTGGTTGTTTGAATTGAGTCGTGAAAAAGCGCCCGAATTGGATGCGTAGAATCGAATGGCATCAGCTGTGATGGGCTCGGATGCCGGTGCGTTTTATTTATTCAGGATGGTAGAGGGCGCTGTTTTTCGAGTCTTCGGTGATTTCAATTTCGGTGATCCAGACACGATCATTGGTTTCGCTTCGCACCATTGGATCAAAAATGTCGTACAAGTGTCGGGCGAGGCCTTCACAGGAGCAATTCGGCAGTATGTAGACTTTAAACAGTTGGCCCGCATGGGCTAAAAGTTGTTCGGTTGCAGGATCATCGGCGTTGAACAGGCAGGCATGGTCGAGGTGTTGATCGATCCAGGTTTTAAG
The DNA here is from genome assembly GCA_964226535.1 of Polaribacter sp. GTDB lineage: Bacteria > Verrucomicrobiota > Verrucomicrobiia > Opitutales > Coraliomargaritaceae > Lentimonas. The sequence continues at coordinate 3,041 of CAXQRK010000069.1, forward strand.
GTATTTGAGCTTGCCAAAGTCGATGACGAAGCCGTTGGCATCCGGCTCTCGGCAGGCAAAGGTCAGTGTGATGCTCCAGTTGTGGCCATGGATCAGGGCGCAGTTGCCGTCATGGCGGTGTTGGCGGTGGGCAAATGGAATGTCACGGTAGGATTTTTTGCAGATAAGCATAATGGCAAAGTGTAGTGATTGACCATTTAACTCAGAATATGAGACACAGTCATCGAAATAAATGGGGCAATCGCAAACATTTAATCCTAAATTCGGGAGTTGGAGTCGATGAGATTTTGTAAGATTTTGTTTCACAGGGCATTGCAAAGGCGTGAAGGCGCACCATTGGGTGCATCCAGTCGAATTCGCAATGCCTTGTGGGGCAAAAGATTACGAAAGATCGCGGATCCAACTCACGAATTTAGGTTAATCTGGACTGCTGGCATTTGGCTGCAGTTGCCAGTGTTGAGCGCGGAGCGTGCTGAGTTCAGGTGCGTCGTCTGCATAGGGCGTCGGATCGCTCAGCTTGGCAAGGTCGAAGGCTTCGCGACGCTCAATACAGGTGCCACAGCGACCGCAGTGGACTGTGCCGCCCCGGTAGCACGACCAGGTATTTTCGAAGGGGAGATCCAGTGCTGCGCCGCGCCGGACGATGTCAGACTTGGTCCAATCGACAAAGGGGCGGATGAGTTTCACCGGATGCCAGTCACACAGACGCATGGCATCGGCCATGGCATCCGCAAATTCCTTGCGGCAGTCCGGGTAGATCGCGTGATCCCCACCGTGTGCAGCATAGGCAACTTGATCTGCTCGAATCGAGAGAGCATAGCCGGTGGCAATGGCGAGCAAGATCATATTCCGATTCGGCACGATGGTGGATTTCATTGAGTCTGCAGTGTAATGACCCTCGGCGACTTCGATTTCAGGGGAGGTCAGGCTGCTCCCGGCAAGCAGCGGCTGGATCGTGGAGAGGTCGGCTATGTGATGGGGCACGCGGATGCCTTGACAGATTTTGGCGGCATAGCTGAGTTCGCAGTGGTGGCGCTGTCCGTAGTGGACCGACAGTGCATGGACGTTGTGGCCGGTTGCCCGTAAGTGGTAGAGAAGGACGGTGGAATCGAGGCCGCCAGAGTAGATCAGAACGCTGTTCATGAATTCAGTGTTTGCCAAATAGGTCGCGGTGGTCCTGGGAATTCGTTAGCAGGACTCATTTTATGTAATAACAGCATAGCGCTTACAATCTGGACAGCAAGCAAAAATAATTTATCTTGCGGCTTCGTTTAAGCGCATCGCTTTGCGGCAACGATTATCAATTCGCCTGATACAGATACTTGACAAGTGCTGAGCGCTGCTTAGTGTGGTTGATTATTAAACCAACCCAGCAATATCTTTTAAAGCGGGCATTTGTCCGCTTTTTCATTTTCTGTCCACAATGAGTCACGAAATACTATCAGTTTTAGAATACATGGAGAAAGAGAAGGGCATCAATCGTGCCGATATGATTGATGCGATTTCCGTTGCAATTGCAGGTGCTGCCCAAAAAGGGATTGGTGCCGGGCAAGAAATTCGTGTGGAGATCAACCCCAAAACCGGTGCGTTGAAGGCCTGGTCGATCCTTCAGGTCGTCGATTCGGTCGCTGATGCCGCGGTGGAGATACATATTGAAAAAGCCCGTCAGATTCAGGCCGACATACAGATTGGTGAGTCAATCGAAAAAGAAATTGATCCGGCATATTTGGGGCGCATCGCGGCGCAGGCTGCGCGTCAAGCAATTATGCAGCGAATTCGCCAGTTTGAGAAAGATCGCATATACGATGATTATAAGGACTCGGTGGGTGATATTGTCACGGGCACGGTACGGCGTCGTGAGCGCGGTGATTTAATCGTTGATCTGGGCAAGGCTGAGGCGATCCTGCCGCCACGTGAGCGTGTGCCGGGTGAAGACTATGCGCCGGGTGAAAGTATTCGTTGTCTGCTGCTCAAGATAGAGCAGACCAATCGTGGTCCAGACATCATTCTCTCACGTTCGAACATTAATTTTGTTCGACGGCTGTTTGAGTTGGAAGTAACAGAAATTGCAGATGGCACGGTGACCCTTGAAGCGATGGCTCGCGAAGCTGGCTATCGTACCAAGATTGCTGTCAATAGTGCCGATCCTAAGGTCGATCCGGTCGGTGCCTGCGTCGGTGCGCGTGGTGCACGCGTTAAGACGATTGTGCGTGAATTGGGTGGAGAGAAAGTCGATATCATTCGTTATTTCAACGATCCGGTTGAATTGCTTGAAGAAGCACTGAAGCCAGCGGTACCAAAAAATATTAAAATCATCGAAGCAGATCGTCGTATTCATTTTGAAGTAGCCGAAGAGGATCTTTCAATTGCGATTGGTCGGCGTGGCTTCAATGCCAGGCTTACCTCGCGCCTGATTGGGTGGAAGCTCGATATCGCCAAAGAAGCGAAAGCAGCCGTTGGATTTGATGACAAGATTGCCAAAGCCTTGCAGGGAATCAACATGATTCCTGGAATTGAGCCAGCCATTGCAAAGCGTCTCGTTTCAATTGGCCTGATCAGCCCTGAAGCGTTTGAAGGCGTCTCGGTTGCAGATCTGGTCGATGCCGAGTTTAGCGAAGATGAAGCTAGCGACGTGCTGGCCAAAGTGAGCGCTTACATGCAACAAAATGCGTAATTCAGGCACTTATTGGTTCACCTATCCCTTTATCAGATATCAAGTAATAACTCATTCATGAGCGTTCGTATACATCAGCTTTCCAAACAAGTCGGAATGGACAACAAAGCGCTTTTAGAGTTGCTGCGTAGTCGCGGATTCGAAGTGAAAAGCGCTTCCAGTACTATTGACAATATATCCGCCGAATCGCTGATTGAGGAATTTGCCTCTGCGCCGCCGCCCGATCCGGTACCTGCAAAGGAGGCACCTGCCGCAGCTGAAATACCTCAAGCGCCGGTTTTTCCTGAAGGGGTGATCGTCAAGACCGCCGAAGATATTAAGCGCGAACGTGAGGCGGTCGCCGCCAAGCCGCCAACGGTCAAACTACCTGAGTCAAAGTCCGCGCCGCTTGCGCCACCGTCAACTCCGATGAGCAAAGCACCGCCAAGTGCCCCGCGTCCGCAGACTCCGTCCGCGTCAAGTCCGTCGTTGACTCCGCCTTCGACAGTCAAGTCGGCAGTCAATGCAACACTTGCAAAAGGACCGCCTCCCGCCCCCACCCTACGAGTCCGCCGTCTCCGCTCTCGCCGGCGCCGCCCAAGGTGGCAGCGGCTGAGCCGAAAGCAGTCGTTGAGGGCGAAGCGCCCAGCGAAGGCGCTGCCCCCGCACAACCGGTGATCCACGTCAAGCCGCCCATCGTGGTGCGTGATTTTGCGAGTGTGATCGAGATCAAACCGTTTAAATTGATTTCGGAATTGATGGAGATGGGAATTTTTGCTTCGATGAATCAAACCATCGAAGAGTCAATTGCTGTGCAGATTGCTAAGCGCCATGGCTTTGCGCTGGAGGTTCGTCATCGTGGTGAGACGCAGGATCAAGCGGCGGCAAAGCAGAAGGAAGTAAAAATTGCCGATGATGACCCTCGTTTTCTCAAGCCACGTCCACCGGTTGTATGTATCCTTGGTCATGTCGATCACGGCAAGACGACTTTGCTCGATGCGATTCGACAAGCAAATGTCACTGCGGGTGAAGCTGGTGGGATCACGCAGCACATTGGCGCTTACCAGATCAAGCATAACGATCAATCAATCACGTTTCTAGATACGCCCGGTCACGCTGCATTTTCGTTGATGCGTGAGCGCGGTGCAAATATCACAGATATTGCAATTCTTGTGATCGCGGCCGATGATGCCTTTAAGCCGCAGACTGAAGAGGCGCTGCGTTTTGCCAAACAAGCCAATAATGCGGTTATCGTTGCCATTAATAAAATTGATTCGAAGGGTGCAAATATCGATCAGGTGAAGCAGCAGATGCAAGAAAAAGGCATTGCATCGGAAGACTGGGGCGGCGATACCATCACCGTTGAAGTGTCTGCGTTGCAAGGTACCAATATTGACGAATTGCTCGACATGATTTTACTGCAAACAGAGCTGCTTGAGTTGACTGCAAATCCAGATTGCCCGGCCTCCGGGACTATTGTAGAAGGGCAACTCGAAGAAGGTCGCGGCGCGACTGCATCGCTCATCATTGAGCGGGGTACTTTGAAAAAGGGCGATGCGCTGCTCTGTGGCGAAGCCTATTGCAAGGTGAAATCAATGCTCGATGCAAAGGGCAACTTACTCAAAAATGCGCCGCCATCGACGCCGGTAAAGGTGATTGGTTGGTCCGCGGTGCCCAGTGCCGGGATGACATTCAGCACGGTTAAAAATGAGAAGGCTGCCAAAAAAGCTGCAGCCGAAGCAACTATTGTGCGTAAGCAGGAAGTACATCTTAAATCGGCTCAATCTGTCAAAGATGAAGGTGCGGTTACTGTTGAAGATTTGTTCGCTGCGATTGAGCAGCAGAAAAAGAAGTGTCTGAATGTGATCGTCAAGTCGGATGTGCACGGTTCGACCGAGGCCTTGGTCAATAGTCTTGAGCAGATTGACAGTGATAAAGTAGACATTCGTATCATTAGTCAGGGTGTGGGGCATATCAGTAAAAATGATATCGTACTGGCCAGTGCCGGCGAGGGTGATGTGACAATCGTTGGCTTCAATGTTCGTCTGGATAATGGGGTGCAAAGTTTAGCCAAGCATCACGATGTTCGCATCATTCAACATGATGTGATCTATGAACTGCTCGCTCAGGTGGAAGCGTGCATGGCTGAGCTGCTTGAGGCAGAATTAGTCGAGAAGAAGCTCGGCGCGGCCGAAATCCGCCAGATCTTTAGTTTGGGCAAAGGGCGCAATGTTGCCGGCTGTATGGTTACTGAAGGCACGATCAACCGCTCGCGTAAGGCACGCTTGCTACGCCACGGCGAAGTTATCCATGAAAGTAAGATTAGCACCCTCAAACGCTTTAAGGACGATGTCAAAGAAGTGCGTGCCGGTTATGAGTGCGGGATTAATGTAGATGGTTATGATGACTATGCAGAAGGCGACATCATTGAATGCTTTGAAGTCACCGAAATTCGTCCGGCATTGCGTTAGGCATTTAAACGGAGGAATGCGAGCGCGTGGGTTGGATTTTGTCGCATAGATTATATCGCGTTGAATCATGTCAAAACGTATTTCCCGGGTAAACGAACTGCTCCAGCGCGAGATCGGCGAGCAGTTGCGGCGTCATTATGGCGGCGAGCAGTCGGTACGAATCACCATCAGTGAGGTTTCCACATCATCTGATTTGCGTCACTGTCGGATTTATTATGCGGTGATTGGCGATGCCGAGCGGATCCATCAGTCGCAGGCCTTTTTTAAACGTATTGGCAGGGAATTGCGTCAACGCGTGATGCAGCGCGTGACGCTTAAATATTTCCCACGCTTTGAATTTGTGTATGATCCATCCATGCAACGCGGCGCAGAGATGATTGATTTATTAGACCAGTTGGAAACAAATGATGACTAAACCTGAATTCTTCCCTCGTGAGAGCCCGCTGTTTGCGGCCAGTCTTGAGCCGTTAAAGGGGCAAAAAGTGGCCGTGTGCGGCCACTTTCGTCCGGACGGTGATTGTATCGGTTCGACGGTTGCTTTGGTTCGTGTATTACAAGCGCTTGGTATCGATGCGGTGGGGCTTAATCGCGATGAGGTGCCGGCCACTTTGAATGCATTTGTCGGGGACACGTCACTGCTGCGTGCGGCTGAGTTTGAGTCGGCGGGGCATGTCGCGCTGACGGTGGATTGTGCAGACCAAAAACGCATCGGCGAGCGTCTGATGGAGCTGTTTCCCGAGATTGTGTTGAATGTGGATCACCACGTGTCCAATCGTGCCTATGCACAGGAGAATTTGATCGTCGCTACGGCCGCGGCTACGGCCGAGATCCTGGCTGGTTGCTGCATCGACCTTGGCTATCCAATTGATGCAGTGACAGCACAGGCATTATACGTTGGCATTGCCACCGATACCGGACAATTCCGGTTTCCATCCACTACTCCGAAGACCTTTGAAATAGTGCGTCGGCTCTGCGAATATGGGGCACGCCCGGCAGCGGCGGCGTACGAATTGTATGAGTGCGAGACCTTCGCAAAGATCAAGTTGTTGCAGCATTTCCTTAATTCGCTGCGCATGGAATTTGACGACCGTGTGTGTGTGGGCCTGATCGAACCTGATGTGTACCGGCAGACCGGCGCAAGCATCGACGATGCTGAGGGTCTGGTGGATTATGCGCGTTCAATTGCTGGAGTGGATGTTGGCGTGTTGATTGAGGACCGCAATGGCTCGATCAAAGCGAGTCTACGGGCCAAGAATCCATTCTATCGGGTCGATCAAGTGGCGCAGTTATTTAATGGCGGTGGCCACGCCTGTGCCGCAGGCTTGAATGTCGAGAATAGCTCGATTAAGGCATTTTATCCACAACTCATGGCGGCCTTGGGACAGCATCTTAAAACACTCGGCTCGCCCACAGAGTAACTGAAACCATATTGATTCGATGTCACAATCAAGTAACGATGATCCGGTCGGCATCCTGCTGGTCGATAAGCCACAGGGAATGACTTCTCACGATATTGTCGCCCGTATGCGTCGGGTATTTCGTATTAAGAAAATTGGGCATGCGGGCACTCTGGATCCGATGGCGACCGGTTTGTTGCTGATTTTGGTGGGTAAAGCAACCAAGGTTTCGCAGTACCTGATGAGTTTGGACAAAGAATACGCTGGCACAATTAAGCTTGGTGAAGTCACCGATTCGCAAGATGCCGATGGTGAAATTGTGGCAACTCACCCGGTTCCTGATTTGACCGAGAGTGATGTCGTTGAGGCGATGGCAACATTTATTGGTGATCAGTATCAGACTCCGCCGATGTATTCAGCCAAGAAAATAAATGGGCAAAAGCTGTATCAACTAGCGCGTCAGGGCAAGACCATTGAGCGCGAGCCGCGTGTGATCCATGTCAGTCGCTATGAGTTGACCGATTTCGCTCCTCCGAAATTATCGTTTGTGGTTGCCAGCAGTAAGGGGGCATACATCCGCACACTTGCAAATGATTTGGGTGAACGGCTCGGTTGCGGGGCTCATTTGTCTGCCTTGCGGCGGACCGCAGTCGGTGCCTTTGGTATTCAACAGGCATATACGCTGGACGCGATTGAGCATATGGCGCCTTCAGAATTGCGTCGTTGCTTGATTCCGGTCAATCAGGCGGTGCCAAGCCATGCACTCTGAAGACGCGTATGGTGAAGTGGATCCAATCAGGTATAGAAAACGATGAAATTCCCCGCCCAGGTTGAACAGTTTGCAGCACTTGACGGCCTCAGCACTGAGCTGCACTTGGCAATTGGTATGTTTGATGGGGTGCACCTCGGCCATAAGGCGGTGATTGAGTCGGCAGTTTTTTCAGCGCAGCGCAGTAGCGGTGTGAGTGGCGTACTGACCTTCGATCCACATCCGAGTCGCTTGTTTCATCCGGATCAGCCGACCTTGCTGATGATGCCGATGCCAGCAAAGTGCTCAATGCTGCATGCCTTGGGTGTGGATGTGGTTATTCGCAAGCATTTTGATCGTGAGTTTGCGGCCATTTCGGCCGAAGCTTTTTTGGTGCATTTAAAAGCGGCTTTGCCTGGTTTGAGTTCAATTTATGTAGGTGAAAATTTTCGTTTTGGCCACATGCGGAGGGGCACGGTTGCCCTGTTGGTGAAATCTGGCCACACCTTGGGAGTCAATGTCTTTAGTGTGGAGCGTATCAAGCAGAATGGTAAAGCGATCAGCAGCACGCGTATTCGTCGGGAACTCGTAGCTGGTCGTATTGCGCTAGTGAACGATCTATTGGGGTATAATTATCGGGCCACCGGAGTGGTCGTCGGTGGTGCGCAAATGGGCCGAAAAATCGGCTTTCCCACCTTAAATCTGCCCTGGCTGCCGGAATGTGCTCCCCGTTTTGGAGTTTACCGGGTGCGGTTTCGTGGTTTGGGCGAGGCCGCTTGGGCGCCTGCAGTGGCAAATTATGGAGTCAAACCAACTGTCGCAGAGGCGAAGCACTCGCCCGTTTTGGAAGTGCATGCGCTGGCAGGTACAGAACTGAATCAAGGGGATGCGATTGAAGTCGAATGGTTGGATTTTATTCGTCCGGAACAAAAGTTTGCATCCGTGGAGGCCTTAAAAATGCAGATTGCGAAAGATTGTGAGATCGCCCGCGGTGTCGGCCCATCATGTTCCGTATAGTAGGATTTTCGCCATGAGTTTTTCAGATTTTGATGCGGCATGACTCTTTTTCGTCCATGTATTGATCTTCATGCCGGCAAGGTGAAGCAAATTGTCGGGAGCACCCTAAGCGACGATGGCCGCGGGCTGCAGACTAATTTTGAGAGTGATCAACCGGCCGGGTATTATGCAGCACTGTATCGGCAAGACGCGCTGGCCGGTGGACATGTGATTAAACTGGGCCCTCACAACGATTCGGCGGCCCGCCAAGCACTGGCAGCCTATCCGGGCGGATTGCAGATTGGTGGCGGGATGCGGCCGGACAATGCGGCCGCATGGCTGCAGGCGGGTGCAAGCCATGTGATCGTCACTTCATGGCTATTTGACGATCAAGGACATTTTCGTGCGGAGCGTTTGGATGCACTGCGTGCCGAAGTGGGCCAGCAGCACCTGGTGCTCGATTTGAGTTGTCGGGCCGATGGCGGAGGCTGGAGGGTAGCAATGCATCGCTGGCAAATGCGCACGGACCTGATGCTGGATGGTCCGACTCTGGCTGAATTGACGCAGTATTGTGATGAACTATTGATTCATGCGGCCGATGTTGAGGGCAAGTGCCAGGGCATCGACACCGATTTGGTCAAGTTTCTTGGTGCGCAGGTCGATATTCCAGTAACGTATGCAGGGGGCGTGCAGTCCTTGCAGGATCTGCAAATGGTACACGACTTAAGCGCCGGCAAAGTCGATTTGACCATTGGCAGTGCATTGGATCTTTTTGGCGGTGACAAGGTGTGCTACCGCGATTGTGTGGCATGGAATCAACAGAAGGTCTGAGAGGTGTCAAAGTGCTGACAAGGGCAACTTGCCGCTCGAATGCGGGATCATGTCTGAAAGTATACTTGCTTTTGTGGTTGGGCAGGCCTAAATCTAAGTGTTTTAACATGTTACACAAATTAATCGATTCATCATGGAGTTACTGAATGTTGG
>CAXQRK010000070.1:0-13244 GCA_964226535.1 Polaribacter sp.
ATCGTGACTGGAGTTCAGACGTGTGCTCTTCCGATCTGTCAATTTATCGTGTTTGAAATAGTGGAGCTTGATTTTCCCGGATGGTCAGTGGAAAGTGACGCATATGTCGAATTGCGAACATCCATCAGTAGTGAAACCAGCAGTGGAGTGGCTTAGTCAGCGCTACCCTGATAGTCCGCGTAAACGCCTCAAAGAGTGGTTTGTCCAGGGACGTGTCCAACTGGATGGCATGGTATTGAACAAGCCGCACGAGCCGATGACTGATCCAGGCGATCGACTTTCCATGGGCGAGACGCCACCGCCGGTATTTTTCCGGCGTATGCCGACGCGGATCCATGCTCAAGCGAATTTACTCTACATCGATCATGCGTTGGCGATTGTAAATAAAGGGCCAGGCTTGCTATCGGTACCGATGCCGGGCAGTTCTAAAGTATCGGCACTGAGCGTGCTGGAGGGATTTCTGCAGGGCAAGGGCGCGAAGGAATTGGATCGTCAGCGGGGGGTACGTCGCAAAGACCTAATTCCGCTGCCGGTACATCGTTTAGATCAATATACCAGTGGACTTATTTGTTTTGCGATGAATCCGCAGGCGCGAGAATCGCTGGTGCGCCAAGTTCGAGACCATACTTTTTTGCGTGAATATATGGCGATTGGGGATGGCCAATTGCCGCGCAAGCGAGGGGAATGGCGCTCTTGGTTTCGCCTGGATGCGGCCGGGATGTATCAAAGTGTTTTTAACACCCGGGAACCAGGCACCACTGAAGCGCTTAGCCACTATGAAGTGGTGCAGGAGTACAGCTGGCCAACTGCAGTCAAAGGCAAGCGTCGGGTGCTGAGTAAATTGCGCCTGCGCCTGGAGACCGGCTTAAAGCATCAGTTGAGGATTCATGCCGCCGATGCAGGTGTGCCCTTGCTTGGGGATCGTCACTATCATCCGGCCTACAAGGCAGCGCAAATCAATCAAACCGCAATGCCCTACGGCTTGCAACGCCAGGCACTGCATGCATCGAGTTTAGGTCTGGTACATCCGCAAACGGGAAAACTACGCCGTTTCAATTGTAAATTCCCGCGCGATCTCGCGGAGATTGAGCAAATGCTGAGCAGGCAGGCTGAGCAGCATTGACTGTGGTCGTTGGCTCTGCTGTGCGTGGTCTGACGACCGCAACGAGCCATTCCGGCGAATTCATTGGCGCAGCCTGGACCGCCAGATCAGGCAATGATTCTCGCTCAAATCTGTTTCAGGATGGATAGCTCGGGGTGTGCCTGTTCGATCTGCTGAATCTCAGCGGCATTGGCGAAACACAGGCCGGTGGACAGGGCGTCTGCTTGAGTGGCCGTTGGTGCGATGACACTAATACTGCTCCATCGTGTGGTGGGGTATCCGCTCCGCGGGTGGAATAGATGATGAAATTGGCCGTCTGTGGAGAACCGACTGCCATAGCCGCCGCTGGTGGCGAGTGCTTGATTGTCAAGTTCGGCAATTTCGTAGACTGTTGCCGGTTGCCGAGCATGTTTGATCCCGATACGCCAAGGGCGGGCTGCAGGGTGTGCGCCAATCGCACGGGTTTCGCCCAGTTCAATAAGTGCCTGTGAATAACCGGCATGTTTGAGACAGGTACTAATATGATCCGTAATAAATCCCTGGGCAATTCCATTGAGCGTGAGTTGCATGCCGGGACGGTTGAATTGGATTGTATCGGTATCGTAATGGACATGCTGCCAGCCGGTGAGCGTGCGTGCGGCTTGAATCTTGCTGCGAGCCGGTCCTGTACGCGCATGTGGATGTTGTTTAAAATGCTGTGCGTATAGTTGCCAAAGTGGTTGCACGGTCGGGTCAAATAGTCCCTTGCTCAATTGGTATGCCTGGTTGGCTGCATTGAGCAAGGCACACCATTCCGGAGCTGGACCATCCAAGCGTCCGTCGCGATTCAACCGGCTCAGTTCCGAATGTGGATCGTAGAGACTAAAGATTTTTTCCAAGCGTTGCAGTTCGGTGAAGCAATACCGCAGGGTATCCTGTCCACTCGCTTTATTATCAGTGTAGAGCTGCAAGCGACCTTCAGCGCCGAGTGTATAGCCCTGCCAAGTGACCGTCTCCAGAGCTGGCTGAGCCGAGGTCAGACGGGCGGGATTAAAGCCCGCTACGCTGGCTGCAAGTATTTGAATGAAGCGTCGGCGTTGCATGCTGAATTAAGATGAACCGGACTGATGATTGCGCGGTGAAGGACGCAACCAAGCACTGATGCCTGAACTGATGAGCAAAATGATGGCCACCGCGGTGAGATCCATCACCGTACGCCCTGCCCAGCCAAACAGGCGTCCGGAGTGTAGATCCAGTAGCACGCGATAAAGCGAAACGCCGCTACCTTGAAAGTTCTTAAGCCAGGTTTGTACGGCGCTGTCATTGGGCGCAATCGCTTCGAGTGTGGCGACCTCGTAGCTCGCGTTGTACGCATCAAATTCAACCCAGTAGCCATCTTCAGGTGTCCAATTACCCTGTGGACTAATCAGTAACGGGCGCTGATCGAGTGTGGTGCCGACTGCTGTCAATGTCCGATAAGGCAGTTGATGGTTGTCAATAATTTCGATACAGTCACCCTGAGGGCTTAGGTAGATCAGCTTGGTTGCGGTAGCGACCACAGAGATGGACTCGCCCTCGATGATGCCTAATGGTTGGCTAGCGGAGGCCAATGCCCTGTCGTTGTAAAATAGCTGTCCGTCAAGGTGTACCAATATGTCTGATTCGTGCATATGATACGCCTGTACGGTGCCAGTATCAGCCATACCGTAGCGCTCAAGGATAAAGGGGTGCTGGATGGGTATGCGATCCAGCTTAAGCCATTCGGTATGGTTAAGTGCAAGTCCGGTGATCGCAAGGCTTAATAAGAAAAGTGCTGATACGATTCCAAGCCAACGGTGCCAGGCAAGAATGGTACGTTTGCGTGGTAATTGCCAATTCATTGTGCCTGGGTCTCCCGATGTAGGTACAGGGCAAGTTTGGATAAACGGGTCAGTGCATTGACGGATAAGGTCGCACCGCTGATACCATCGATTGGTTTATTGAGTCGGTTGCTTGCATCGAGCCTTAGTCCGGTGAATTGATCGGTGAAGAAGGGATAGCGTACTTCCCAGCCGTGACTTTCGCGATAGATCAGCACGCGCATCGCACACATCTCATCTCCTTCAAGCACGAAGCCAGTTGTAATCGGCTTGACTTTGCCAATTTCTTCAAGAATCCAGGCTGTGCGACCGCCTTGTTGCCAATAGCGAATTCGCAATCCTGGATACTCGTGACCAATGATCGCCTTGATTGCCACTTTTACCTCTTTAGTCAGCCATAGTATTTTTTGCTCTGGCGGGTCGTCAAAACTTTGCGCAATGAATGTTTCTGGCTCAAGATATACCTGTTCAATCGCATACACACTGTGGCCGCACAGTATATATATCAAGACACCAAGGATTGTTCGGTGGGAGTACATATTAAGAAAGATCCATTAACAAAACGATCTGCGCTCAGGATACAAGTGCCAGCAGGCAATCATTCACCTAGAATTGATAACCGACCCCTAGGTTGATAACACTGTCAATATCTTCGTACTGATCCGCATCGTTAGTGTCTTGGTAATCCAGCTTAAACACAACGTTGTTCGTTGGCCAATAGTTAAGGCCTATCTCGTAGACCTTGTTTTCTTGTAAGCCTTTCTTATAGTATTCATAGTCGCTGAATCGGGCATACACGCCGAGGTCGCCATAGTACTCACTTAAGTTCCAGCGATAGGAAGGCTCAATATAGTAGCCATATTGTTCTTCCGCATCAGCTGTAATATCACCACTAAGGTCCCAACGTGCATAGAGCGCACGTATACGAAAGCCACCAGTACTGTAGTCAATATGTGCCGTACTTAGTAAACCGGAATAATCTGCGTCTCCTGTCTGATCTAAATCATCTTGATAGAATACAGAGGCGGCAATCTCCAGACCAGCGATTCCAGTGTATTTGACACGTGCTGCGAGAGCCGCTTCGTCATTGGTCGCTTGGGAGACTTTTTGACGACCACTACGAATGTAGCCGTCGCCACCATCAAGGTCGAGTCCCGAGCTAATTACGGTGTCGAAGGCAAAACCGTTTGCAGTACGGTAACTGCCCTTGAGGCCGGCTTCCCACCAGGTGCTGGGAAGAATATATTTTTCAATATTGTTACGCTCCACTCCGTAGAATGTGTTCGGTTCATGTGTTTCATTGAGAATCCCCAGAGGCATTAAAAAGACCCCGGCATCGGTATTGAAATGCTCACTCCAATCCATCCGGATAAATGCCTGCTCAAGCTCGATTTCACCATTCTGATCATCGCCAGCTACACTATGCTCAAGCTCAAGCTCGGAAAAAAGCGTGATCCAATCATTGAACTCATGGTTAAAGAACAGGACGAAGCGATGAAAGTCGATCTCATTGTCAGCACCGCTGTTAAAGTTTGCGTGAAGCTCTCCATAGCCACCGATTGAGGTTCGTTCAAACCAGCCAGGCATACTGAAGTGATTCTCGCCAAATGCCTCAACTGCAAGCGTGGTCGCTTCAACTTGTTGCTGCGTGGCCTTCAATTCAGCAATTGCAGTGCTCGCCTCAGCTTGGGCACGCGCCACTTCAGTCTGTGCAGCCGCCAGCTCCGCACGCGTACTAGAAACCTCTGTCTGATTCGCTTGCACCAGCGCAGTCAAAGCTTCGATTTGTTGCTGCTGCATTTGAATAATCCGCCACATTTCAGCTTGTGAAGGCAGTTCGTTCGAAGCTGTTTGAGCAAAACAAAGCAGCGGCATCCATATGAGGCCGCAAATGGTCCAGACGGTAGTAATAGAAGAACGTTTCATATTTAGATATAGTTTAATTTAATCTGATAACTAGCTGATAAATAGTTGTGACTGAGTCTCAATAGCAGATCGGGCGCTCTGTCAACCCATTTTTTGATACTGGGTCTCATTTTCTTCGCTTAGGCGGGTACTTTCATTTGAACCAGACTGATTCACGATGCGCCAATAGTTTTACATTTTTCGCACACCATCATTATCATTTTAGCTTGCTTTACAACAAGCTGTACAATTTACACGGTGTTCTGTTTTATTTTCTACTCAACTATTTAACACATATATAAAATGATTACTATCGGCGAACAATTTCCTCCATTTAAAGTGAAAGCCTGCAATGGTTTGACCAATAACGACCTGACAGAATTGACCCATGAAAATTTTGATGGCAAATGGAAGGTTTTCTTTTTCTATCCGAAAGATTTTACCTTTGTCTGCCCAACTGAAATCGTTGAATTTAGTAATCATGTCGATGAATTTACGGATCGTGACACGGTAGTGATTGGCGGCAGTGCAGATAATGAATTTTGCCATCTGGCATGGCGCAATGACCACGAAGACCTGCGCGATTTGAAATTGCCATTGATTGCCGCACCTAAGTTGGCCCGTGAACTTGGAATTTTAGATCCGATTGAAAATGTGTGCCTGCGTGCGACTTTTATTGTGGACCCACACGGAGAGATTCAATATGCTGCCGCAAATAATTTGAATGTTGGGCGCAATGTGAAGGAGGTCCTCCGGATTCTCGATGCGATTCAATCTGATGAGCTTTGCCCCTGCAACTGGAAGAAGGGCGATCAAACGATCAAAGTCTAACGGAATTCAAAGTCTATGGAACATATCTCCAAGCTGCTTACCCACCTTCCCGAGGAAGCCAAAGATCTGCGGATTAATGCAAAGCGGGTATTAGAAGGTGAATCGCTCAGTAATGAGCAAACCTGGGGCGTTGCCCTGGCTGCGGCATACTACATCCGTCATCACGAATTGTGTGCGGCTTTGCATGCGGATGCACAGGCTGCTGGAGTTACTGCGGGTATTCTTGAGGATGCACGTGCAGCGGCTTCAATTATGGGGATGAATACGATCTATTATCGTTTTCGTCATTTGATGAATACCGATGCATACCATCAGCGTGCGGCAAACTTACGAATGATGCGGATGAAACAAGTTGCGACCAGTACGGCCAACTTTGAACTTTTTTCGATCGGTCCAGCGGCGTTGGCTGGTT
The DNA here is from genome assembly GCA_964226535.1 of Polaribacter sp. Classification (GTDB taxonomy): domain Bacteria; phylum Verrucomicrobiota; class Verrucomicrobiia; order Opitutales; family Coraliomargaritaceae; genus Lentimonas. The sequence goes on from CAXQRK010000070.1 coordinate 6,089, forward strand.
GTGAAATGTGTCTGAAAGCGCACGAAGCTGCGGTGAAAAAAGACGGCTTAAGTGAGGATAATGTGCACGATGTGGTGCGCATATCAGCAATTCTGCATGGTGTTGCGATCGCGCTGGATACAGTGATATAAATTCCGAGTAATGCATCCCGAGTAATGCATCCCGAGTGATGCATCCCAGATGCCCTTGCCTGATATGTAACAGACTTAAACCTGGTGCCACCAGTGCGTTTACTAGGTGCACCAAGCACTGCGTGCTTGCTCGCAACAGCCAAGCCGGTAGTCAGAAGCAAGGTCAGCACAGGATCAACTAACCGGCCACGTTGGCGTGAAAGTTATTGCCGGCGGTCGTTGCGTTGACATAGCCCTTGCGGATGGTAAAATCGCCAAAGCGCTCTCCTTCATTGCGTTCTTTGGCATAGCACAGCAGAATCGGACGCAGTTCATCAATAATCTGTTCGTGCGTGATCGAAGTGCGGTAGAGTTTGTTCAGGCGTTCACCGGCAAAACCAGCGCCGAGGTACAGGTTATACTTGCCAGGAACCTTCCCCACCAGACCGATCTCGCCCAGATACGGACGGCCGCAGCCATTTGGACAGCCAGTCGAGCGAATGACGATCTCATCATCGCGCAGGCCGGCTTGTTCAAGTATGTCTTCCAAATCAGTGACCAAAGTCGGCAGATAGCGTTCCGATTCAGCCAGTGCGAGACCACAGGTTGGTAGTGCGACACAGGCGATTTGGCTGCGGCGCATACCTGATGCCGTTTTGTAGGCATCTAACTTATAGCGCTCAACCAGTTGATCAATCATGGCTTTATCCGTCGCATCTACATTACCAATTACCAGATTCTGATTTGCGGTGAGGCGGAAGTCACCCCGGTGCACCTTGGCGATTTCAAGCATGCCGGTCTTTAGCGGGCGGGCCTCGGTATCGGCGATACGTCCCCCCTCAATAAACAGGCCTAGGTTCCACTTGCCGTTGATTCCTTCCACCCAACCATAGCGATCACCGGTGCTGGTGAATCGATAGTCGCGAGGTGCTTGAAGTTTGTAACCGAGGCGATTTTCAAGTTCGTTGCGGATCCATTCCACACCGAGGCGCTCGACTGTGTATTTAAATCGTGCATTCGTACGTTCGGCCCGATTACCATGATCACGCTGAATGGTAACGATTTTTTCAGCAACCGCAAGCGCCTGGTCCGGGGTACAAAATGCCATCAGGTCTGCGAGACGCGGAAATGTTTTGGTATTTCCGTGTGTCATCCCCATGCCACCCCCTACAGTGACATTAAAGCCGACTAATTTGTGATCTTCAACCACTGCAATAAAACCGAGACAGTGTGCCAGCACGTCCACATCGTTGTGCGGCGGAATGGCGATCGCAATTTTGAATTTACGCGGCAGATAGGTCTTACCATATAGTGGCTCAATATCGGTGCCACCACAGTCCAGAGAGCGCGGAACATCCAAACCAATTTGCTTGCCATCGAGCCATAGCTCGGCAAAGGCTCGCGTTTGTGGCTTTAAATGGGCATCGATTGCGCTAGCCACTGCTTGCACCTCCGCATGAGCTTCGGATGTAATCGGATTTGGACTGCACATCGTATTGCGGTTCACATCGCCGCAGGCAGCGAGTGTCGACATTGCGGCTTCATTGCAGGCATTGATGGTACGTTTGAGGTTTCCTTTTAGAATACCATGCAATTGAAAGGCCTGGCGAGTGGTTAGTTTCAAGGTCTTAAACGCGCAATAGTTGGCCAAATCATCCATTACCATCCACTGCGCAGGTGTGCAGACACCTCCCGGCAAACCGATACGAGCCAAAAAAGAATAGGCCTTGTCTAATTTCTGCCGCCGTCGCTGACTACGCACATCGCGATCGTCTTGCTGATAGATGCCGTGAAATTTTGTAATTTGCTGGTCATCGGCGGCAATCGAACCGGTAGAGGTATCGGCAAGCCCCTCAAGAATCGTACCGCGCAAATAATCACTACGCTCCTTGATACTTTCGTTTTTATGCAGTTTGTGCGGTGTTTGATTGTCTGAAATCATAATCAAGGCACGCAGTAAATAGATGTGATGAACCCTTGTAAATAGCGAAGACTGCTCGATTCACAGATAAATCTTGACCTGAATCGACCTCTTTTGAGTTGGTTACTTATACACAAAAGACGAAAAAGCCTCAATTCGGGCTAGTATTTCAGCGATTCGATGCTACAATATTTTGCTTTTCAAATAGTGACCCATCATGAGCGACTCTAATCCAATCCTACCTGATACAGCTCCATTCACACCGGATCAGCTGCAATGGCTCAACCGCTTTCTTGCAAACCTGCAATCGGATCAATTGGGCTGGCTGGAAGGCTTTATCAGTGGATTACGTGCAGGGCAAGGAGCGCCCGCACTCACTCAGGCTCCAGCGGCTGAGGCGCCACGCTTAATCGTACTGTTTGGCTCCGAGTCCGGCAATGCCGAAGGGCTGGCACATCAAACCGTCAAGGCCGCCACCAAAACTGGCTTCAATGCAAGCGCGCTTAGTATGGCAGATAGTACACCTGCAACCCTTAAGGGAGTGGAGAATTTACTCGTATTAGTGAGTACCTGGGGTGAGGGGGATCCGCCTGAAAACGCGGTTGATTTCGTCCGTGCACTGATGAGTGATGAAGCGCCAAGACTAAGCGGTACTCGTTTCTCGGTGCTCGGCCTGGGCGACTCTAGTTACGAACATTTCTGTAAAATGAGCATTGATATCGATGCGCGCCTGGAAGCACTTGGCGCACAACGTGTGTTCGAGCGCAAGGACTGTGATGTGGACTTCGATGACGATTTTGCCACCTGGCACACTGCCGCGCTGGCGGCTTTGTTGAGTCTTGCGGCACCTCCCGCCCGTCTCGATAGTGCGACTACTGCAAGGGCACCCGCGCCAAAAGTACTGAGTATTACTCAATATTCGCGCAAAAACCCATTTCCTGCAGAGTTGAACAAGCGTATATTGCTGAATGGTCGTGGCTCTGCCAAAGAGACGATTCACCTTGAATTCAATCTCGCCGGTTCCGGCCTTGAATATACGGCCGGTGATGCATTGGCGGTCGTTCCCAACAATGCTACAGACGTTGTCAATGCAATCCTGGAAGCCACCCAACTGGACGGCACACAACCTGTAAGCTTAAAAGATGGCGATCATACACTGCAGCATGCGCTGACACATACGCTTGATATCACAGCCCTTTCACTGCCAGTGCTCAAACGCTATAATGAAATAGCCGCAGACGACCAACTTAGCGCACTGCTTCAGGCCGACAATAAAGCACAGTTGCAGGATTATATGCGTGGCCGCGAAATCATTGATGTCCTGATCGACTTTCCGACTACGAGACTCACTGCGGAGGGGCTCACTGGCATGATGCGTAAGCTGCCCCCCCGTCTCTATTCAATCGCTTCCAGCCCCAAAGCGCACCCTGGCGAAGTGCACCTCACGGTAGGTGTGGTGCGCTATCATAGCAATGGTCGACAACGCAAGGGGGTCTGCTCATCATTTCTGGCTGATCGGATTATGGAAGGTGATACCGCTAAGGTCTTTGTCAGCCCCAACAAGCATTTTAAAATACCGGCCAATTCTGACGCACCCTTGATCATGGTGGGCCCGGGCACCGGCATTGCCCCATTCCGGGCCTTTATCGAAGAACGCCAGGCCATTGGGGCCAAAGGTAAAAACTGGCTCATTTTTGGAGATCAACATTATTTGACCGATTTCCTTTACCAGATTGAATGGCAAGAGTACCTGAAAGATGGGGTGTTGACCCGGATGGATCTTGCGTTCTCTCGCGACCAGAAGCACAAAGTATATGTACAAGATCGCATGCGTGAACATTCCAAAGAACTGTATGCATGGCTGCAACAGGGCGCTTCCTTTTGCGTCTGCGGCGATGCCAGCCGCATGGCGCACGATGTCGATCAAGCACTCCACGATGTAATTGCCCGAGAAGGCGGATTGAACGCAGATGCCGCAGCTGACTATGTCAAACAACTCAAAGCGGATAAACGCTATCTGCGTGACGTATATTAAATCGAATCCAGTAATTGCGCGATTCCGATTTTATCTTTGCCCGACTCGTCAATGCGTCGGTACTGCTTAGTCCTACACAAACAGCCAATCTCCCTAGCAGGGTCATTTAAGGATTTATTGTGTAAGGACTTGTAAGTGGTGGTGAGAGCCGGATTCGAACCAGCGAACTCAAAGAGAACAGATTTACAGTCTGCGTGCTTTAGCCACTTGCATATCTCACCCCAAATAACCAGCATAGAACTATCTACTTGTTTGCCAAGTAATTTTTTTTAATTTCTGGCGCGTAGTTACACCAAAGCCTTGTTATCGCACTTGTGTGAATGTCACCGTGCGGTTCTTGCTGAATCCAGCATGCGGATGGAATCTTTTGGCCTAAAGCATTTTGCCTGATTGGATGTGGGGCGCTTTGATGAGATTAACGTTCGAAAAACGAATATGCAAAATTGATGAAATATGCATCCACATATTGATCAAAGCCCAAAAAATAAATCAATCCGCCCAGTGCGAGCATCGGTCCAAAAGGCACTTGTGAACCAAATGTCACCGATTCTGAATCGCCTGTATCCTCCTCCTGACTTGACGTCGTTCCCCAACCAAATACACGGCTTAGCAGCACTATCGGCAGCAATATCATCGAGCCAATCATGGCCCCGCCAAACATTGCAAACACGGCACCCTGCCAACCACAAAATGCGCCGATGCATCCAACAAATTTAACATCGCCCTCGCCCATCGCCGGCTTGCGAAACACGATTTCACCCAGTACTGCAATCCAATAGACTAGACCTGCTCCAATCAAAGCACCGATAATTGAACATATTCCGGATTGGATATTGCGTACGATCGGGGGGGCATCGACCTCTTGCAGGGCAGGAAATAAGATTGACAGTAACACCCCGATTACCATCCCGCCGATGGAAAATCGATCCGGGATAATCATGTGATCCAAATCAATGAAGGTTGCGCAGATCAAAAATCCGATAAAGAGAAAACCAATTACGGCCACTAGCGGTGGCTGCGTGATCCATGCCAGGTAGAAGAGACTGGCAGTGAGCAGTTCAATTGCAGGATAGCGCAGACTGAATGTATTTCCGCAGCAGCTTGCTCGGCCGCGCAGGAACAACCAACTCAGAATTGGGATATTATGATACCATGGAATCGGCTGACCACAGGCACAGGTAGAACCGGGGAATACCACTGAGCGCTCTGCAGGAATCCGATAGATGCAGACATTAAGAAAGCTCCCGGTCATCGCGCCAAAAATAAAACTAAGCAGAGCGAGCACCCAGGGAAAGTCTGTATGGATAAATATAATCGTTTCAATCATCGCGAGGGGGCAGTTCTAATGCGTGACGGGCCGCCGCCATCATCATCTGGGCATCCACCGTATGGTGCGACCATATTTCAAGCGAACGCGCCCCTTGATGAACCAGCATCGACAGACCATTTGCATTGGCTCGATCCAGTGTCCTAGCCTGTTTCAGGAGTGCAGTGACAGGCGGATTATAAATCATATCGTAGACCTTCCAGGCTGTTGGCAATTGTGCTAAATCGATCGGTGCGGGATCATCTGACTGTAGTCCCAGCGAAGTGGCATTGATCAGTAGCCCCTGCTCAGGCAACCCCTGCGGTAATTCAGGCAAGATAAACGGCTGCACTCGTTCGCCGCCCGGCATTGCACCCAACACCGCGATTAGATCCTGCAAATGCGTGGGCGTACGATTGCCGATATAGAGCCGTGCACAGCCTGCCAACATACATTGCACCGCAGCGGCACGGCCGGCGCCACCAGAGCCCAGCAACATGATACTGGCATCCTTTAGGGACAGTCCGAGATCCAAGTCCAGACCACGCAACAAACCATAGCCGTCGGTATTGAACCCATCGTAGCCTAACTCATCCCAGACCAATGTGTTCACGGCCCCCATGCGCCGTGCATCCACTGAAACGCCCTGAATCAGTTCCATAGCCTGGACCTTGTGCGGAATGGTCAAATTCAAGCCCAGAAAACTGCGCTTATGAAACAGCGCCAATGCCTCGGCAAGCTGTTCAGACGCAATATCAAATCGATAATAGGCCCAATCCAGGAAACGCGAATCCTGTTCCCGCAGTCGATCTAACGCGGCATTGTGCATCGCCGGACTGAGCGAATGCTTGATGGGATGACCGACTACAGCCAATGGGGTACCGCTGAATTCAACTGTTTTGAGGTCTTTGAGTGTATAAATGGTCTCCGTGTTCACTGTGTGGGTGGAATAGCAATCAACTGCAATCTACATCGGTCTTGAACTTAAATGCCAGAGCATTCTATCGACAAGCATATCTTTTTTGCCGCCTACAAACGTGCTCCATACAATGCGCTACCAATGCGGATCTGTGTAGAACCAGCTGCGATCGCGATTTCCAAATCGCTAGTCATCCCCATCGAAAGTTCTGGGAGGGCAATCGCGTACTGTGATGACAATTGGTCACGCACATCGCGCAACTTCTCAAATGCGGCTTGTGCCACCTTCGGGTCATCATCGAGCGGCGCAATCGTCATTAGACCATCGATTTTCAAACAGTCCGCACCAAGCGCAGATTCTAGTGCCATTTGCATTTGGTCTGGAGCAAAGCCATATTTGTTCGGATCGCCACCGGTATTACATTGAAGTAATATTGAGACCACTTTGCTCGCTCGCTCCGCACATTGATTGAGACGGTTCAACAGCTTCAATGAATCCACTGATTGTATCCGATCAAACAGTGCTACTGCGTCCCTGACCTTGTTCGTCTGTAAATGACCGATCAACTCCCAGCGCATATCCACAAGCGGCTGCTTATTCTTCTGTTGCGCCTCTTGTACACGGTTCTCGCCCACTGCCGTTAGCCCCGCACGAGCTGCATAGACGACTGCATCTATCGGATGATTTTTGGTGACCGGTAATAATTGAACACTTTCTCTGGGTCTGCCTGCACGGCTACAAGCCGTTTCAATACGATGGCTCACCTGTTTTAAATTACGTTCAAATTGCTCAAAAGAAATCATCACTTGATTGGTAAGACATGTAATCCGAAAATTAAAATAATAAAATACGGTTATCAGCTTGC
>CAXQRK010000071.1:0-4764 GCA_964226535.1 Polaribacter sp.
TCTCAGTCGAGAGTCGGGCTTGCACCGGAAAAATACGGTATATTTAAATAGCTTTTGGTATTTCCGACTGAATGTCAATAACATGTGTATTTTTACGCTTGGCGATCTTCAAGCGCGAGCGACGCCGAATCATTCGGTCGAGCTTATTCACCATTTCATCAATCGACTTGTAAAGATCGTCCGTTGCGGCCTGGGCATTATGGTCGTTACCGCGCACTTCAAGGTGCCCCTTCGCAATAAATTCATTTTGGTGGGTATTTTTATGGGCGTCGAACTCTAATTCTACCCGCATGCGGACAATGTGATCCTCATGCTCAAAGAGTTTTTCGACTTTTGCGTGAACTACATTTCTGATCGCATCAGTGAGGTCCATGTTTAAACCTGAAATGATAACATCATGCTGCTTCATATATTTTTGTTCCTTTTCTGTTGTGGGTTCTATGTAAACCGAGACCATTGTCGCCCTCGTATCGAGATAAATGAAGCAAACCAAAGCTCGCAATATTTTGATCGATCAGATCGAGTCTATCGATATAAATGGAGCCAATTATGCCGACTCCAACTGAATATTTAAAACGCACAGCCGTCATCATCGTTACGGGTGGCTCATCGGGAATTGGTCGCTCACTTATCAAATCAATTAACAATTTAGCCCCAAATGCTACAATATGCAACCTTTCTCGTTCGAAACCAGGTAATTTTTTTGCACCTCATGGAATCCATCTCCCGACGGATTTAAGCGATTCGGCTGCAGTCGCTGCCGCTGCACAGCGCCTGCAGGCAATTCTCCAAGAGGCCGCTAGCGGTGAGGTGGTCTTGTTCAATAACAGTGGCTTTGGTGATTATGGTTGCCTGCAGGACTTGGTGCCGGCCAAGCAGTTGAACATGCTGGATCTGAATATGCGTGCGGTGGTGGATCTAACCACTCGATTACTGCCGCAGATGCTGGAGCGCGGCGGTTGTGTGGTGAATATCGCCTCTACTGCCGGCTTTCAGCCAACCCCTTATATGGCTAGCTATGGCGCGACCAAGGCCTTCGTGTTAAATTGGACCCTTGCACTGGGTGAGGATTTGCGCGGGACCAAGCTGCGCACACTGGTGGTATGCCCCGGGCCGACCCGGTCAAATTTTTTTAAAGCCGCCGGTTTTGACACACCGCCGATGCAGCACGGCGTCAACAAGGGGCTGGGGATGACGGCCGAGGCAGTGGCGGATTTGACGCTACAGGCACTGGCCCAGGGAAAATCCTTGCTTGTGACTGGCTGGAAAAATAAGTTGATCGCATCTGCGGGACGCCAGTTTCCGATCAGAGTGGTCACCCGAATCGGAGCCATTCTGCTGCGCAAGATGCGCCTAGAAGTCCACAAAGGAGGCATGCGTGGATCCATTCGGTGAACAGGCACCCCTGGTCGATCCGACGGTGTTTCCTGATTGGATCGTGCAGGAAGATGAAAATCTGTTGATTGTTAACAAGCCAGGCTGGCTGGTCTGCCACCCCTCTAAAAATGGACCACGGTCGAGTTTGGTCGGAGTGGTTCGCGAATATACTGGAATCGATAAATTACACCTGGTGGCACGACTGGACCGTGAAACCAGTGGATTGATTGTGTTTGCCAAACGACCATCGGTCGCGCGCAAGTTCCAGATGGCAATCCAACATCGAATCGTCAGCAAACTCTATCTGGCGATTCTTGAAGGTGAGCTGGATCGACCTTTACGCGTGGATCAAGCGATCGCACGGCGCCAGGGGGGGCCGGTGTTTGTCAAATCAGAAGTGCGCGACGATCGAACTGCGCAAAGCGCAGTGACTCACTTTTGTCCGCTGATCGCCCGCCAGGGCTACACCCTCTGTGGTGTACAGCCTGAGACCGGACGCAAGCATCAGATCCGTGTGCACGCGCAATGGCTCAACAAAAGCGTGGTGGGTGATAAAATTTATGGACCGGATGAGCGCTTATATATTGACTTCATTGAGCATGGCTGGACCCATCGTCTGCAGGCTGCCTTGCCGATCAAACGTCAAGCCTTGCATTGTTATCGCTATGTATTTGATTTTGCTGAGGGTCCGGTCCGCTTTGTCGCACCCTTGCCACAAGACATGCTGGCATTTTGCCAGGAGCATATGCGGCTGAGTTGCAAACAGATTATGGTCCTGATTGAACGCTCCACCCAACTGCACGATTCACCTCCAATACCGACTTACACAGATTGAATACTTTACTGCAACCAATTCAGGCATATGCCGGACCTTGGACACCCTTGTGGCTGGTCGGCATTTTTCTAGTCAGCTCGCTACTGATTGTTTGGCGGCTTGAACTTATGACACACCGTGGCGTGCAAGGGACCGTACTTGGCACTTTGTTCATGCCTTATTTCTCAGGTCTCGGAAATTTAATTTTAGTGGCTGTGGTACTGCGCGAAAATGGATCAGGGGCAGAAATTGCGATCAATTGCTGGACCAACAATATGACTAATCTCTGTTTATTGCTGGCACTGCCGGCATTGATCTGGGGACTTTCGCTGGGCAGCCGTTCACGCGCCATCAAGGCACAGCGGCAATCCAGACTTAGCCGTTTGTCACTGGCCTTGACCTTGATCGCCATGATATTTTTCAGCCTGATAGTCTGGATCTTGGGACAGGATGGCCGGATCGATCGTTTTGACGGCTTGGCGCTGGTTGGACTGTTCCTGTTCTGGCAATGCTTTCATGTCTTCGAAGTGCTCAAAGAAAATACCCGTAGCAGTAGCCGCTGGCACCCACTGATTTGGGTGGATAGTCTGCTGATTCTGATGGGGAGTTGTTGCACGCTGCTATCCGTCGATGGCATCGTTGCGTTGATCCTAAGTAGCAAAGGGCCGTTTTTTAATGCCGATCAACTCGGCTTGCTAACCGGCTGGTTGATGGTCTTGCCAAATGCAGTGCTTGCTTTTTATTACGCATGGCAACGAAAGACGGATATTGTGTACAGTTCGCAGATCGGAGACGGGCACATTTGCATTCCACTGTGTATCGGACTGTTCGCAATCGTCAAAACTGTACCGGTTAGCGACATCTTTTCCCAAGGCCTACTGGTGATGGCTACCATCGCCGGCGTACATCTGTTATGCGTGATAATCTTGCGGCGATTACCTAGCTGGATCGCCGCCCTGATGATCACCGTCTATGGCTACATGCTGTATCTACAATTAGACGCTTAAGCGCTCAATCCATCGACTACAAAATATTGACTGAGATTAAGAAACTCGCCTTGTGCGCTCAACCAATTCGGATCAGCAGACACCTCTTGCATGGATTTTTGCGTGTTATTGCACAACAGGAAGCAATCTTTGCCTACACAGACATAGGCATCGAAATCGGATCCCGCACCCTCTCGAGTGAAATCGAATTGACCCGGATCCGAATGGATGTGAGCGCCACTTTGACGCAGCGCCGAGGTCTCGTCGGCCAGGCTTTCCATGATCGTCGCTGCACGTGGGCCCTGGTAATGCAGCAAGTGCACGCTACCGGCTTGGCGCGACACAATTAACCACTCATCAAATACGACCCGTCCGTAGGCCTGATTCATTCGGGTGAAATATTTATCAATCTGTAATTTGGCAGTCTCAAGATTCATTCACTAACTGTGGACCTTTGATCGGTCGGTATCAAGACTGTATCACCAGCACAAAGTTTGTTTTTGTACGCACTCAATCATTCACAGATTGTTGCATTTTTACCCTTTACAAGTACTGCCAAAAGCGTTGTGTTCCCACTTTTTCCAACTTTCTCATGCAGAAAACACGTAAATCCATCGCCAAACGCTTCAAGAAGACAGGTACCGGTAAGCTCTTGCGTCGTACGCCAGGGCACCGACACCTCCTTCGCAAAAAAAGTGTAAAGCAACGCCGTCGTGCAGGTCACAGCAAACTCGTCGCAGACGGGCAACGTGCCGATCTGATTCGTGGGCTGCCCTTTGCTTAATCCGTCGAAGTCACGTTTGATCCAATCACTCACGCGGATCGGGTAACATGTAAATGGGCGACCCGAACGCGACCAAACCAAGAGACCCTACAACATGCCTAGAACACGCAATGGTCCGGCGACCTTAAAACGCCGCAAAAAAGTACTGAAAAAAGCCAAAGGCTATTTCGGCAATAAATCACGTCTGTTTCGCTATGCGAAGGAAGCAGTCGACCGCGCGGAAGCTTACGCGTATCGTGATCGCCGCAAAAAGAAGTCGGAGTTCCGTCAACTCTGGATCGTTCGTATCAATGCCGCATGCCGTGCGAACGGAATCAATTATAGCCGCTTTATTCGCGGCCTTAAAGCCGCTTCCATCGAAATGGACCGTAAACAACTTTCTGAGCTTGCGATTCACGATGAGGCTGCGTTCAAAGTCTTAATCGAACAAGCAAAAGCAGCCAACGCAACAGCCACTGTTTAAAAGCATCGATTGCATGTAACGTTTTGACAAGGGCCACCCCATTCGGGGCGGCCTTTTTCGTTGCATTTTAGCATACTTCCAATTAGCTTGATTCATATATAAGATCAAATTGCAGCCATTGATTGTGTTGCTTCGTTTTAGACTTAAGCTGCCAAAATCTATTTTTGCCGAGACGCCCCAAATCAGGAGTCTACTGAAGCGTTTGTAGCACGGACTGCTGTTTGACCTTTGTCACTCCAGTGAGGAGTAAGCATTTTTGCAAGTTCACGGTCGCTTCACTGATAATGCTCCCAGCAAAAATATAGATCGGAAGAGCGTCGTGTAGGGAAAGAGTGTATAA
>CAXQRK010000072.1:0-5988 GCA_964226535.1 Polaribacter sp.
CTTATTAAAAATGGAAAATATTTGTGGCCAAGTCAGCAATGTCTGCGTTGATCGACCAGGCTAGTGGCTAATTTTTAAGTTGCAAGCAAGCACGGCGGTAAAATAGCTACTGGCTCCACACAAGCGGCAGCAGATCGCCTACAATGAGCTCGCCCTCCTTCATTCCGTGAGCCTGCCAGTATTCCGTTTGCGCGTCGGTCCAACTGCCTCGTTTTTCAAACGCAGCATTCCCGTGGGCGAAGCGTAGTGTTAGACGGTTTACGGTACGTTCAGGTGGAACGGGATTGGGGGCGCCATGCAATGTATGAGAATCGAAAATTAGGCAATCACCGGGGTCCAGATCAAATTCCAGCACATCATAATCAGCTAGATTTTCAGTGAAGTCTGGTGTGGGCTCATAGGGCTCTTGCAATGCTGCCTTTTGTCCAGTGCCAGCAAAGCTTAGAGGCATGAATTTGCGGCCCCATTTGTGGGAACCCTTAATAAATACCACGCCCTCACCCTCGCGCACCGGCTCAAGTCCCATCCAAAGTATACACCATTCGCCACTGACATCGAAGTAGGGGTTGTCATGATGCCAGGGCGCTTTGTTCACCGCGCCGGCCTCGCGCACCAGCCAATTGTCAGTCACAAGAGCAATCGAATTTGCTTGCATAGCTTCGCCCGCAAGTTTCGCCGCTGGGGAATTGAATATGAAATTCTTCATGGGGGCATTTTCGCGCCAGATCCACATGTCAGTGCAGTAAGTGCCTGGATTGGTGTCTTTGGAATAATCCAGATACATAGGCCCTGGATTGGAGCGACCAAATTCAATCGATCTTCGGGCTTCGTCAAGCCATTCTTGTGAAAATGCGTTTTTGATCCGAACTACGCCATTATTTTGATATGCGGCCATGTGCTCTTGTGATAGCATCGTACTCTCCTCTGTTAGTGCCATCATTTTATAACAAGGTTTTCAGGTGTTGTGGCAGTCAGCACTTCCGCGCCATCTTCGGTAAGGATTACCGTGTTAGAGATAAAATAGTCGACGACATCGGTGTTGGTGAACCAGCTGTGTGCATGGAACACCATGCCGACCTCGAGCGTGCGCTCTGATCCAGGGAATAGGCTTGTCACCATCGAACCACCTGTCCAACTGGGTGAAAATCCGATGCCCACCATGTAGCCACAATGATGCCGCTCGTAGTTAGTCAAGCCGCCACTTGCCGCCACTTCGCGCCAGGCGGCATAGGCGTCTCCAGCCTTGCCACCTACTTTCAGTGCACTGCAAATTGCCTTCATGCCGTCCATTGCCAGCGCTGCCGATTTCTCAGCCCCCTCTGGTGCGCTACCCACAAAAACCAGTCGCCCCATGGGCGCGTGATATTTGCGGTAGGATGCGGCATTTTCCAGAAACACCGCATCACCATTTCGGAAGGTTTCTCCACGCCAGGTTGTGTGCTCTTCGCCAGAACGTGAGGTCGGGCGAATGAACGGACCAAAACCTGTTGGCTCGCTACCCGCTAGGGTCGAAGCACGCATATATTCTGCGGCGATCTCATAATCTGTTGCGCCATCACCGATCAGGTTGATACAAGCACTCATGCCGACATCTGCGGCCTTAGCGGCCTTGCGTGTATACTGAATTTCCAGAGGGGATTTTGCCTGCCGCAGGTTGTCGATCAGTCCAGACCCATCCACCCATTCTACGCCCTCCGCCCTCTCCAATATCCCTTCTGCATGATGTAAGTGCAAAAACAGGCTTCGGCGCTCGAGGGCGACGCGAGCACTGGCAAGCCCCAAATCTTTCATCGCTTGAAAAACATATTCGGAGAGCTCTTCGTTATCCTGATGACCATAGAAGCGTGCGTTTCTCACCTGATTGTCAAAGGTGATTTTTTCCATTGCTCGACAGGCCAGCGCCATCTCGCCATTTCGGTTTACGACCAAAACATGTGCCGCAAAGAACCCCCAGTGATCCATCCCGGTCAGATAATAAATATTCTCTGGAGATGCGATAACGACTCCATCAAGATCCTGCTCGGCCAAAGCGGCCTTTACTCGGTTGATCCGATGTTCCAGCTCGTCTTTGGGGAAGGGGGCATGTTCGATCATTTTAATTTTCTCCGACTTTTAAAACCAAAAGTTACCTTTATTACATGGTATACCATTATTGCCATTAAATACGAAATATTTGTATAAATGACGATTATTTCTGGCGTTTGCGGCGTATTTCATATAAATGGTATACCAATAAATGCTTGAATGCAAATAAAGGAAAATCAAAAATAGAAATTAGGTGATAGTTTCAAAGGAAAGTATGCAATGAAAATTGGAGTTGCTGGTATCGGTGCTGTTGGCGCAGAAGTCGCTCGGTCTTTGGATCGTGGCGGAGTTCCTGGATGCATATTGAGCGGTATCGCGGCACGCACCGCCGAAAAAGCAGCGGTATTCAATGAAACTCTGAAACAGCCGGTGCCGTTTTACAATTTTGAAGATTTGGCGGAGGCAAGCGATTACATAATCGAGGCGTTGCCTCCTGCGTTGTTTAGCGATTTGGCGGCACATGTGTTGAGAGCGGGCAAGCATTTGATCGTCCTTTCCGCGAGTCAACTTCTTGGCCGAGATGACCTGATATCGCTTGCGAACGAAAGCGGGGGCCGCATCCTTGTCGTATCAGGTGCTATTTTGGGTCTAGACGCCTTGAACGCGGCGAACGTTGGGAAAATCCAATCCGTCAAGATTATTACCTGCAAGCCAGTAGGTGGCTTGGTGAAAGCTCCTTTTGTTGCGCGATCAGGGCTAGATTTGACTCTGTTACGCGAGCCGATGCAGGTCATTGAGGGCAGTGTAACCGAAGTAGCGCGCGAGTTTCCTGCTAATGTGAATGTTGCTGCAGCGATCAGTTTGGCTGGGCTTGGTCCTGACAGAACCCGTATGGAGGTCTGGGCTGATCCTTCCCTTACGAGAAATACGCATACGGTAGAAGTTATATCTGACAGCTCGGATTTCACAATGTCCATTCAGAATGTTCCAAGCGACGAAAATCCGGCAACTGGTATTATTACCGCCAGAAGCGTGATCGCTTTATTGCGACGCTTCCATGCAACTTTACAGGTTGGGACGTGAAGCCCATGCTTACAAGTGAAATGATCACTCATGCTGCCGAGCGACTTCAGGATCTTGTGCTTCGAACCCCGTTGATAGAGTCGCCACTGCTTAATAGCGCACTTGGTTTCCGGATCTTGATCAAATCCGAATGCCTTCAAAAGACTGGCTCGTTCAAAATCCGAGGGGCCTACAATAAGATTATTTCGCTGAACAAGACACAGCGCGAGGCGGGGGTCGTGGCCTACTCCTCAGGCAACCACGCGCAAGGGGTCGCCGCCGCGGCTAGTGTAACAGGGGTTGCGGCAAAAATCGTGATGCCCTCCGATGCACCCCGAATAAAGCTAGAAAACACTGCCCGGTGGGGGCCGAGGTTATTACCTATGACCGACAAACGGGTGACCGTGCAAAAATCGCCAAAGAGATCACAGAGAAAACTGGGGCGACGTTGGTGCCACCTTATGACGACTACGAATTGATGGCCGGGCAAGGCACAGTTGGGCTGGAAATAGCTGAGCAGTTGGACGCGATTGGCGTACAGGCGGACAGAGTCATTTGCCCAGTTGGTGGCGGAGGGTTGGCCGCTGGGCTGTCTGTTGCCATGCATTCGCGTCATCAGGGCACTGAAATCTGGTCGGCTGAACCCCGTAATTTTGATGATACCAAGCGTTCATTGGAGGCGGGGACTTCACTACCGATTATTCCTGGCCAAATCTCAATTTGCGACTCTATTGTGACAGCCCAACCTGGAAAGCTGACATTTCCGATTAACTTGAAAACTCTGTCAGGAGGCTACGCTGTCGACGAGACGGAAGTGTTAAATGCAATGCGGATTTTATTCAACGAGCTTAAGATTGTTGCGGAACCAGGCGGTGCTGTATCACTGGCTGCGGCTTTGTCTAATAAGCAAGCTCTGCAAGGGCAGACGGTCGTTGCTCTAGTATCGGGAGGTAACGTCGATATGGACAGTTTTCTCGGGTGGATGGTATAAGTGAAAATGTTGCTACGAAAGATTATAAATAACGTATGACCAAAAACGAAATTTATCTAGAAATACGCAGACGTATCTGCCTGCTCGACTATAAACCTGGATCGCGGCTGAACGAACGGGAATTGGCAACGGAGTTTGGCATTAGCCGCACACCCATGCGGGACGTGCTGAGAAAGCTTGAACAAAATGGTCTGATTTCCAGCCAGCATGGGCATGGCACTATTGTAACATCGATCGATCTGCAATCCATGCGCGATATCTATATAGTGCGCATGCGGCTCATGGATGCTATGGGCGATTCCAATCCGTTACCTTGGAAGCCGGAAATAGTGGACGAGCTGCACGAACTTGAAGCGCGGTGCAATGCTATGCTGAAAGATACCGACAAACGTGAATTCGCCCGGGTACTTCTGCGTCTGCATGGGATCCTACATGGATTGACCACCAATGCGGTGCTAAAAGATATTAATGACACGTTGTTCTATCAGACCGCGCGCTTTTGGTTCCTTCTCCTGGATCGCATAGATATGCGCGTTCAGGCCAATGATCTGAAGGATGAGATCCGAATGTTACGACGCAGTCTGGAGGTTCATGATCTGAAACTTATTGCCTCGATCCACAAAACTTATCTCGGAGTGGTTGTCTCGCGGTTGGATGCGATTGCAGAGGGAGGTGGCTTCCTTTTTGATGCAGAATAATTTCTCATTGGTACACCTTTACCTAAATTACGGAGTGTTTTTGTTGATATTTGATCTATTTTAATTGAAATGGTATACAATAGTCGTTAAGTTCGTTCGGTCCTTTAACATCGTATTTGCCATGTTTTTGGTTTGCCGAATAAAGTGAAAGAAATGCCATGAACGACACCACTGGGTACTCTCTTCTATTCATTTCTATGCTGGGCGAAAATGAACTTTACAACCCTAATCACTTTGAAACATTGTGTTCATCTGGTCATGAAAAAGACTGGATCGTGAAGTGGTTTGGACCGATGGCGCAAGAAGTAGGTTTTTCACTATCTGGTGTAGACATATGTCGTGGTGATGCTCTGCCTGCAGTGGGTGATGTTGATTGTGTCATACTCGGCGGCACGATGCATGTAGTTACAGAGGATCGTTCTTGGCTGCATGCGCTCTATGACTGGCTGCGCAATTATCGTGATACCGGTAAGCCTTTGCTTGGCATTTGTGGTGGACATCAATTGGTGTCGACACAACTTGAAGATGGCTCTCTCGAAGGCCGCATCGGAGGGACACTTGCCGGAACATATGAAATTGAGCTAACACAACTTGGGCGTCGTCACCCCCTTTTTAAGGGCCTTTCCTCATCTCCGCGCTTCAATTTTGCAAATTATTTGCACGTGGTTCCATCAGAAGCGCAGCAAGCGCAGGTCCTGGCGCATATCGGCGAAAGCAGAGCTATTTGTCTCGATCATGGAAACCATTGGTACACAACTCAGTTCCATCCCGAATCGCAGCGAACCGTTTGGTCTTGTATGTATAAATATACTGAACCAGAGCACATTGGGAACTATTCGGATGATCAAGAAGGCATTGGTTTAATTCGAAATTTTTTAAAGATTGCTTATAGAGCTATGTCAGAGAGAAAATAGCTAGGCCCTGTCAAAGCAAACTTCTTTACTACGGTGGCGTGGTCTTTATCTATCCAGATAGGAGCTGTCAGAATAACCCACCTTGCCCGACAGCGTGCTGGATATTAGCGTCTGGGCCATGCCCAATTCTTTATCCTTCCGTTATTTCAAAACCAGCCCCGAGCTCATCCAACTTGCAGTTATGCTGTATGTGAGGTTCCCACTTTCACTGAGAGGTGCTGTCAGACTAACGAGCCCAAGCATCAGTATTCATTTGACGGCTATATTCTATGAGATCACTAAAGAGCGCCACTCGGTG
>CAXQRK010000073.1:0-15526 GCA_964226535.1 Polaribacter sp.
CTAGAGCTCTTGCATATTTGAGCCCGAATTTGGAACGAGATACTGCACGCCACCCCCACTTGTCATTTGACCATACTTTTTTTCACGCGGGTCGAAACTTTGAATCAGGCGATCGGGCGTCCAGGTATCTTTAATCGATTTCGCAGTCGATCGGAGTGCTGTTACGTTAGATTTGGGCGTGAATAATTTTCTGAGACGCTTTCCTTCAGCAAGGCCCACCATGTCGGGGGTAAGTCCTGTTTGGGTAAACCAGGAACCTTGATACTTACCTTTATACTGGATGTAAACGCCGACCCCTTCTTTGAGTTTCTCCTGAACAATCTGCTTCGATACATCAATACCCGATAAGAATTCGGCTGCTTTTTTAACCCCCCAATGCTCTGCAATGAATTGACCAGTGGAAAGTATCTTGACTTTCAGCATATTTGAAAGATTTGCTTTTTTGCCGCATGCGGCAAGCCATGCTTCTTCCAGTTCAGGTGTTACTTTTATTGGCATCTGTTAAAAGAAAGTGATTGTTATTAAGTGTCTGACCGAGCTAAGGCCTTAAAACAAGCTTTTCAATACATTTTAAAGTCCCATCATCTCACAAAAACGGGTAAATGGCAGTATTTTAACAAATACCTTGAATACTGTATTAGGTTAGGGCAGCTTAGTGCTCCCCATCAGGAATCGATCGCACTCACGTGCCACGGCGCGGCCTTCATTGATTGCCCAGACAATGAGTGACTGGCCACGGCGCATGTCGCCTGCGGCGAACACTTTGTCGATATTGGTGTTAAAGCGGCCGTAGTCTGCCTGGACATTGGAGCGGGCATCTTGTTCCAAGCCCAGCTCATCCACGATGGTATGCTCTGGCCCGAGGAAACCCATTGCCAGGAGTACCAGATCAGCGTTGAGTACGCACTCACTCCCTGCGATTTTTTTTGGAATAAATCGGCCGTTGTCGCTGACCCACTCGATGTCGTGAATATGCACCGCCTTGACAACCCCGCTTTCGTCGCCTTCAAACTTGCTGGCACTGACCAAATAGCGACGTGGATCCTCACCCTGAATGGCAGCCGCTTCTTCCTGACCGTAGTCCATCTTGTAAGTCTTCGGCCATTCGGGCCATGGATTATTGGCGGCGCGTTCGATCGGTGGCTTTGGCATGATTTCTAACTGTATCACGCTCTTGCAACCGTGACGCAGGGATGTACCGACGCAGTCCGTGCCAGTATCGCCGCCGCCGATGATGACTACATGTTTATCTTTTGCAAGTTGGCTGAATTGCTCTGATTGGCCGTCTTTAATATCCCAAAGTTCTTTGGTGTTGGGGCCCAGGAATTCCATCGCGTAGTGTATGTTTTTGAGCGCGCGGCCTTCGATTGGTAGATCGCGCGGCTTAGTGGCACCACAACAAAGAATAACAGCATCAAATTCGTTCAGCAAATCTTTGCAACGGATGTCCCTGCCAATTTCGACTCCGCACTGAATCTTTACCCCCTCTGCTTCCATTAGTGCGACGCGGCGTGTCACAATATCTTTTTCTAGCTTCATGTTAGGAATCCCATACATCAACAGGCCGCCGGGACGGTCGGCGCGTTCAAATAGGGTGACGAGGTGGCCGGCTTGGTTGAGCTGGTCAGCGGCGGCAAGACCGGCTGGACCGGATCCAACCACGGCCACCTGTTTGCCGGTGCGCTCGCTTGGGATGTTGGGCTGCACCCAACCTTCGGCCCATGCCTTGTCAATGATCGAACATTCGATGTTCTTAATCGTGACCGGGGGCTCGATCAGGCCCAGTACGCACGAGCCTTCACAAGGAGCGGGACATACCCGACCAGTAAATTCAGGGAAATTATTTGTTTTGGATAGGCGTCGATAGGCTTCGTGCCACTTACCTTTGTATACCAGATCGTTGAATTCTGGGATCAGGTTGTTGATCGGGCACCCGCTGGCCATATTGGCCAGGGTCATGCCGGTGTGACAGTACGGGGTACCGCAATCCATGCAGCGAGATCCCTGTATCTGCACTTGTTCGGGGTTGAAATCCTGGTGAATTTCATTCCAATCTTTGATGCGTTCGAGCGGATCGCGATTGGCGATTGTCTGACGCTCAAATTCCATAAATCCGGTTGCTTTGCCCATAATTTTAAAAAGGAGTTAAAGGTTCGCGCTTAGTGTCCAGCTTTGACGTTTTCTTCGAATGCGGCTACGATTGCCTCATCGCCAGCAAGCCCACGCTGTTCCGCACGTTGCATGGCTTTGAGGACGCGTTCATAATCTTGTGGCAAGATTTTGAGGAACTTGCCGGCGCTGTCTGGCCAATCTGCGAGGATGGCGCGGCCACGCTTGGAATCGGTGAGTTGGACATGTTGTTCGATCTTGGTCTTGACCCGTGCAAGCTCGCTGTCGTCACATTCGATCAATTGATAGACATTGACCATGTCTGGATTGAGGTGATTTTGGACAAAGTCGCCCGCCTCATCATAGATGTAAGCGACCCCGCCGGACATGCCAGCGCCGAGATTGCGGCCGGTAGTGCCAAGATTAATCACCATGCCGCCGGTCATGTATTCCAGCGCATGGTCTCCCAGCCCTTCGATGACTGCCTCAACGCCAGAGTTGCGCACACAGAACCGTTCACCGGCCATCCCGGCGATATACGCTTCACCCTGGGTCGCACCATAGAAGCAGACGTTGCCGGTAATGATATTTTGATGAGCAACAAAGGGCGAAGCTGGATCTGGGCGCACAATGATCTTCGCTCCCGAGAGTCCCTTGCCAAGATAATCGTTGGTGTCCCCAGTTACGGTGAAGGTCATGCCCTTGGGACAGAATGCGCCCAGTGACTGACCGGCAGAACCGGTGAGGTTGATTCGAACCGTATCTGCTGGCAGACCTTCTGGGCCGTGATGGCGCGAAATTTCTGCACCGGTGAGGGTACCGACAACACGGTTAGTATTAATGATCGGTAGATTGATTTCGACTGGCTTGCCTTCTTTGATTGCCGGTTGTGCTCGTTGCAGGATCTCGGCCATATCAAGTGAACGGTCGAGCAAGTGATCTTGCTTGATTTGGCAGTATGTGCCGACTTCGGGGCCTACTTGTGGGCGGTACAAGATCTTACTGTAATCCAGGCCTTTGGCTTTCCAGTGATTGATCGCATTACTCATCTCGAGCTTATCTACGCGTCCCACCATTTCAGATATGGAGCGGAACCCTAGCTGCGCCATCAGTGCGCGCAGTTCTTCGGCGACATAGCTCATAAAATTGACGACCGCATGTGCGCCACCCCTAAACTTTTTGCGCAACTCAAGGTCTTGCGTCGCCACTCCGACTGGACAAGTATTTTTGTGACAAACACGCATCATCAAGCAGCCCAGGGTGACCAGTGGTGCGGTGGCGAAGCCAAACTCCTCTGCCCCGAGCAAACAGGCGATTGCGACATCGCGCCCGGTCTTGAGTTGGCCGTCGGTTTCTACTACCACGCGCGAGCGCAGATCGTTGAGCAACAAGGTTTGATTGGTTTCAGCAAGTCCCAGCTCCCATGGAGCACCGGCATGTTGAATGGATGAGCGAGGTGACGCGCCGGTACCACCATCGTAGCCGGAAATCAGGATGACATCTGCCTTGGCCTTTGCGACTCCGGCTGCAATTGTGCCCACACCGACTTCGGATACCAGTTTCACATTCACACGGGCATTTAGGTTGGCGTTTTTCAGGTCATGAATCAGTTCCGCTAAATCCTCAATTGAGTAGATGTCGTGGTGAGGCGGCGGGGAGATGAGCCCCACGCCCGGGGTGGTCCCACGGCATTTCGCAATTTGTGGCAGTACTTTGTGGCCGGGTAGCTCCCCCCCTTCGCCAGGCTTTGCGCCTTGTACAATCTTGATTTGAATTTCGTCAGAATTGACTAGGTAGTAACTAGTTACACCAAAACGGCCTGACGCCACTTGTTTGATGGCGGAGCGGCGACTGTCGCCATTCGCATCTGGAGTGAAACGATCGATTTCCTCGCCCCCTTCACCGGTGTTGGATTTTCCGCCGATCCGGTTCATGGCAATCGCAAGTGCCTCGTGGGCTTCTTTGGAAATGGAGCCGTAGGACATGGCCCCAGTCTTGAAGCGTTTAAAGATCGCTTCCGCCGGTTCAACTTGTTCGATCGGAATCGATTTGGCCGGATCAATCTTAAACTCCATCAGGCCACGCAAGGTGAACATTTCTTTGGATTGATGGTTGATGATGTCGGAGTATTCCTTGAACACGGCGCGATTGCCCTGGCTGGTGGCTAGTTGCAGCTTGTGAATCGTAATTGGGTTGAACAGATGACGTTCGCCACCGGCACGCCACTGATAGATCCCGCCGGGATCCAGGGCGGCCGCCCGGTCGTCGCTACGGTTACCGAATGCTCCGGCGTGGCGCATACCAGCCTCTTGGGCGATCGTGTCGAGGCCAATCCCTTCCACGCGTGAGGCTGTTTTGGTAAAATATTTTTTGATCACGCTTTGGTTGAGGCCAATCGCTTCGAAAATCTGTGCACCCCGATAGGAAGCGACTGTGGAGATGCCCATTTTTGACATGGTTTTGATTACACCGTTGAGATTCGCTTTGAGGAAGTTGGCACAGGCCTGCTCGCAGCTCATGCTCAGATCGCCGCGATCAATCATGTAGCGAATCGATTCAAGCGCTAGATAGGGGTTGATGGCATTTGCACCGTAGCCAAGCAGGAGCGCGAAATGATGCACTTCCCGAGGTTCGCCGGATTCCAGGACGATCGATACACGCGTGCGTGTGCCTTGACGAGTCAAGTGGTGGTGCAAGCCGGCAACTGCCAGAAGTGCTGGAATAGGCACTTTTTTGGCACTCATCTTTCGATCCGAGAGGATGAGGATGTTGACCCCGTCGTTGATGGCAGCATCGGCATTTTCGAAGAGTTGGTCCAGAGCCGCCTCCAAGCCTTTGCCGGAAATGGACGGCTCGGAGATGCTGTTGTGACCTTCAGCCAGCCCCCCCATCGCAGCTTCGAAAGTGATCGGCAACTTTGCCGATTTGAAGCCGGCAAGTTTGATATTACGCAGTTGCTCCAGTTGTTTGTCCTCAATCAATGGAGATTCGAACTTGATCATCCGACAGCTGTCGGGGCCGGGACAGATCAGGTCTCCCTCGGCGCCGATGAAGGTGACGCTAGCGGTGATCAGTTCTTCACGGATCGGGTCAATCGGCGGATTGGTAACTTGTGCAAAAAGCTGTTTGAAGTAGTTATACAGGCTCTGCGATTGATCAGAAAGAACTGCGAGTGGCGCGTCGTTGCCCATTGAGCCAAGTGGTTGTTTGCCGGTTTCGGCGCTCGGTGCAAGAATGAAGCGTGCATCTTCAAAGGTAAAGCCGAATGCTTTCTGGCGTGTTTCGATGTCTTCAAAACGATCCGCTGGAGTTGCTGCCGGTTCCGGCAAGTCGGTCGAGTGGACTAGGTTGTCCTGCAACCATTGACCATATGGAGCGTTTTTAGCAACGGCCTCTTTGACGGTACCATCTTCGATGATGCATCCAGCTTCCATGTCGACCAAAAACATGCGACCCGGCTCAAGGCGGCCTTTTTTGACCACATTTTTGGGCTCGATACCTGCCAGAACGCCGACTTCGGATGCGAGGATCACTTTATCGTCAGCGGTAACGTAGTAGCGTGACGGGCGCAGACCGTTGCGATCCAATGTGGCTCCGACTTGTACGCCGTCGGAAAATGCCATGGATGCCGGGCCATCCCATGGTTCCATAATACAGGCATGAAATTCATAGAATTCTCTCTTAAAATCTGGCATATTTTTATGCCGTTCCCAAGGCTCGGGAATCATCATCATCATGGCATGTGCGAGGCTGCGGCCCGAAAGCACCAAAAACTCTAGGCAATTGTCAAATTTTTGCGAGTCTGAGCCGTCTTCGCGAATGATCGGAAGTAGTTTCTTTAGATCTTTGCCGAAGACCTCACTGGCAAGCTGCATCTGCCGTGCATGCAGCCAGTTTTCATTGCCGCGCACGGTGTTAATCTCCCCGTTGTGGCAAAGGTAGCGGAATGGTTGAGCTCGCGGCCAACTGGGAAATGTATTGGTGGAGAAGCGCGAGTGTGTCAGCGCAAGTGCCGAATCCATGGTTTGATTGGAAAGATCCGGGAAATATTGCTCCAGTTGCTCGGTGGTGAGCATGCCCTTGTAAGTCATGGTGCGGCTGGACAAGGAACTGATGTAAAACAGTGCGTCTTCGTCGCTGCCATTATAACGGATGCGGTGCGTAGCGACGCGGCGTATGATGTAGAGTTTGCGTTCCAGGGGGAGGCCGGCCGGTACATCTCCGCGCGCAACAAAAAATTGTCGCATGACTGGCTCGCAGGCTCTGGATGCTTTGCCCAGAATTTCGCTGCGGACTGGTACATCGCGCCAACCGATCAGGCTAAGCCCTTCTTCTGCGACGATTTCAGCAATAATCGCTTCTTCGCTCTGACGCTCTTGTGCGTCGCGCGAGAGGAATACGAACCCGACGCCGTAGTCACCTTCAGCCGGGACGTCGAAGCCACATTCTTGCTTGCAGACGGATTTAAAAAAGTTGTGTGGAAGTTGAATAAAAATGCCCGCGCCATCACCAGTAATCGGATCACAGCCACAGCCGCCACGGTGATCCAGATTGACACAGATTTCCAATGCCCCTTTGACAATGTCGTGAGACTTGCGTCCTTTCATATCCACGATTAAGCCAATGCCACAATTTTCGTGCTCATTTTGCGGCTCGTAGAGACCTTGCGCTTGGGGTTGCATGTGTGTCTGTTTCATAACGGTATTAAAATTAAAAAGGCTCTGTAAAATGGGTCGATAGCTCGGGTTTGAGTGCTCCAGTTGCGGCTTGAATCGCTTAATCAAGCCAAATAAAATAGGCACGCTAGTGATTGAGCCGGGTCTGTCTAGAGAAAATCACGTATTGCGTGGGAATGTGACCGGTCCCGCACACGCTTAAAGTGTGAGTGACTTGCTATTTGCCACACTCCCGACAGCTCTTCTGCTCAAATCAATTAGAAAAAGCGGACGGTGGTCGAGTGCATGGCTTCATCCGCTTGATTGCAGCAAGGCGTGTGGGGTAGCGACTGTGGCGCGATTGTATGGGGGCTTACCAGACCTTTGCTTAGCAGGTAATCTCCAAGTTCTTTAGCACTGGTAGCCGCCAGCATGTAACCATCGATGTCGATGCATGGGGCCATTGACTGACCTGACTTTTTGACCATTTCAGCATGTTGATCCGGGTCGTTAGCGATGTCACGATCTTCATATTCAAGGCCGTATTTCGTCATCAGTGCCCGAATATCCACGCTCAAACCACCGCTTGGGTCTAAATATGCGATAATCTTCATAGTAATTTAATTATTTATTTCAATTAGTTGACTTGTCAACTCTCTCGACAAGTGGAACGGCAATTCTTCGTTTTCCTTATAGCTCCTTACAGCTGCAGTACTTAGTAATTCAGCGGCAGGGCGGCCTTGGGCTTGGCACAGATGATCTGCCACTCGCCAGATGCGTGTTGACCGACTGTAAAAAGGCTAGTAAAATGTTCTTCGACCGCATATATCACGCGCATGCGGTAGCGAGGTTTCAAGCTGGGCCCGTAAGTGATGCCGTCGTGAGTGAATTCAATTTGTTCTTCTGCCGCTCCAGAAAGAGGCTCAAACTCGATTCCTTGAATCGGCAGTCCCAACTCGTAATCCAGCGCTCCTTTGAGACGGCTGATGATGAGTTTATCACTGCCATTTAGGCAGTATAACTCAAGCATTGGTTCAATATTGCTGGCCTGGTTGGCGATCTTAAAGCGTTCCGCCAGTTTTAGGAGTCCGGGTTCCGGTGCGGCGCTCCGGTAACATCCGGTCAGCAGCATCGTGGCGGCGAGCCATAGGCAGGTGCATGCGTTTGTGAGGGGCAAAGAATACGATCTCATTGGATGAACTGCTCTGACAGCCATTTTGGCTTCAGGTTCAATCATGAATCGGTCTGTTCAAAGTGCCAGAGGCTATGTCGATACTTGGTTGTCTTGATTTGCGCTTGGGCTAACGGCTTTGGTGTCCGATGCATTTACTTCATCTACAGTACTTGCAGCCGGCATGGTCCCCGCGGTCAAGATGGGACGTGATATTTGCACAGGCCCACTCTTCAAACCAACGGCTACGATGTTGATTCGGCCGATGCGCTCGATACCAAGTGTTTCGTTGAGGCCTTGGCGCAACTGTGCTTGCAGCGTACGCTCAATATCTTTGAGGCGTGCGCCAGTGATGAGTTTAAGGCGCACATCAAGATGGATGCAGTGCCCTTTGCTGTGTATTTTTACGCTTGGTTTTGCGACATCATCCAGATGTTCACATACGTTGCGGACCAATTCGATGATTGCCGAGCGACAAATCATTACACGACCATTTTCGGTTTGATATGCGACGATTTTTTTTGGCTGCCGCCGAATCCGCATAATCAATACTAAGATCAAAATAAGAGCAGCGACGGCGATATACAGGTAGGCAGGCTGTGTCAGATGACCCAGGGCCTCATTTATCTTAGTCCAATCCATGTGCGGTACGCGATTCGGCGGGGTGAGAGAGTAATGTGAGTAATTCCGACAGGCAGAGATCGTCCGAGAGGATTAATCCACATGTGCCTGGCCATCCCAATCATCTTTGGCCGCTTTCTCATCTTCGAGGGTACGCACCCCATCGATTACGACGTTGACGCGTGCCACGTTCTTACTGGTCATTTTTTCTACTTGCTCTGCAATGCAGCGTTGAATTTCATTGCCCACCGTAGCGAGTTCGACGCCGAAGCGCAAGATTACACGAATTTCGATTTTGTAGTCGCCCACTTCATCTTCATCAACACGAACGCCACGTTCATCACCTTTTTTGGAAAAGATTTCGGCAATCCCATCCACGAATCCACCGCCTACAGCCGCGACTCCAACGACTTCAAGAGCTGCGAGACGAACGATGCTGGCAACAACACTGTGATTAATACGGATGTCTCCCAAAGTGCTAGCGTCTTCAGACACGGTGGGAATGGTGGATTCTTGTTGATTTTCGGATTCGTTGCTCATGGTAGGTAGTTGCATTACAATTGATTAAGACTATGTATACAGGTTTTTAGGGACTCGTGCAACGAATTCCTCAATATATTTCGTCGTGGCCTTGCCTTCGCGAAAGATCGGGTCACGGATAATCGCCTGTGAAAACGGGATGTTGGTTTTAATGCCGCGAATCAGATATTCCCCCAGGGCCCGATCCATCCGATCCAACGCAAGTTCACGGGTTTTGCCGAAAGTCATCACTTTGGCGATCATGCTGTCGTAATAGGGAGGGATGGTGTAGCCGCTGTAGCAATGTGAGTCGATGCGTACACCATGGCCACCGGGTGAGTAATATAGGCTGATTTCACCTGGACAGGGAGCAAAATTGCGCCCTGGATCTTCGGCACAGATGCGGCACTCGATACAGTGCTTGCTAATTTTAATGTCTTTTTGCTCATAGCTCAGTTTTTGCCCACTGGCGATGAGCAGTTGCTGTTTGACTAAATCTACGCCAGTGACCTCCTCCGTAACACCGTGTTCCACCTGGATCCGGGTATTCATTTCGATAAAGAAATACTCACCCTTACTATCGACCAGAAATTCGACCGTGCCGGCACCTTCGTAATCGACCGATTGAGCTAGTTTGACCGCATCACGTCCCATCTGCCGACGAATCTTATCTGAGATAAATGGGGACGGGGCCTCTTCAATGATTTTTTGGTGGCGGCGTTGAACCGAGCAATCCCGTTCGCCCAAGTGGATGATGTTGCCAAACTGATCCCCGAGCACTTGAATTTCGATATGGCGGGGACTGTCTAAATAGCGTTCCAAGTAGACTGCGCCATTACCGAAGGCTTTTTCGGCTTCGTTGCGGGCGTTGTTGTATTCTTTTGAGAAAGCAACTGCGTTGTGGGCGGTGCGCATGCCTTTGCCGCCACCGCCTGCGACTGCTTTGATAATCACTGGAAAGCCGATTTTTTGAGCGATCTTCAGGGCATCGGCTTCATTGTCGACCGTGCCATCGCTGCCGGGAATCACCGGTACTTTCGCTTTGACCGCCATTTCGCGTGCTTTCGCTTTGTCTCCGAAATGAATAATCGCCTCCGGGCCGGGGCCGATGAACTTAATCTTACACTTGGCGCATTGCTCGGCAAAATCGGCGTTTTCGGCCAGGAATCCGTAGCCTGGGTGAATCGCGTCGACATCGGCGATTTCAGCCGCCGCAATGATGCGATCAGCCTTTAAATAACTACGGTTGCCGGCCGGCGGGCCAATGCAAATGGCTTCATCGGCGAGTTGTACATGGAGGGATTGCTCGTCTGCCTCGGAGTAGACCGCCAGTGTCTTTATGCCGAGTTCATTACAAGCGCGAACGATGCGAAGTGCGATTTCGCCTCGATTGGCTATCAGGACCTTTTTAATCATTCAGATTAAGTCGTTTTAACTTTGAACAGGGCTTGGCCGTATTCAACGGCTTCGCCGTTTTCGACCAGTATTTCAGTGATGACTCCATTGGTTTCGGCCTGAATCTCGTTCATTACCTTCATTGCTTCGATAATACAGACGATTGAGTCGCTGCCGACTTTAGTGCCAACGGTCACAAAGGCAGGAACTTCTGGAGAGGCGGCACTGTAAAAAGTGCCGACCATTGGAGATTTGACGATAAAAATCCCGGTTTCTTCCGCCGGTGTCGTCGCAGCTGGTTCGGCCGCAGGTGGTGTGGCTGCAGGAATTGCTGCAGGAGTTGCTGCGATCGGCACTGGCGCTTGAATGATCTGCGGCTCCCCTTGTTGACGGCTGAGGCGTAGTTTGAAGCCTTCTTCCTCGAGTTCAAATTCGGAAAGCTCCGAGCGTTTCATTAGTTCAACGACTTGCTTAATTACTTTTAGGTCCAAAGTGTGTTCCTTTCTTCAGGCTTAAGTTAAATTGAGAATTAGTTATGGTGATAAACGTTTACAGGAATACCGACAAACAAATTATCCAATAGCTAAGTCAAGCTTGTTCCCCGATGCAACGACTTTGTTGTAGATTAAATCGTCTGAATGCGCTTGTCGCAAGTCTGAAATTTAATGATCCGTCACTGCCGTGCCAGACTTATGGGCATCTCTGGAAAATACGATCTGACAGTTTCAGCGACTCAGTTCGTGCTTTTTCAGATTGGTTGTTTATGTTGTGTTAGATTTAAAGATGTTTAGTTCGGTCAAATGCTTCAATAGTTTCTTAAAGTGTGCGTCGTGCTCTAAATGTTCAAATGGAACATTTGCAGAAATTCGTACGAATAGTTGATCTCGCTTTAAATCTAAGCCCAGTTGAGATATGTTGAATACAAAGTAGAAGCGGCGCTTGATGCTGTCAAGACCGGTACCATTCCAGAGCATATACTTGATGAACTGATTCGGTTCGCCCCCTAATAAATGCCAAAACATAACGTATGTTTTCGTATTATTTATCGTATAGATTCCCCATTCATGGGGTTTAAATTGATGTTCTCCCACTTGAAACGGTCGATTGTGTTTCCGTTGTTCAATCGTCCAGCCGGAATGTACCCAGCAACTGTCTGGATTATGTACTGCAACAGAACTGTACGGCTGGCTTCCAGGTTTCCAATATGCCGCGTAGATGAGTATTTGGGCAGATTGACTGGTGTATTCCCGACAGACTACATCATCTAAAGCGAGGATATTCAAGACGCGTTGATTTCCTTCAGGTGTTGAGGCCAGGGGAACGTCACGACAGTCCCAACCGGCAATTTTTGTGGGCAATATTTCACTCAAAGGTTGATTGATGGTGCGCTGATGCTCAGGGGTAAAGCCTCGTATGGCATTGACCCCAATCACCATAATTAGGACAGTCAGCATTAAGAGGAGTAGAATACGTTGCATGTGGGGTACACAGTGTTTTTGAGTGTCGTTGAATGCAATGAAATTGTATCTATTTGCATACGATACCTTGAGCGTTTGACGTGGACTTTGGTTTTTTGTTGTTTAACAAACTAACCGTATCGATAGTGTTGTGCCTGTTAAGCGTCATGATACATCTCACACAAAAGCCTTCTTGCCAAATCAATGCCTTCACTGATTGATCAATCCGGTAATCTGGACTATTGGGGACGTCTTTCCTGGGCAAACTTTGTCGATTGGCTAGTCACTGCTTGTCTCGGAGTGATTCTTGCCTTGTCAGCCGTATTGTTGGGGTGCGCGCGTCCAGATACGCATGCATTCATGTTACCGCTATTCGCTTGCTTGATTGGACTGCATGGACTTTGGCTTGCGCTCCGTGAGGAATCATTCAAACGCTTGAGTCATGTGCCGCTGTATTTTATTCCATTTTTGCTGTGGATGTGGCTGAATTTATTCTGGGTTAGTTCGACTGTGTGGCGTGGTTGGTATGAGTGCATTTATGCTCTAGAGGCCTTCATTTTTCTGTGGATATTGGTCAATAATGTATGTACCCGTGCGCATTTGTGGGTGTTGCTCACGATTGCGCTCTTGCCAGCAACATACGCAATTTTTAACGGATTCTTTCAATTTTTTCAAAACCCGTCCAAGCTGGCCAATGCCTACGCGCACTATGACCTAAGACTGAGTCGCGAGTTTTGGGGGCAAGCGACTGGTTCGTTTGCAGATCCAAATAGTTTTGCCGTATTTTTGCTGATGCTGGTGCCATCGTTGTTGATTGCCGGGTGGGTGCCCCGTTTGCCGCTTATCGTGCGTGTGTTGTGTCTTTATGTTGCAGCGATGTTTGTGACGGCGATCTTTTTTACCCAGGTCTTTTGGGCACTGTTGTTGTTAATGATCATTTTTCTGTTGGTGCCATGGGGGTGTTTTCTAAAGCGTTCAAAGCGGGTGTGGAGCAGTTTGATTGGACTGCTGGGATCGCTCCTCGCGATAGGTGGATTTTTGTGGGGATTTAAGGAGCGTACATCGCCTGCAATGGTTCTGGAGGGCGAAGCGGTTCGCTGGGTCGTATGGCAGGAGGCGCTTCGTATGATTCTGGATGCGCCTTTGACGGGGATTGGTGCCGGCAGCTTTTCGACTGAGTTTGAGCAAAGTACGGAGGTTTCGCTGGCAAAGTTGCCGCTAACTGCGCAGAATGATTATCTACTGATTTTAGCAGAATATGGAGTCATTGGCGGATGTTTGTTGCTGCTGCCAAGTGCATGGGTCGTATGGTGGTCGTTTCGATGTTGGCGAGCGGAGCCTGCTCGTCTAAAGTTAAGGCATGGTAGAGGTACCATTATGCCGCCGACAAAGTTTTTTTTGTCAATTGCTTTGGGTGGTGTGTTGTCTTTTGCGCTGTGTCTATTCGGCTCGTTTGTTTTTTATATACCTGCACTCACCTTGTACGGTGTGCTGTTTTTTTCAATTTTGATTAAATCCAGTTGTATACGTAAGCTACATATTCCTTTGGGCGGTTATCTGGGGACAGCTTATTTTTGTGTAGCGCTTGGCTTAGCCTGTGGGTTTTATTGGATAAGCGCGCCGCGAATACAAGCACAGGCGTTGGAATTACATGCTCGGCAACGCTTGGATCAGATTGTTGAGCAGCGGGTGCATCTCTCGGGTAATCCAGCTTTGTTGGATGAGGTAATTGAGCTTTATACATCGGCACTTCGCTTGGATCCAAACAATGCAGATGCCTGGATTGGTCTGAGTGCAGCCAATGGCCATCTCTTTTTTCGTAAGCCCGGCAATTATGAGCAGATCGCTATGCGTTCTTCGGAATATGCCCGACAGGCAATTGAACTGAGCGAGCATTATTGGATGGCATGGGCGCAGCTTGGCATCGCTGAGGCCTTGAGAGGCAATTATACCGAAGCGGAAAGCGCACTGATTCGTGCGCTGGACCTGGCACCGAACAGTAGCAATGCACATTATTATTGGGCCGCTTATATGAGTCATTTCAATGACCGACGGGCTGAAGCAATTGCTGCTGTGCAGCGTGCACTTGAGATTAATCCAGACCATGTGGCGGCTCGACGTTTACAGCAAAAACTACGGATTCTATGAGTATTTATTTGCGCAATATTGGGGGACTCATTGCTCTTTGCTGGTTTGTGTTATCAGTAACGGTGCATGCTGAAACATGGATGCGTGGCTCGGTGGCCGTACTATTCCTAACTGGAGAGGTGACGGTGCAGGAATCCGGCGAAGCCTCACGACAGTTGCATGCAATCGATCCTCTACCGCAGTATGTCTCCGGCTTGCTAAAGATTCAAGCTGAACTGGGCAATGCGAGCTTTCTGAAAACATCCAATCAGGTTTTCATGCATCATATCGGGCCGGGTGCTGTTGCAATCGAGCGTTTTGAACAAGCCATTGGGCCTTTTGCAGGAGCGGGCAAAAGCCGTATGATTCTTCATTTTAGGCGAGGGGTGCTAGTCCTTGATAATCGCGCCCTGAGTGCAGGTTCTCAAATGATCGTTGAGACGCCAATTGGGCGTATTGCGGCCAATAATGCCTGGTGGTTGATAGAGATGAGCTATGATGAGTATAATCAAACGTATTATTTTTCAATTGAATGCGCCGATGGCGTGCTGCATCTGAACGCTCTAAACGATATGAGTTACAGTATCGGTTCTGGGCAGCGTTTAAATGGTGCAGGGCTGTCTTCAAACCCTTCGATTGAAGCGTCGGAAATCTCTAATGCAGGGCGTCAGTTGTTTGATCAGTTCGCCACCTCGGTGGCGGAGTCCGTTGCATTCGAGTTGTCTGTAGATGTCTTTCGAGCCAAGATGGTGCCAATCACATCTGGGCCACGTTCAGTATCCGAGCTCAGTGAACTGTCGGTAGAGGGGCGCTCAGCGCGCCCATTGTTGATCGAGTATGCGCCGCGACCTGCACCGTTGATTCCATTTCGTGCCGTGATTCGGCCTCCGTCCGAGCACGAGGCCGATTTGTTCTGAGGCGTAAGGTTGGGGATTGCTTACTTTAAAAGCTTGGTGAAATGGAACCGCGCCTGGACAATTATGAGGAACATATTGCCGGTTTATTGAAAGCCATTGACTATTGGCTGGCAGGGCCGGAACCAAACAAAAAGGTTTAAATTGGCTTCAGCAGGCTTTTGCTCTGGGAAACCCTGCCGGGGGATTTTTGAGCAGCGCTCGATTGCGCCGGGGTCGATGGCCCTGGCGCCCCCAATCCATGCCGGGAAAATGGCTGGTTAAACGACGACACCTTGTCGGGCTTACGGTGTAGCCACAAACAAAATGAGGCTTCACTTGCTATGAAGCAGGATGCTTCGGGTAGTCTTTCAGGTGCCTTAATTACTCGCTGTCGTATTCAAGATAATAATGATTATAGCGGCCTTTGTTTGGAAGATGTGTTTGGTGAGATTACATTTGAAAACTGCCTTATTGCCAGTAACAGCGATAGTACTTATGCTGGAGCAGTAGCAATTCTTGAATATGCGACTGCTGCCCCACCATTAAACATAATATTTAATCACTGCTCAATCGTTG
>CAXQRK010000074.1:0-17722 GCA_964226535.1 Polaribacter sp.
TACAACTGTTCAGTGATGTCAGTGGTTCCTATGGGTTTACCGACACCTTGTTGGACGATGATGCCACGACCGATGTGAGTGCTGCAAGTAGCGGGGGCAGCACCTATAAGCCCAGCGGCGATCTATCCTCCCTGGAGGGGATGCAGTTGACCGGCACCTGGACCCTAGTCGTCGTGGATGATCGCAAGGGTCGTAGCGGTGTGCTCAACAGTTGGTCCATGATTGTCGAGCACGCACAGTAGAAGCGGCTTCCAGCCGCTTGGTGCAAGAGTACGTTCATTTGATCGAGCGCTTAATCGCTCAACTTTGATAGGGTGCGGTGGTTGGCCCCGCATAACCATCCTGCTGGTCTTCAACAACGATGTTGGAGCGAATCCCACCGCGGCCGCGCCAGATCGTTTCCAGCCGTGCCCAGCGTGGCTGGGTGACGGCATACAGGTCGGTAAAAATCATATTTGTCGCAGCTTCAAAGAAAATACCCTTGTTGCGGAAGCTGTGCAGATACAGCTTCATTGCTTTAAGTTCGATACATTGTTGGTCCGGCACGTAGCTGAACACAACGGTTGCATAATCCGGATGCCCGGTCATCGGGCAGGTAGACGTAAATTCTTCCTGAATGTGTTGTATCGTGTAGTTGCGATCGTGATTTGGATTGGGAAATGTTTCGATATCCATAAGATTCAAGTAAGTGTACTCGCACATAAGCCGCTAGAACGCAAGCAAATGCTTTATGATCAAGCAGCGTTTTACACCACCGGACAAAAGTTGTGAACACGGTATCGACTATAAGATTGAAATATTAGATCCAGGCGTCAGGGTGTGGAGTATATGATTGTCGAATCTCAAGAATTGCCACCGATCGGAACCAATGCGTTTGCACTGATTCAACCGACACGCAACGAATGTCTGATCATAGACGCCCCTCAAGGGGCCTATGCATGGGCCTCCCAAGTGGCCCAGCAGCATGCTTGTCAGATAAGCGCACTGATCCTGACTCACGGACACTGGGATCACATTCTGGATGGCCATAAGTTTGCGGCGGCTGGTGTGCCGATCTATGCACATGCTGACGATACGGCTATGTTTGCAGCTCCGGCAAAAATGGCGAGTTATGCGATGCCTGGATTGGAAATGCTGCCGGTGCCAATTGATCATTATGTGCAGGCCGGTGATCAGCTCGATTTGCTGGGTGAGGCGCTTGAGATTCGTCATGTGCCGGGACATTGTCCCGGCAATATATTGGTATATCTGGCCAGTCAACAAGCGGTCTTTGTTGGCGATGCGATTTTTGCCGGCAGCGTCGGACGCTCCGATTTGCCGGGCGGTGATTTTGCAGTGCTGGAGCAATCGATTAAGACACAGGTATACACACTTCCGGATGCAACGGTCATCTATCCTGGGCATGGCGTAACGACTTCGGTTGCCCAGGAAAAACGCAGCAATCCATTCGTGCACGAATGAATCCACCGCAGCTGTCGCACGCGGCCTACATGGGCCGTGCGCTGGAACTGGCAAAACGCGCATGGGGCCAGACCCACCCCAATCCGATGGTGGGTGCACTGATTGTCGAAAATAACACGATCGTGGCGGAGGGCTGGCATCCGCTTGCCGGGCAATCACATGCAGAGATTGAAGTACTTCGAGCGCTGGGACGAAAGCCGGCGGAAAATGCCATCCTGTATGTGACGCTGGAACCTTGTAGTACATCTGGCCGCACCGGTGCCTGCACCACTGCACTCATTGAGGCCGGCATCCGACAGGTGGTGGTGGGCACGGTCGATCCAAATCCGAATCATGCTGGACGGGGCCTAGGCCAGTTGCGCAGCGCTGGAGTGAATGTTATCGACGGCGTATTGGCGCGAGACTGTAGTGATTTAAATTTAATTTTTAATCATTGGATCGTGCACAACAGTCCCTTGATCGCGACTAAGATGGCGCTCACTCTAGATGGCAAATTCGCGGCGGCCTCGGGGCATTCACAATGGGTGACCAATGAGACGGCACGTGCGGATGTGATGCGCTGGCGACGCTACTTCCCGGCGATTGCGGTTGGAGCTAATACCGTGCAGCGTGATGACCCTGGCCTGACCAGCCGTATCGGCGACTCCGTATGGTGTCCAAGACGTTTTGTATTTGACCGCAGCTTAAGCACCGTGGCTGAATCACGTTGGCCGCAGCTGTATCGTGACCGTTATAAAGAGCGGACAACGGTGCTCTGTGGAGCCGGCGCTGATGGCGTACGGCGTGCCCAATTGAGTGCACAGGGAGTGACGGTCTGGGAATTGCCGGAAGTTGACGGCTATTTGGATTGGGATGTATTCCGCATACGCTGTGCTCGAGAGCATCTCTATGGTGTTTATGTTGAGACCGGGCCATCGCTGGCCTCCGCGGTACTGGAACGCTCCCTGGCAGATTATGCATTCATTTATCAGGCTCCCAAATTTATGAGTGATTGCGCCACCCCCGGGATTGGCAGTCCGCGCAATACACAGTCGATCCATGAGGCATTTCAACTGCATCATGTGCGCCACACCATTCTGGGAGACGATATACTCACTCGCGGCTACCTCAAACCGCCCGCCGCATCCACACATCATCCGCCTGCTGCTCAATGAACCGACAAGGTCTCATCATCGCCACCGGCAATCTGCACAAGGTCGAGGAATTCAATGGTCTATTGTCTGGATCCATATTTGAAGTGCTGTCTGCACAGACCTGCGGTGGGATGCCGGCAGTGGACGAGACGGGCTCGACTTTTGCTGCAAATGCACAACTCAAAGCTGGTGCACTGCGTGCACACGCACCTGCAGACGCATGGGTACTGGCGGATGACTCTGGGCTAGAAGTGGATGCACTTGACGGCGCACCGGGGGTCTACTCCGCGCGCTATGCAGGACCCGCGGCCAGTGACCGGGACAATATGGAAAAATTGCTCGATGCCCTACAAACGGTGCCCAAGACCGCTCGTTGTGCTCGTTTTCGCTGCGCACTGTGCGTGATTGCTCCCACCGGGGACATTCGCCACTACGATGGCTGTTGCGAAGGGCGCATCGATACGGAACCGCGTGGTAGGCAAGGATTCGGCTATGATCCCATCTTCATCCCGAATGGTTACAGTCAAAGTTTTGCCCAACTCGGTGATGCCATCAAACGCCAACTCAGCCACCGAGCGAAGGCCGTCGAGCACATGCGCCGCAGTCTGAGTCAATGAAACATGGCCACAAACAAAGCTGTAAGTATATACTATCTAAATCGATCGAGATATTAACATCAATTGCGACGACATTGGTCACACCGCTCCAGTGCACAGAATTTGAGCTTCTCAACAAATGAGTTTAGCTGCTTAATTACTAACATCATGACCCTACAGCAAAAACAAGACGCTCTGATCGAAGAGATCACCCTGATTCCAGACCCTTATGAACGGCTCGGCTACATCGTGGATCGTGGCAAACAAGCGGAGGGGCTGACGGAGGATCTGCGCATTGACAATTTTAAGATCGAAGGCTGTATGTCGCAGCTGTGGGTGGTGCCCGCATTCAAACAGGGCCTCTGCTTCTTTCGCTCCGAGTCTGACTCTGCCATCGTCAAAGGCATCGCAGCCTTACTGTGCCAGTTCTACAGTGACGCTACGCCTGAAGCGATCCTCGCCACCGATGCCGAATTTCTGGCAGAGGTTGGCATTACGCAACACTTATCTCCCAACCGCCGCAATGGCCTAAGCCGCATTGTTGAATCGATCCAACGCTTCGCGCGGTCCTGCCTCGCCGGCTCATAATGCATCGGCTACCCCCGTCCTCCGGCTGTGAAGCTCTACGATGCCCATGCTCATTTCGCCGCGTCTGAATTGAGCCCACACTGGTCTCAAATCAGTCATGACTTAACACAAATCGGTCTGCAAAAAGCGGTGGTCAATGGCAGCTCACCGGCGGACTGGCCCAAGGTGCTGCAACTCGCAAAATCTGACTCACGCCTGATTCCAGCAATTGGCCTCCACCCCTGGTATGTCAATCGGGCGGCGGCGGACTGGCAGGAGCATTTTTTAGAGGCAGTTGCAAATGGCGGCCAAGTCATCGGGGAAATCGGTCTGGATAAATGGATCAAAGGCTACGATCTGGAGCGTCAGCAAGATGCATTTCGCTGGCAACTTGCGCAAGCCAGCACGCACAATCTTCCGGTATCAATCCACTGTTTACAAGCGATCGGTACGCTCATCCATATACTGCGCAGTACATCAGTTCCTAGGCGTGGAATTCATCTGCATGCTTACAATGGTCCGGTAGAACTGATTCCAGAATTGGTCGAAATCGGTGCCTACTTCTCATTCAATGCCGGGCAGCTACAGGCCAGCAGACCTAAAATAAGCGCATCTATTCGTGCCGTGCCAGCGGATCGACTACTGATTGAGACCGATGCGCCCAACATGCTGGCAGTACTGGAAGGGCTACGCTTTGAATTGCCCAAGTCCGCCGCCGGCAAGCCGCTTACCCATCCCGCTAGCTTAATCAATGGCTACACCGCAATTGCAGCGATTCGCACGACGCCGCTTGACCCTTTGGTCAAACAAGTTGCCAATAATTTCGAATGCTATTTTCTCAACTGAGCTGGAATACGCATACAACCTAGACATGTTGTATGTTCAGCATTGCTGCTGTGTTGAGGTGAACGACTTAAGCAGCCCCAACACCCGGACATTTATTCACTTATTTTGGATGCTCAATGCACGTTCGTTTCACCCTCATGAAAGGGCTGCGTACGGTGAACACGGGATGATTGAAACATCTGCCAGGAAAGATAGCCTCCACTCAGATTTTTGGCGCTAAAGCCATTTCCTTTGAGGATGCGTTCCGCATTGAAGCCACGGATACCAACTTTGCAATAAACCACGATTAGGGTATCTTTAGGGAGTGTGTCCAAACGGTTACGCAATTGGCCCAGAGGGATATGCTGCGCACCGGGAATCATCCCTCGGGCAACTTCAAAATCTTCACGAACGTCCAGTACAAAGGCCTCTGCTGGAATGGCCTCGGGAGTGACGATTTCAGTGTGTCCTTTCAAGAGATTATTTGCCACAAAACCGATAAAATTGATCGGATCCTTGGCAGAACCGTAGGGCGGGGCATAGCACAATTCCAATTCCTCAAGTTGGGTAATAGTAAGCCCATTTCTGATACTGGTGGCGATGACATCGATTCGCTTGTCCACTCCCTGGCCCCCTACAATTTGAGCGCCCAGAATGCGTTCCTGATGATTGAATAAGACTTTGATGTGCATCATCTCTGCGCCAGGGTAGTAGCTAGCGTGTGACGCCGGGTGTAGATAACATTTCAGATACGAGATGCCTGCTTGTTGCAATGTTGTTTCATTGGCACCGGTGGAAGCAGCACTTTTATTGAACACCTTACAGATGGAGGTTCCTAGACTGCCTCTGTAAGCCTGATTTGCACCATAGATATTATTGGCCGCGATACGACCCTGTTTTGCGGCCGGACCAGCGAGAGCAATCCGCGCCGGTCTGCCAATGGCTAGGTGATTGACTTCAATGGCATCACCGACCGCATAAATATCGGGGTTGCTGGTTTGTAGGGTGCTATTTACTTGGATACCTCCGCTCTCGCCAATGGCTAAGTTTGCTGATTTTGCCAGTTCGACATTGGGACGAACCCCGACTGCCATGATGACTAAATCCGTGTGAAGGGCGGTTCCGTCCTGCAGTGAAACAATAAACTTTGCGCCTTGCTCGTTAATTTCACTCACACCGTTGCCCAGATACAGTTTGACTCGATGATGGCGCATTTCCTCATGCAGCGGGGCAGCCATTTCCGCGTCTAACTGGGGCAGAATATTTGGCAGCATTTCGACCAATGTAACCTCAATCCCTTTGTAGGCAAGGTTTTCCGCTACTTCGACACCGATAAATCCACCGCCAATCACAACCGCCGAATTAATTCCTGAGTCAATAATTGACTTTATCTGGTCCATGTCAGGGATCGTCCACAAACACAGTACCTTTGGATTTTTAGCCCCGGGCACCGGCGGAATCAGCGGGGATGAGCCGGGGGATAAAATAAGCTTATCATATGTATCGCTAAATTCATTCCCGGAAGCGAGATCCCTGACGGTCACGGTTTTCTTATGGGGATCAATCGCGCTTACTTCATGACGGGTTTTAATGGTCACCTGGGTCTTTTGCTCAAATCCAGACGGACTCATCAGGATCAGTTCATCCCGGTTCTTGATAATATCTCCCAGATGATAAGGGAGCCCGCAATTGGCAAACGAGATATAGGCGCCACGATCATATATTGTTATTGTGGCGTGTTCATCCAATCTTCTAGCTCGGGCAGCGGCACTGGCACCTCCGGCGACTCCACCGATAATGATAAGTTTCATAATAAACTGGCAGGCATTTTCTGTTCTGTGATCGCATCTATATAAGTTGTATGTGCCCACTTTAGTCAATTGTGATTCGGTGCATTGTGCGTTTCGCGGGTGCTCCGCTACCAGCCGATTAATTTGTATCTATTTCAATTGAGATTTTTGTGTAAATGGGTGATCTTGCTGTCGTGACTGATCCACTTACATTTGATTATCGCCGCACACGGGCAGATTTCCCTATCCTTGACACGACAGTGCGTGGCAATCCGCTGACTTATTTGGACAGTGCGGCCACTGCACAGAAACCGCTTGCGGTGCTTGCCGCATTGGATCGCTACTACCGTGTGGAGAATGCCAATATTCACCGTGGGGTGCATTATCTGAGTGAACAAGCAACGGATGCGTATGAAATGACTCGCGCGAAGGCTGCGCAGTTTATCGATGCGTCCGATCCAGACGAAATTATTTTTGTGCGCGGCGCCACTGAAGGGATTAATTTAATCGCACATGGGTTTACCGAGTCCGTGCTGCAGGCTGGAGATGAGATTTTAATTACACATATGGAGCATCACGCCAATATTGTGCCATGGCAGATTGCCGCGCAGAAGACCGGCGCTCTGTTGAAAGTGGTGCCAGTCGATGAGCACGGGGTGCTCGACATGCAAGCGTTCGAGAGGCTGCTTAACGAGCGCACCAAGCTGGTATCAGTGGTGCACGTATCCAATGCACTCGGTACGATCAATCCGATCAAGGCAATCATTGAGAAAGCGCATGCTTTGGCGGTACCGGTGTTGGTGGACGGTGCCCAATCGATCCCGCATATGCCAGTCAGTATGGCCGATTTGGGCTGTGATTTTTTCGTCTTTTCCGGACATAAGATCTTGGGTCCGACTGGGATTGGGGTGCTTTGGGGCAAGCGCCAGTGGCTAGAACGCTTGCCACCCTATCAAAGTGGTGGCGATATGATTGAAAAAGTCGATTTCGACGGTACCAGCTACAAGCCGATCCCTGGTAAATTCGAGGCTGGGACTCCGCATATTGCCGGTGTGATCGGGCTCAGCGCCGCATTTGATTATATGAATCAACTGGATCGTGCCGGTGCCTTGCAGCACGAGCACGCACTGTTACGTGCCGCAACCGAGCAATTGACTGCGATCAATGGTTTACGGATTATTGGCACGGCTCCAGATAAAGCTTCGGTCATTTCTTTTCAGATCGATGACATTCATGCACATGATATCGGTACCTTTCTGGATGCCGGTGGGGTTGCGATTCGGGCGGGCCATCATTGTACACAACCACTGCTCAAACGCTTTGGCCTGTCGGCAACGGCGCGTGCATCGTTTGCATTTTATAATGATTTCGAAGATGTCGAGCGTCTGGTGGCTGCGTTGCATAAGATGCAGCAATTTTTCGCTTAATGCATCAACAAAGGATGGATTGCCATGTCAGAGGGTCTTCATGAACTCTATCAGGAGATTATTCTCGAGCACAACAAACGTCCGAGGCACTATGGTGCATTGACGCATTACACGCATACGGC
The DNA here is from genome assembly GCA_964226535.1 of Polaribacter sp. GTDB lineage: Bacteria > Verrucomicrobiota > Verrucomicrobiia > Opitutales > Coraliomargaritaceae > Lentimonas. The sequence goes on from CAXQRK010000074.1 coordinate 7,922, forward strand.
AGAAGGTTACAATCCCTTGTGCGGAGATACGATCCATTTGTTCTTGCTGCTCAATGATGGCCGCATTGAAGCGCTGCAATTCAAAGCGGCATGTTGCGCGATCTGTAAAGCCTCCGCATCGATGATGACTGATGCACTCGACGGGAAATCAGTCGATCAGGCTGCAGCGGTGTTTGAACGAGTCGCTGAACTGTTATCAACCGATTTACTACAGACGGCTGATTTGTCGGTCGATGGGGAAATCGCGGCCCTGGCCGGCGTGCGTAAATTTCCGGCACGCATCAAATGCGCGATGTTGCCTTGGCATACCTATAAAGCAGCGCTGCAGGGTGACGCCCGCTTGGTGATCGGGGAAACATAGATCGCTGCCCTGCTGTCAATGCAGCGCAGTTGGGTGCAAGCTGAGCAGAGTACTTGGTCTTTGCATCATCCTATAATCCATCCGCTTACTTGGGGAAAATGAATTTTACGCTGAACATAATCTCGAAGTCAGGCCCGAAGTCAGACTGATTGACATTGGAATAGCCGGTCAGTTTGAAATCGATCGGCAGTTTGCCGAAGCGATGGAGCTTGCCGATACCGCCGCCAACCGGCACCTTCCAACGATTATCGCTATCAGCTTCCCAGTTTGCGGTAAATGTGGGGGCACTGGTGAAATACCATCCATCTGATAAATTATAATTAACGAAGAGTTGCAGGCTGCTTTTGTTGACGTCGTCGGCGGCGCTGCTCCCGGCCACATCCCATTGATGTTGTAGCAGAGCACCAAATAGCCACTTGCCTGGTTTGGCCAGCGCCACTATGGCCGGTCCGGCAGATACTTTGTCAGACCCAAATCGATCCTCGGTATAGGTGGGCAGGGTGATCGCCGGTCCCGCGCCCCACAAGATTGGGCCCGGATGCGCACTGGTGAAAAAGCCTTGATAAGTAAGATCACCAAAGCCCTTGCCACTGCCTGCTGCAGCCTTAAGCGTAGGATTGAAGCCGGTATCAAACCCGTCATCACCATCATCAGGAACGAGCCCTTACAGGTCTTTTTCATCCTGACCTTCGGCGTAGATATAGGGCAAAATAAAACGGTTAATTAGATTGATGTCGCCGAAGGTCAGCGGATAGACCGGCTTCATCGTAGAAGCGAATACCATCGAATCAGAGGGTCCAATATCGAAGTAAACAGTGTTTTCAAATGGCACGCTGATTAAATTGCCGATAGGGTTTTGTGATTCTTTAGCGAGCGCCTCTTCGGAGAGATGGTGGCTTTCAGATGCGAATCCAGGCAGTGCGCTTAGGCAGAGAGTGGCGTAGCGGGCGAGTTTAGGGTGCATGAGTGTCCGATGGGGTGAAATGCAGGCTGAACCAAGGTGTCGTGTTAGTCTTGTCCCGCAACGATGGAGTAGTTTTATTTAAGATCAAGCATTTGCTTAATACTTGCCGTAGAACCCGGATCATGCTCATTAGCAAAAATATAACCTCATTTGAGTTGACTCAAGCCAGCAAATGCGACCTCTACGTGCGCTGATGATTAAACCGCAAATTCCGATTCAATATCAAACTGTCAGGATGTTTAAAGAGATGATTATTTTGACCAAGGGCCGTTTGGTTGCAGCTTGGCTGCCTGCACTCCTACTGCTGACGCTTCTGCTCGGCTGCGGACGGACAGTGGACGTCGCCCCAGAGCAATTTGCACAGGTTGACCAATTTGTTTCCCGCATGCTTGCGAATGTTGCCGAGGCTGAGACGCTTACCCTGGTGGCCGATATTGATCATGCTCGTTTGGGTGCCGAGGTGGGCTCACCGATGGCACCTACGCGTGTGGTGCTATTTTCAGATCCAGATCTGGAGGCTGCACTGTTTGCCCTGAACCCGCTCACCGCACTGGATATGCCGCTGCGCGTCTTGGCCTTTGCGCCAGCAGAGACAGGGCCTGCCCGCGTGATCTTCAATTCCTTTGATTATGTGGTCTCCCGCTACAAGCTGGACGCAGACGACACTGCGGAGATTAGTAAGCAGTACGACGCAGCCATCGCTACTGCCATGCATGGAATACCAGAATCGGCCCGGGCGAATTTCCCAACCAACCGGATGCAGCCGGACGGCATTGTCACGATCGTCAGTCCCTTTGCCTTCGACAAAACAGTAGCGCAGATAACTGCGGCGATTGATGCCCAGGACGATACCATGCACTTTGGGACGGTGAGCTTCCTGGCCACAGATGAATCGTCTGGCGGACGATTGCTGCTGTTCGGGGCACCTGGACCGGGAGCCAAAGGCATGCAGTCTGCCCAGACCCTGGGGCTCGACGGCTTTTGTCAGAAATTTTTGGTTTGGCAAAACGATGCCAATGAGGTGTTCCTTGCATTCAACGACCTGTTGGCTCTCGCCGAACGACAGCGCGTGGGTAAATCACTTTCTTTGCGGGTCATCGATTATCGGCTCAATTCTGTTTTCGAAGATGCCTTGCGTCCCTGATCGCAAGCACATCTATAACGCTCACCAACTAATAATCATAGAAATACACCACACAGATGACACAAGCAAAATTATTTCTACTCGCAGCAACTTTTGGTCTGATTCCGATCGCACTTGGTTACGGCCTGATGCCGGAAAAGAGCTTGCTCTACCTTTACGGCGTTAGTATCGAAGGCACCAGTCACACGCACATCATGAGGGCAGTGATGGGGCTGTACTTGGCCATGGCGCTATTCTGGTTTATGGGGGCACGTGCGGAGCGGCTGCAAACCCCTGCAATCATGAGCTTGGTGGTATTCATGTTGGGCCTCGCAGCGGGCCGAATACTAAGCCTTGCGATTGATGGTATGCCGCACCCCTTGCTGGCTATCTATACCCTGCTCGAAATCGTTTTTGGTGTGCTGGGTCTGATGCTACTCCGGAATGAGTGCTCGGGCACATGTGTGCAGAGCGCAGCTTCAAAGTAAGCTGCTTCCATGCGTTTATCAAATAATCAAGTGAGCAGACACAATTAAAGGCCTGTTTCTATTTTGGGGCTAGCCCGACCCCATCCGGCAATGGGCTGATCAGAATGCCCCTACGCAGGGCTTAATTCTACATTTACATTCTGCTCAGGTTTAACATCCTCCACACTTTTTCATGAATCGGGTCTACATAAAAACCTACGGCTGCCAGATGAACGAACGTGATTCCGAAGCGGTTGCTGCGATGTTGCGTGCGAAAGGCTATGCCCTTGTTGATAACGAGCAAGAGGCTGATGTCATTCTCCTGAATACCTGCAGTGTGCGTGATCAAGCAGAGCAAAAGGCGATCGGCAAGGTCGGACACCTGGCGAAACGCAAACGCCAAAACCCAAATTTAATCATTGGGGTAATGGGCTGTATGGCCCAAAATCGCGGCAGCGCCCTGCTAGATCGTTTGCCCGACCTAGATCTGATTATCGGTACGCAAAAATTTCATCGTGTCCCTGACCATCTCACGCATATGATTGAGACGCTGCAAGGGCAAGGGCCGCGTCCAAGCTCAATCGTCGATCTTGAAGAAGAAGCCGGTTCTCAAAATACAATCAAAGCGCACACGAGTGAGACCCGTCAAGTCACCGCCTTTGTGAGTATCATGCAGGGCTGTAATATGAAGTGTGCGTACTGCATCGTTCCGAAAACACGGGGTGCGGAACGCGCCCGGCCGATGGACGATATCATCGATGAAGTTCAAACATTGGCGGCAAATGGCACCAGAGAAGTGACCTTGCTCGGCCAGATTGTCAATCAATACGGGATTCGCGAATTCCCGTTTGTCGATCAAAAGAGCCCCTTTGTGCAGTTGCTTGAGCGTGTGCATGAGGTTGCAGGGATTGAACGGATTCGGTTCACCAGTCCACACCCAGTGGGCTTTAAACAAGACCTGATCGACTGCTACGCTCGTCTCCCGAAATTGGTTGAATACATTCATTTTCCGATGCAAAGCGGCAGTAATCGTATTCTCAAAGCGATGCGACGCCCTTATACGATCGAAACATTTAAACGCATCATTACAGATCTGCGTGCAGTTCGTCCGGATATGTATATTTCTACTGATATTATCGTTGGATTTCCGGGTGAAACGGATGCTGATTTTGAACTGACCCGGCAACATTTTGAAGCCATCGGCTTTGATATGGCTTACCTGTTTAAATACAGTGTGCGTCCGGGTACCAGTGCAGAAGCGCTGGGTGATCCAGTCAGCAAGGCAACCAAAGAAGCACGCAATCAGATACTGCTTGAGATTTTGAGCCGCAGTTCCCTGGCACGCAATCAAACCTTGATCGGCACGGTTGAAGATGTGCTGTTCGAAGGGCCGGCCAAAAAAGGTGAAGATATGTTCCTCGGCCGCACTGCCGGCAATCGTGTGGTCCTGGTGAAGGCCAGCCCACGTCTGATTGGGCAAATTGTCCCGGTTCGATTGAATCGCGCCACTGCCGGCACACTTTTTGGCGAACTGGTACTGGAGGGAGTTGAAGCGGAAAAAATTACGGTTTGATTGATTTTTTTTAGCTTTTCTTTACTTTTAGATTTTGCATGTTTAGTACAGATTAAACAATCTGTTGGCTAAAGTAATTCTATAGCACATGAAGCCCATTGTCCGCCTTTTCAGAGATCGTTCAAGTTGTTGTATGCTTTGCTGCTTGATCGTTTGTATGGCAATCGGACTTTTTTTAGTGTACTCTGGGCAGTCTGAAAAAGCAGCTTTAGAAACTGCACGGATCAAGCAATCACTTGAGCAAACTCATTTAAACTTGGCGACAAATCTACATGATACAAGTGCTAACATTTGTGCCCCTTGCCTGTACGATACGAATACGGATCACCCCCAAGCCGATGCGCCTAAGCAGCAGTTACAATCCTTGCAGTTTGCTATGCAACGCGATGCAAGCAATGTTACCTTTACGGACAATCCAGATGGTTCGAGAACGGCCTTCCTGAATGGCACCTTTAGAACGGTAACGGCTGCCAAACGCCAACCAGATGGAACTTTGAGGATCCATTGTTTTGATAATTTCGAAGCCTTACGAAATTTTATGAACACACCCACAACCAAGTAGACAATAAACATGCATCGACATATTCAGCACTACTTATGGTTCATTTTAGTGAATAGTTTGCTTTGGGTTCAAACCTATGGAGCAACATTTCGTTTTGTTTATTTGGATGCTCCAGGCTTTGGGTTTAATGACAACACACCTGTTGAAGCGGTTGGTGGAAACAATGGAACCACCCTGGGGCAGCAACGCAAAAACATTTTGCGAAAGGCCACTGATATCCTCGCTGTATATTTACAAAGTGATGTTGAAATAAGCATCGAAGCGAGGTTTCAAATATTGCCTGGTTCTGAAGATGCAGCGACTTTAGCGAGTGGCGGCCCATTACTTTTTTTTACGGATTTCAACAACAGCCCAATTCCCGATGTCTATTATGCCGCCGCACTTGCCAACAGCCTCGCAAAAGAAGATTTAGATACGAATGTTGCAGACATCTCTCTAAGTATAAATGAATCTGTGGACTCAAACCCCAATGTGTTGGGTGGTAGAGGCTTTTATTATGGTTATGACAATAATTCTGGCGATCAGTCAAATCTAATGAGCACCCTGCTGCATGAACTTGGGCATGGCTTGGGATTTATTTCGTCAATTGATCCAAGCAATGGCAGTTTTATATTTGAACAACCTGACAGTTTTTCACTGTTAATAAAGGACTTGAAAAGCGGAAAACTCTGGAACGACATGAGCAACAGTGAGCGTGAAGTAGCCGTAAGCAATGATCCTGCGATTGTCTTCTCAGGCGCTACTACCCAACAAGCAATGCGGCGTATTCTCAAACCCGAAAGTAAATATGTCTCTGCAAGCAGTGAGAGTGGAATGCGACTAAGCATCAATCATTCCGTTGATTTGATGCAAAGTTTTGCCGGCGAAGCCCCCATATTCGGGTTTGGCGTCCCCCCCTGGGGGCTTTCAGGTCAACTGGTCTTGGTTGAGGATGGAGTCGACGATACAAGTGATGCCTGCGAGGGACCTTTTGCTAATGCAGATGCGATCAGAGGCCGCATTGCCGTGATTAATCGAGGCACTTGTTTATTTGTTGAAAAAATAAAACGTGTTCAAGATGCCGGTGCAATCGCTGCCGTTGTGATCAATCATGAAGGAGATGAGCTGTTAATCATGGACGTAATAGATGACGAAGTTATCATTCCATCTATATTTATTGGTCAAAGCGATGGTGATGTGATCAAGCGCACATTTCTTGGGGCACAGGTCACCCTATTCAATCGCAATCAATTAAATGGCACGCAAGATGGTTGGATTCGCCTCTACACACCGAATCCAGCAGAGTTCAACTCAAGTCTGTCTCATTGGTCTAGTGACACTTTTCCAGACCTTTTGATGGAGCCTGAAAATTCCAATTTCACTCGCCCAGATTTAGATCTAACATTGACTGCCTTACGTGATATTGGCTGGAGTATTGAAAAAATCCCCATCCCACATCTTAGTTTTCAAATTTGGGCGAGTGAAATGATTCAAGGCGCAAACATGGGTCTTGAGGATGATCCAGATGATGATGGCGCGGTTAACTTGCTGGAATATGCGTTCGGAACAAATCCAGAGGATCCTACCGACAGGCCAAATACACTCAAATTCAGGCCGTCTGTTGAAAGCCCAGAGTTTTATATACTTGAGTACAGCAAAAGTATCACACCGGCTGACATCATCTGGAAGCTGTCTAAAACCGATGATCTAACAGTGCCCTTTACCCCAGCAAGCAATGGCTCAGAATATCAAGAAATTGGACAATCCATTGATGCAGACGGGCGGACAAATGTCTCTATTCAGATCGAATCAAACGCATCAAAACAATTTTTCAGCCTACAGGCCGAACTGTATACAGAATAATCCGATTTAAAACGATTTATCGAGTTGTCGGTTCATTCTACTTTCAAACTGAGACCAGTGCATTTTCACTCTAACGCTCATCTCAATATAGTTATCTAAGCCCATGATTTGAGATGATTTGGTAGGCGAATGATTACCAGGCGTCACCTGGAAAACTCACCGCTTCCTTTGACGGAGGCTATTCGCGCGATTGCACGTAAGAGCAGGCAGATCGTGCTGGACGTTGACGCAACCGATGATCCTTTGAATTACGTACCGCAACAGCGGGACGGTTTAAATTAACGGCAACTGGTATCTGATATCAGACCCTGAAAACTGGGGAGTTCATTTTAAGTTCATCAAGACTGCCACATCCTGTACAGTGCGAAGTCACTACATCGGTAGCGAGTTTCACTTCACCGTGAAAAATCTCGCTGGCAGAATCGTAACGATAGCTCCCGGTGTAGCCCTTGTGTTGAAGGTCGATGCTCATGACTCAAGACGCCATCACCAGCGGGTGAACCTCTTCTTCGATTTGCTGGCCGAACTCAGACCGGGCCTTCCGGAGGTCATATTCCTTCTGAAGTCCAAGCCAGAAGTCAGCAGATGTCCCAAAGTAACGAGCAAGCCGCAAAGCTGTGTCCGGACTTACAGCACGCTTGCCATGAACAATCGCGGTCACACGACTGTGAGGAATCCCGGCATCATTGGCAAGGCGGTATTGGGTAATGTTCAACTCGTCGAGAAATTCTTCACGAAGAATTTCTCCCGGATGTGGAAACTTGAGTGGTTGTGTTTTCATTGGTTCGGCTCCTTTCAAAAGTTAGTGATAATCGACGATTTCAACATCGTAGGCATCACCGGCTTCCCATCGGAAACAGATGCGCCACTGCTGATTAATGCGGATACTGTGCTGTCCCTTCCGATTACTGGAAAGTGCCTCAAGTCGGTTGGCAGGCGGGACGCGAAGATCATTGAGATCTCTGGCTTGGCTAAGCCCAGCGAGTTTGTTGAGCGCACGTTGCTGAATGTCCTGCGGCAACCGCCGGGAACGCTCCTCGTTCCATATCTTTTCCGTTTCTGCATTAGCAAAGTTTTTGATCACTTTTGTAATATCGCACTATTTACGCTACGCGTCAATAAAAGTCTTTATTTTAAGCTACCATGAGATATATCAGTCCGAAACAACCTGCTTCTTGTCATTTTGCGGGTTAAAGTGCACCACGAATTTGCGGGTTAAAATACACCACTCGAAGATGCCTATTTCGTGATTTTAGCGGTGGATTTTGTCGAGCAAAAGCAGGATTAGAGGTTTCATCACCTACCTCAGCCACGTCGATTGCAGCCATTGCATCCCGAACACTAAATTGCCCTGAGGTGTACGAATCACCAGGTGATAGTGGTTAGTTATATTATATTTGATTGGTTCGACTGTACAGATTTTTTGTTGAACCCAAAGAGTGCTCATATGTATACCTAATTATGTGCACAGCAAGGTATACAGGCCTAGGCAACCGCGCCAATCGCCTCTGTGGCGCTGTTTGCACGATCATTATGCCGCGTTCAAATCCAATTATAAGCAGACGTTTGAGCAAACACATGGCTTTTGGCGTGAGGTGGTCGATCATGTCGTTGGAAAGTTTTTGGAATGCGGCGGAAAGTGCACCCCAGCGTATTAGCCTGGCTGTACAAACGGCGCTGGCACATTGAGAAAACTTATGATACCTTCAAAAACAAGATGAACGTACAAGTTTGGACACCGTTCCATCGAAAGTATCGTCTTTACACCACCATCCGCTGCCAATAATGTATAAGCCCTTTTTCATAAGCCAAAAAGCTGTACGCTATAACCCAATCCAATGGAAGTCCTATGTATGAGTTAGATGTTCCAGATCGGGTTATTGCTGAGTTGAGCCAGAAGCTGGTTCGCGCCGTACGGCCGAGAATTGAGGGTAGGCCGGTGGTGCTGATTGATATTCCGGTCTATTTTAATGTAGGGGATCTGTTACTCGATTGGTCGGCGGAAGAATTGGTCAGGCAGTCGAGGGCTCGGATGGTTAACCGGGTTTCGGGGTATGACCTGCCGAAACGGTGGAGACGGCACGTTTCTTCCGATACGGTTTTTCTTTATATCGGCGGTGGAAATTTCGGTGACCTGTATCCCAAGCATCTGCAGTTGAGAATGGATTTTCTTGCCCGGTTTCCGAACCACCCCTTTATCTTTCTTCCGCAGTCGGTTCAATTCAAAGAGGCCGCGATGATTGAGACTGCGAGACGGGCGTTTACTGCACATAATCATTTGGTGGTTAATGCACGTGATGCGGTATCGCACGAATGCATTCAACAGTATTTTCCTGAAGTTGAAACGGAGATGCTGCCGGATACGGCGGTCTGCTTGAACGGATTGGTGTCATCAGATTGCTTCGGCGATTGGATTCTGGTGCAGCGTCGGCGCGATATGGAGTCCGATGCAGAGGATCTGGCCGCATCATATTTTGATTGGGCCTATCTAGAGCAGGATGGGGATCGAAAGCAGTTGCAGAAAACGCGCAGGCTTTTGGCGAATCGCAGGTGGTACCGCAATCGCCGGGGACATCGCCTTCAGAAAGCGTTACGAGATATGATGATTGCACGGGCGCTGGAGCGGTTCAATCGGTTTCGGGTGGTTGATACGGATCGTCTGCACGGCATGGTCCTGGCAACCCTGTTGGGAAAGAAAGTGATGATCCGGAACGATATATACGGCAAGGTCGGCCATTATGCCGATACGTGGTACCATTAATGTCCATCCGTTGCTTTATAGGAGTCTACCCCTAGGCCGAACAATCCGGAAATGCTGCCTGCGGCTCGGCATGATTTTAGCCATTCCTTGGCGGATAGCTTTTTTTGAAAGAAGATTCAGACCACCGGAACTCTATAATCAGTGAATC
>CAXQRK010000075.1:0-19777 GCA_964226535.1 Polaribacter sp.
GGCGTTGGCCCCGGCCCATGTTTAACATGGGCCCTTGAGTTTGGTTCGCCTTTTGCTAGGCAGTAGCGGCAAACAGAGAGCTACATAGGTTCGGTTGGTATTTAAGCGACTTCGTATTGCCCAGTGCCTCGTTCATGAAGTCGGTTAAATTCTCTGGCCTTATTGCTTTAGCCCACAGTTCGCGGCGCAGTTCGTTGATCAAGTCTTGAGTGGAAGGACGAGTTTTCTTTTTATTTCGCCGCCATTTCGCTTCGGGGATCACTGCGGGTTTTCCGCCGAAACCATAAGCTTTGATGGCAGCAAGTTGCAGCATCGCATATGCGGCCACAGCGGTGGCGGGAATACCGATAACCGAGTTTTCATTGCGTACTTGAGCCTGCCCGACTCCTAATAGAGTCTTCTCATCACGATGGTTGACCTCAATGTCCCAACGCCAGATGTATTCCTGAACGATCTGCTCGAGTGAGAGTTGCGTATCGGTACAAATCAGGTAAGCCGGTTGAGTGTAGAGTCTGCGCGCGCCTTTGCGCAAACGATAGCCTACCGGGCGGATGACTACCAGGCGAAGGTCCATTTCTCCGGATGACCGCCAACGCACCGGTGCCAGTGTTTTGACCTCAAAGTCGTGATATTTAGTGTCTGGCCGGAAATGCTTTATGTTACTGACAGGCAATATTTTGGCTTGACTGATACAGGTTGAATATTTGCCAATATTGGCCGCTAAAGCTGATAAATACGCTGAAAAACAGGATTATTCGCTGTTAAACCGGTCGATCTTGTATCAAGATTAGTATCGTGAGACAAAGATTCGAAGTACAACTCGCCTTGGGAGCCGTTCCAATCGAACGGGTCGAAATTCCCACCCGCACACGGGATGAACTACCTCCCACTCTGGCAGCGCTGCAATGGGTGTTCACCACACCACAGGTTAGCAGTGAGGTATTCAGGCTCCTTGAAGACCGGCTACTGCGCAATGATCGCTCAAAAGGACGACCGGGCATGGATCTTTGGCAGATATTCGTGCTCGCAGTAGTTCGATTGACCCTGGACTTAAATTACGATCGTTTGCACCATGTAGCCAATTACGATTCACTGGTTCGCCAACTCCTCGGTCAGCCCGCCTTTGATACTACACTGCAGTTCAAGTTAAGCACTTTAAAGGAAAACGTTGCTTTACTCAGTGAGGAGCTACTTGAAGAAATCAACGCTGTTATTGCTCGTTATTCAGGTCAGGTGATAAAAAAAAAGACGCCGGGTTGTCGATCAAAGTCGATAGCTATGTCTTTGAGAGCAACGTGCATTTCCCCACCGATCTGAACCTTGCCTGGGACTGCGCACGCAAGTGTATTGAACTCAGCGCCCGCCTTTGTCAGAGCTATGATCTGCCGGGCTGGCGCAAGCACGCCAACTGGCGCAGCCGAATCAAAGCACTGGCTCGCCGTAGTGCACGAGCCTGTCGTAGTGGAGGCCAAAACAGGGCAGCACGGGTCGAAACCAACGCGAAAACTTATCTGGAAAGTCTTTATGCACTTGAAGAAAAAGTACTTGAGAGCCTCGAACAACTCAGTGCGCTACCCATGGATCCAATGCTGGAAATATCGATCAGTGAACTACGGCACTACCACGACCTGCTGATCCATCACATTTTCCTGATCAGTGATCGCCTGCTGGATGGGCGTAAGATTGCCCCGAGCGAAAAGCTTTACTCGATCTTCGAGCAGCACACCGAATGGATCCAAAAAGGCAAGGCCCATCGCCGTGTCGAACTCGGTCATCGTCTGTTAATCGCTACCGATCAATACGGTATCGTCCATGATTACAAAATCATGCAAGGAGCGGACGAAGCGGGCGAAGTCGCACCTTTGGCTGATCGTCTGGTCAGGAAATTAGGCTTAGAGACGATCGCCAGCCTAAGCTTTGACCGAGGTTTCAGCAGTGTTGAGAATCGTGAACTACTGGAGATGTGCCTTGAGGGTGTCGAAGTAGTCATGCCCAAAAAAGGTAAACTCAGCATTGCTGATCAGGAGCGTCAAAGTCAGAAGAGATGGCGCAAACTGTCCAACAAGCACAGTGCTGTAGAAAGCGATATCAACAGTCTGGAGCATCATGGACTGGATCGTTGCCCGGACAAAGGGTATGGGGGCTATGCTCGCTATGCCGGCCTGGGAATCCTCGCGTACAATCTTCACCGCATCGGCAATCATCTGCTCAAGCAACGAAGCCGAAGCGATAGCTTGACGCGAGCCGCTTAGCTGTAACAGGTTTTCCAGTAAAGCCTAACGCACGGGTGCCCAGCAATAGACAGGCACCGAGCTTGGCTCTGTCATTATCTCTGGGATTTGCTAAAAAGTAAGGTCATAGCATTTGAAAACAGCTACAAAAAGTGCAGAGAAAAGGGTAAAGTGGTAGCGATTGATTAATGTGACTAATTGGAAAAATAAGGAAACTCAAGTGGGTCTAAGAAAAGTGTGATTTTCCGGCCAGACACTATATACCAATATGCACTTTGACAAGTATTTCATGTCAACAATCTATCTGCAAGACATAGTTAAGGATGATTTTGCTGAGCACTTCCAGTTGATCGATCAGGGCCAGGATCTGCACCATTCCCAGCTAAATAACGGCACTGTTTTCAGAGGCTAAAATCAAAAATAAAAGGCTGCCATACAAATTAGCGAACTGCCTAACTGCCGTAAGGTGTATATTCAGGTACAAATCGTTGTATCATCCGCTTGATCTGCATCGGGTCACCAGTAGACATTACCGAGGCAAGCTCCGTCTTGATAAAATCAATTGAATACTCAAGTCTGCCCCCGACAATCAAACGCCTCACTCTAGGGTGTTCGGTCGGCTGCAAGGTCTCACTCAAATGCTGGACCTCCTCGTATAATTTCTCACCTGGCTTCAAGCCGGTAAATGTGATCTGGATATCATCACCCTCCTGATACCCACTCAACTCAATCATCTGACGTGCCATGTCCAAAATCTTGATTGGCGGTCCCATATCAAGCACGAAGATTTCACCACCACTCCCTTGAGCTGCACTTTGCAGCACTAGACCGACTGCTTCCTGCACCAGCATAAAGAAGCGCGTCACTTCCGGGTCAGTCACCGTCACCGGCCCTCCGGCCTCAATTTGGCGTTTAAAAATCGGGATCACGCTTCCTGAAGAGCCCAGTACGTTGCCAAATCGAACTGCCATGAATCGAGTCGAATGCTCCTCCATCTGCTGCTGCGCCAATATAGCAAGCTCTGCGAGGCGCTTACTCGCTCCCATCACACTGCTAGGATTGATCGCTTTATCGGTCGAAATCAGGATGAAGCGTTCCACCGCACAAGCAGTGGCTAGGCTGGCCAATTCAAGCGTGGCAAAGAAATTATTGTGCAATGCTTCGGCAGGCTGCGCTTCCATCAAATCCACATGTTTATGTGCCGCCGTATGCAAAATAACTTCCGGACGGAAGCGCTCAAATAGATCTGCCATCACATCAGTGCGTTGCACATTCATCACCAATGTTTGAGCCAATCCAGAGGAATCAAGCGGCTGTAAGACCTCGTGATGCAAATTGAAAATAGCCATCTCGGCCTGGTCAATACACAGCACAGATGCCGGGGTGTACGCCAACACCTGTGCAACTAGTTCCCGACCAATACTGCCGCCGGCACCAGTTACCAGAACGCGCTTGCCGGCCAGCATCAAATCAATCTGATCCAAGTTCAAATCAATTGCATCACGCCCAAGTAAATCTTGCAATTCCACCGGCCGTAGCTGGCTCATCTGCGCACGGCCACTGACCAGATCGGTCAATGCCGGTACAATATCAACCGTCAAGCCGGCAGCACGGGCACTTTGGGTGACCGCACGCACTCGTGCAACTGATGCCGATGGAAATGCGATCACCACTTTGTGGGCGGCATACCGTTTCGCAATCGCAGCCAATTCAGCAACCGTATCAGCCACCAACACACCATGCACGTAACGCCCGACTTTGCAGCGATCATCATCCAGAAATGCGACTGGCCGCAGACCCAGGCTGGCCTTTTGCTTTAATTCCGAACAGAGCCTAGCCCCGACCTCGCCAGCCCCCACGATGATCACATTGACAGCCTGATCCCAACTCAACCAATCCTCCCAATTGCGACTGGCCTGCACACGCATGGCAACACGAAGCCCGGCCAAGATTAAAAAGCTAAACAGCAAATCGGTCAGGATGATGCCCCGCGGCGGCACGCCAGCACCGTTATAAACATACCATGTGACAACTAGGATTGCGCTGGCCATTAACAACGCAAGCCCCAGCCGCAAGGCATCCGGCAAGCGAAAGTAAGCGCACACACAGTCAAACTGCCCGAAGGCAAGCAACAAGATCAACTTTAACACCACCACCCACCAAAGGGTATCGAGCAGAGTCTGCGCAAACTCATCTGGTATATCAAAATCAAATCGAAGCTCAAATGCAGCCCAATAACTGAGTCCACACAGCAGGGCGTACAACAGCAACAATGCAAACGTGCGAACATTCCAGTAAGGTAATACTATCTGAGCAGCCAAACCAGTGATCCTCCTTAGTTCTGTGCCGGTGAAAAACACGAGCGAATACACTCGATCACTCTGGCACGATCATCCACATGCATCGACGAACCACTTGGTAGACAAAGCCCATTCGCAAACAAGCCTGCCGCGCAGTCCCCACCAATCGCCGTGCAGTCCTGAAAGACCGGCTGTAGATGCATCGGTTTCCACAGTGGCCGCGCTTCAATATTGGCCTCAGCCAGTGCCTGAATGATCTGATCCCGCGAAGGTCCATCGGGTACCGGTGCCACCGTCAGACAGGTGAGCCAGTAATTAACCGCGGCGGGATCTCGAAGCGGCATAAAGGTCACGCCGGGCAATTCACTCAGTGCCGCATGGTAGGCTTCAAAATGCTCACGTTTGACCGCAATCCGACGCTGTAAATCATTCAATTGGCTCAGCCCGAGAGCCGCCAACAGATTGCTCAGCCGATAATTATAACCGACTTCCCGATGTTCATAATGCAGCACTGGCTCCCTCGCTTGAGTCGCCAAGAAACGCGCACGCTCAATCCACGCTGCCTCGTCAGCAAGCAACATACCGCCGCCCGAAGTGGTGATAATCTTATTACCGTTAAATGAAAACACCGACAAGGCACCCATGCTACCGGCCGGACGACTCTTGTAGCTCGCCCCCAAGGCTTCGGCCGCATCCTCCACCACTGGAATCCCATACTGCCCACAAACCGTCAGAATCGGATCCATATCCGCACACTGACCATACAGGTGGACCACAATCACCGCCTTGGGCAAACGTCCCTCATCGGCACGTTCCTGCAATTCCACTGCTAACAGCACCGGATCCATATTCCATGTGTCCGGCTCGCTATCGACAAAGACCGGCTCTGCCCCACAATAACAAATCGCATTAGCGCTGGCCGCAAACGTCAGGCTCGGGCAGATCACACTGTCTCCCGCTTGTACATTTAATAGTTGCAGCGCCAAATGCAATGCCGCCGTGCCAGAGTTAAGCGCGAGTCCGGCCGCACGACCGGTGTGCTCAAGCACAGCCGTTTCAAATGCATCCAAATGCGGACCCACCGGAGCCACCCAGTTCGACCGCAATACCTCATCCACTGCAGCATGATCCGGTGCACTAATATCGGGAGGCGACAAATAAATACGGGGCATCATTTGCACAAACCATCTACCTCACGGTACTTCCTCACCCAGACCACTCAGCCTCATATGCTGACTTGAACAATCGGCAGCACCGCCGGAAATAGACCGACCAGCACAATCGCCACCACGAGGATCGCTAAAACAATTCGATCACCGATACTAAGTGATGCCCCGCCCGGTTCCATCGCATCATTGCTTGGGTCTGAGAAATAAACTACACGCAGCCAACCGAAGTAGTAGTAGATCGAAACCACCACACCAAACACTGAAATACCCAGCAAGATATAAAGTTGAGCCTGGTAAGCCGCCACAAAGATAAACAGCTTGGCAATGAAGCCCCCCAGTGGAGGAATGCCGGCCAGCGAGCCCAACCCGACCGTGAGCACCGCACTCAAAAATGGTCGCTGTCGCGCGAAATTTTCATACCCTTGCCGCGCCTGATCTGCATCCGCTGCGCCGGACACATGCGCCATCACCGCAAACACTGCAAATGCTGCGAGTAAATACGTGGCCAGGTAAAAAATCACGGCATACAACGCCCATGGAATCGTCAGTGCAGCCACCACACCGACAAGCAGATAGCCCGCATGGGCAATCCCAGAGAGGCCTATCAGTCGTTTAACATTACGCTGCCCGACTGCGGCAAAGTTGCCAAACAAGATCGATGCTGCGGCAATCACCGATAGCAACGGCAGCATCAACCCACTCAAACCAACCAAGGGACCAGTCAACAATTTGAGCAAAATAATAAAGCCGGCCGCTTTTGATGCAATCGCCAGATAGGCAGTCACCGGAGTCGGTGCACCTTGATACACATCCGGCACCCAAATTTGAAAGGGCACCGCGGCAATTTTAAAACAAATACCAGCGACCACCAGGACTGCACCGACACGCACCAATAAATGATCCGAATGCATCCAAATAAATATTTTCAATTCATTGAAATTCAATGCGTCCGCACTGTATGAACTCATTTCAGGATTGCCCGCCACGCCGTAAAGCAACACAATACCAAACAATAAAATCGACGAACTGAGTGCTCCCAGAATTAAATACTTCAGACCCGCCTCAAGCGACAAGGCACTTGTGCGACCATACGCAACCAGTACATAGAATGCCACCGTAACCGCTTCGAGCGCCACAAACAGCATGATGAAATGCGCACTCTGCACCAGCAACATCATGCCGGCAGCACTCACGATCACGAGATGAAAAAACTCGGTACGCGCCAAACGTTGCTTGGCCAAATATAGTTTGCCCAAATAACAGACCAAAATGGAACTGATTAAGAAAAAGCCGCGCATGATCTGCGTCACATCCGTCTGTTGAATCATGCCACTGAAATAGCTCTGACCATCGGCAGGATAATGGACGCGCCAACCGAGCGCAATCGTGAGCCCAAGAATCAGGACTTGTCCGCCAATTGCAAGCCTCACGACCAAATCTTGTCGCGTGCGGGGCAAGGCCATTTCAGCGACCAACAGTCCCAGGGCTAGCACGCTCAGCATAATCTCGGGCATAATCGCAGCCCAATCGTTTGTCGCAGTAAAACTGCGCAGGAATTCAGCGAGCAGCTCGTTCATTCGGATATGACCTCCTTATATGCATGAATCGTTTGAGGCAGTGCCACATTGGCTTCGCCAAGCACTGGAACGACAGTGGATGAGTATGCGGGCAGCGCGGATAGTTCGTGATCCGCATGGTCTGACAACAGACGTGGAAATACCCCGACAATCAACAGCGCCACAATCAAGATAAGCGCAGGCACGCGTTCATAGTTGTTCACATCGACGATCTCATCCCCATTGAAACGAGCGACAAAGGCCTCAGTCGGCTGGCCATAAAATATATTGGCCACCGCCCGCAAGCCATAGATCGCAGAAAGAATAATCCCGAGTGCAGCCGGTGCCACAATCCATCTAGTCGCGTCGGTTTCAGCCAACGCAGCAAAAATGATAAATTCACCCCAAAAATTCCCGAATCCCGGCAATCCAATGCTGGCCATCGTAGCGAGCAGAAAAAAGGCAGCCAGTACCGGAGCTTTGGTCGCAAGTCCTCCCATTGCCGACATGTCAAAGGTCTGGCTGCGGTGGTAGATACAGGTCGACAGCATAAATAGCAGAGCAATTGACAGACCATGTGCAATCATGAGCAATAGTGCACCGCCCACACCGACCACCGAAAAGGTCGCCAAACCAAGAAAGGCATAGCCCATATGCATCACGGAACTGTAGCCAAGCATCATCTTCAGGTCTTTCTGCACCAGCGTCACTAGACCGATAATAATAATATTGCCCAGCGCGAGCCACACAATCCAACCAACCCACTCTGCCGCACCGGCAGGCAGCAATGGGGACGCAATCTGCAATAAGCCGTACAGGCCGAACTTTTTCAGCACGCCAGCGTGCAGCATTGCCGCTCCTGTCGGTGCGGTCGCATATCCCTTAGGTGCCCAGCTGTGAAATGGGAACAAGGACACCAAAATCCCGAATCCAAACAGTAACAGTGCAAACAGATGAGTCTGCACGGTCGAGGCAATTGGCTGAGCCGCGAGATAGTCACGCAAGGCCAGCAAGGAAAACGAATCGGCACCGCTCTGCACATACAGCGCGATCAGGCCCAACAAGGACAACAGCGCCCCCAGAGTCAAATAAATCGTCATTTCAATCGCAGCCATACGTTTGCCCGCACCACCCCACACGCCGATCAGAATAAAGGTGGGAATCAGCGCGAACTCGTGAAAAAAGTAGAAAAAGAAAATATCAATCGAGGCAAATGTACCCAGCAAGCCACCGAGCATACACAGCAGCAGTGCAAGATACAAATACGGACGCTCCGCATTTGAGTACATCGCATAGAGCCCGGCAGCCAGGCCGACCACAGCAGCCAGCATAAACAAGGGCAGCGAAATCCCATTCAAACCAAGGTGTAAATAAATACCGAGCATTTCCAAGCCGGTTACCAGGCGTATTTCAAAATTGTAACCACCCACCAGTGAGGGCTTAAATTGAAGGCACAGTAGCAAGGCGATGATGCAGGGACAGACAAAGCCAACGGCAGCTACTGCTCGGATGGTCGCCGGACGATAATATGCGCCAAACAGAAGGACGATTCCGGCAATCAGAGGCGTTATAATCGCGCCCAGCAGTAACAGAGAGAATGGATCGACAGGGGTCATATCTATCTAAATTAAATCGTTCACCTTATTTTATAGCAGCATGCCCGATGCAACCGCCCAGAGCAGCAGAAGTCCCGCCAGGAACCAATACACATAGGCATGAATCGTACCGATGTGTAAGGCACGCGTACAGGCACCGACCAAACCGACCAAGCCAGCACTGCCGCGCATACAGACACCCTTGATCAGAAAGATATCCAGAAAACTGAGCAGCAGCGCGAGACGCTGCTGAATCTTGGCCACATAAAAGCCATAGAGTTCATCAAACCAAAGGCGCGCCTTGATAAATTCGTAGAGTGGTTTGGCGTTTTGTTCGAGCCGATCTTGCCTGGCACCGGCACGATAGAATCCCAAAGAACCGACCAGGCCGACGATCCATGCAGCAGAGCCCCAGATCAATACCGTATGATGCATCGCAGTATAGGCTGGCTGGTCGCGCTGCAGTGCCTCCTTGCCGCCCTGAATAAACTGTGCGAGATACTCGGGCCAAAGCTGCAACCATCCACCCGCAACGGCCAGTGCTGCCAGCACAATCAATGGCAGCAGCATCGTGAACCCGCTCTCGCGTGCATGCGAGGCGGCATCTGACTTTGGTGCGCCAAAGAAAACAATCCAAACCAGGCGCCCCATATAGCCGGCAGTAAGCAACGCACCAAACATCAACCCCACAAACAATCCTTGAGCCTGTAGTCCGGCTGCGATCAATATCGCATCCTTCGAATAGAACCCTGAAAAACCGTACACTCCACACAGCGCAAGCACTCCAATCATGAAGGTAAGCGATGTGATCGGCATTTTGCGCAAAATCCCACCCATCTTAAAAATATCCTGCTCGTGGTGACAGCCGTGAATAATCGAACCGGCCCCCAGAAATAGCAGCGCCTTAAAGAAGGCATGCGTGATCAGATGAAACAGTGCAATACCCGAAAACCCCAGACCAACTGCCGCCGACATATAGCCCAGTTGTGACAGCGTCGAATACGCCAAGATTTTCTTAATATCATTTTGACCATACGCGCAGACTCCGGCGTACACCGCGACGGATGTACCAAGAATGGCAATGCCACCGAGCACCGACTCGGGGAACAGGAAGGCGATACGAATCAGAAAATAGATGCCGGCCGCGACCATTGTCGCCGCATGAATCAAAGCCGATACTGGTGTTGGACCGGCCATCGCATCAGGCAACCACACATGCAGAGGGAACTGAGCTGACTTGCCAATAAAACCGCACATCAACAGCGCGGCAATTAAACCATTGATCAAGCCCGGATCAAGCGCTACAGCCGCGCTCATTGCTTCAAGATTGCTCGTACCAAAATGCCAGTACGCATATACAATGCCGACCAAGAAGCCGAGGTCGCCAATACGATTCACAATAAATGCTTTTTTGGCAGCAGCCGCAGCTTCATCGGTATCCAGATAGTGCCCAATCAGCATGTATGAACTAAAACCAACCAATTCCCAGAACACAAAGATCATGATCAAATTATCCGCCAAAATAATGCCCAGCATGGAGAACATGAAAATCGACAGGCCGCCAAAAAAACGTGCCCGTGCCCGGTCTGCGGCCATATAACCAAGACTGAACACATGGATCAAAAAACCGACGAAGGCAACCATCGCCAGCATCGTCGCCGCAACACTGTCGAACAAAAAGCCCATTGACACCCGAAATGATCCAAACTGCAACCAATCGACTGCAGCGCGGATGGTTGCTTGATCCGCACTCCGAATCGCCCAGAAAGAACCGCAACAAATGACCGCAGCAGCCACCACGGAGAGGTAGGATGCCAGCCTGCCACAGCGGCGTAAGAAGCAGGCAATCAGCACGGCAGATGCCAATGGCGCAAGCAATGCGGCGAGAAGTGTATGAGTGGCGGTCATGGCACTAGTGACTCAGCGCGTTTAAGTGATTCACCATGACAGACTGGCGACGGCGAAACAGGGCAACAATAATTGCCAATCCAACGGCAACCTCCGCAGCCGCCACGGTGATGATAAAAAAAACGAAGAGATTGCCGTCCATAGTGCCGTTAAAACGCGAGAATGCAACCAGCGCAAGATTCACCGCATTGAGCATCAACTCCAACGACATATAGATCACAAGCGTATTTCGACGCAGGGTGACCCCCAACAAGCCGACTGCAAACAGCAGCCCAGCAACCAAAAGAAAAGCATTCACTCCGACAGTCATAAGGATTCAAATTCAGCAAGGGTTATTGGGCCGTTTGGACACCACAATCACTCCGATCATCGCCGCAAGCAGCAGAAAACCAGTCACCTGAAACGGCAGCATATATTTGCTAAACAAGCTGTAGCCAAATGATTTCGAGGAGGTCGTAAAGGGCAGTCCACGATCAAATATTTCTGGATTTTCAGCAACCGCGATTAACTCCGGCTCCGGCAGATGAGCTCCAGAAAAGGCCGAACAGACCAGCAGCACTAGCAACACAAATCCAAGCAGCGATGCACTCAGGGTCCATTTGTCAGAGTATTCCACAGTTCCTGAATGTTTCTCCACATCCAGGAGCATGATGATAAACAGAAATAGCACCATGACCGCTCCCGCGTACACCACAACCTGAATAATCGCGAGAAAATAGGCTTCCAATAACACGAAAAGCGCTGCCGTACCAAGAAAAGACACGATCATGCACATCGCCCCGTTGACCGCATTCGGCATCAACACCATAAGCACAGCAGCGATAAGCGTAGTAGCCGCAAAAACGTAAAATAATATGTCTAACATAGGGTATTGGTATCAGTGAGCATTACCGGCCGCTTCAGCAGCCTTCTTGTTATCCCACTTGCGATGACGATCCGGCAAGGTGCCTCCCAGTTCGTACAGCTTGTCTTTGTTATGAATCATTTCTTCGCGGCTATGGCCCGACATGGAGAATACATCTTGTAAATAGATCGCTTCCTCCGGACAGACCTCCTCGCACAGGCCGTAGTAAATGCAGCGCAGCATGTTAATTTCAAATTCCTGAGGGGCTTTCTCAATGTGGGCACGATCTGGGTCGGCTTCGGCATCAATCGCCCCCGGCATGATACGAATTGCCTTTGGCGGGCAAACGAATTCACACAGCTGGCAGGAGACGCATTTCTCGCGACCATTTGGATCTTTTACCAGCGTGGGCACACCACGGTAGTGCTCGGGAATCACCGGACGCTCATCCGGATACTGTAAGGTAACCGGCTTATTCATCATTGCCCCCAGGGTTGTTTTTAACCCCGTAACAATTTGCGGAATAAAGGTTTTTTCCGCAAAACTAAGCGGTTTGCGTTCCAGAACTTTTGTCTTGGCCATACGAACAGTGGTTTAAAGGATATCGTAAAGTGCGATGATGAATGTATTGATGATCAAATTGCCAATCGCCAGAGGTAGCAAGATTTTCCAGCCCAGCGCCATCACTTGATCGTACCGAAAGCGCGGCAGCGTCCAGCGTACCCAGATGAAAAAGAAAATCATGGCAAATACTTTGCCCATGAACCACAGTACCGACAGCACCGCACCGAACGAACTGTTGCCCCAAGGGTCCGCCCATCCGGGAAAAAAGTGCCACCCCCCCAGAAACAACAATACAAACAAGGCGGACCCCATGATCACATGGGCATATTCCGCGACAAAAAACAGACCAAATTTAAAACAGCCATACTCGGTATGAAAACCACCGACGAGATCCGTTTCAGACTCGGCCATATCGAACGGCAGACGATTGGTTTCGGCAAACACCGATACCAGGAAAATCAGAGCCGACAGCGGCTGCCAGATGACCAACCAGAGACCCGCCTGTGATTCGACTACGCCAAACAATGACAGGCCATAATTCGAGCCTGGCGCCGAAGCCCACATAAACACCGGCAAAATCGAAAGCCCCATCGCTAATTCATAAGAGACCATCTGGGCCGAGGCCCGAATCGCACCGAGAAACGGATACTTGCTGTTTGATGACCAGCCGGCTAAAACAATACCGTACACGCCCAATGAAGATACGCCCAAAATAAATAGCATACCAACATCAATATTGGCGAGCACCAGCGGCTGCACCACCCCCATCGGATCAACATAACGCCCAAAGGGCAGCACCACCATCGTGGTCAAGGCTGGCGCCAAAGCTAGTACCGGAGCGAGATAATAATAGCCAGTCTTGACGTGCCCCGGGGTGATCTCCTCCTTAAACAAAAATTTCAGCCCATCGGCAACCGGTTGGAAAATTCCAATACCGGTGAAAAAATTACCCAAAATCGGGATATGCCCGAGTAAGGGTAAACGTGTACGATTGGGCCCGACTCGACCCTGAATCCAACTGGAAATTTTGCGCTCTGCAAGCACCGAGTAACTACACAGCCCCATGAACACCGAAATCATCGCAAGTGCAAATACAATCGGCAACAGCACGGGCAGTATGTTGGTGGGGGAGTCCATATTCAATCAGTTAGCTTACACCTAAGTCGAAGCGGCTTGCGTCTGCTTAAATGCGACCGGGTCAAATTTCAAATTCTTGGTTTCAACAAAAGGCAACTCGATAAAAGGCATTGGATCAAGTGCCAGCCCTTCATCGCCAATCGCCGCCCAACTCAAGCCTTCAAAGTGCGGGTTGGTCTCGGCAATGCGCTGCCAGATATGCTCCATGGTCAAGGCAATCGGTTTTTCATCGCCCAGGGCCGCGACGATCTGTTCCAGCACAGTGATGTCGGGATGGATACCGCTGGGGCCGGGTACGGCAGCGCTGAATTTCTGCAGCCGGAAACTTTGATTTACAAACGAGCCCTCCTTTTCGAACACCATCAAAGAGGGAAAGACCAGATTGGCGATTTGACTGGTGGCATTGGCATGCGTGCCAATGTAGATGACGTTCAGCTTTGACAAGCGTTCCATTGCAATGCCCAGCGCAGTCACATCCTCATTCACCACAATAAGCGTCTGCACCGCTCCCGCATCAATCTGAGCGGCAAGCGCGGAGAGCTCGGTGGGAGGAATCTCAGCGATCAAGCCATTGAGCAAAGCACCGCGCAGATTTGGCGTGCGGTCTTCGGAAAGCAAAATGCCGTCGCCCGGGCCAATGTGACTCAGTAAGGATACTGATGCATCACAGCGATCGGCAATCAGACGATATAAAAATTGTTCTTCCACACTGCTGTGCGCCGAGCCGAGCAGCGCCACATCGCCCGATTTCAAACATTCGGCCGCGGCCTGCGCGGTTTCAGCATCGCTTCGATGCACCCCTTCAATGGTGTAGTGCGTTAGGCGATCCTCGGACTCGGATGGTTTGAAACGTTCGCGGCCGGAATCGGTCATCCAGGTATCATTTACCGCGTCGTTGCGACGCGGTGTGATTCGGTAAATCTTACCTTCGCGGCTCCAGATCTCGGTATTTGCCCCAACACTGCTTTCGGTGCAGATGCTATTCGAGCGCTTGAGGAACCAAACACGCATCTTAAACCGAAAGTCCATGCTCGTGAGCGCACCTACCGGACATATATCGACCGTGTTGAGCGAGTAATTATTCTCTAACTGCTTGCCGGGATAGCAGGTCAGGGTCGAATAGGTGCCGCGATCCACGAATCCAAGCACATCGTCTTGCACCACTTCCTTGCAAAAACGAATGCAACGCGAGCAGAGAATGCAGCGCTCATCGTCAAGCATCACCCGACTGCCCAGCTTAGTGCGCTTGGGCTTGACATTTTTCTGCTCAATAAAACGACTATAGCCACGCCCATGCTCGGCGGAAAACTCTTGCAAGCGACACTCCCCAGCTTGGTCGCAAATCGGGCAATCCAGCGGATGATTAATCAATAGGAATTCCGTCACACCATTGCGCGATTCTTTCACTATGGCTGAATCGGTCTTGATGTGCATGCCGGGCGAAGCATTGGTTGCGCAAGCAATGGTTGGCTTCGGCATCCAGCCGATTTTTTGTGTGCCATCTTCATCCAGAATAGCCTCGCCAGTCGCACGGTCACGCATCGGCATGCCCATTTCTACCATGCACATGCGACAATTACCGGCGATGGATAATTTTGCATGGTAGCAGTAATGGGGCACTTCTTTGCCTTTGCCGGCGAGCTTCACGGCCTCAATGACATTGATGCCCTTAGGCACTTCGATGTCCTGACCATCAATATTGATAGTAATCAGATCTGTTGTATTTTCGGAAGACATTGAAAAAAGGTGTCAGGAATCAGGAATCAGAAATCAAACACAACGGCACAACGCAGTTGAGCAATTAAGCCATAGCGTTCCTCTTTTGGAAAGCCTTTTGAGAGTCCATACACTGGTAGAGCAAAGGCATGCGCTTTTGGCCATACAATTAAATCCTGAAATGTCTTTGCAGGTTGCATAATTAATTCGGTTTACTGTCTACTGACTCCTTAAATCAGCGTAGTCTGCTGGGCCGGTTCTTCACCAGCTTTACGGCGGGCGCACTGTTCACGGGCTTTTTCGACAAACTCGTCCTTAAATTTGGCAATAAAGCTTTGCACTGGCCATGAGGCCGCTTCGCCAAATGCACAAATGGTACGGCCGGCGATTTGATCTGCGATACTGTTGAGCAAATCGGCATCCTCCTCGCGTGCCTCACCATTGACCATTCGCTGTGTCACTTTGCGCATCCACGGCACGCCTTCGCGGCAGGGTGTACATTGACCACAACTTTCATGAGCATAAAAATAATTAATATTCGCCAGCGCCTCAACCATGTCAGTCGAGTCATCCATAACAATCACACCACCGGATCCAGACATGGAACCGACAGCGGTCAAACTGTCAAAATCCATCGGAATATCTTCGATCCCCCAATCAAATGCAGTGCCATCTTTGAGCCTGCCGGTAAAGCGTTCATCGGCCCGCAGTACTTTTGCCGAAGACCCCCCAGGGATCACCGCTTTGAGCGTACGGCCCGGCTTGAGACCGCCACAGACCTCATAAATCAACTGCCCCAGCGTAATCGCTGAACAGGGGAATTCGTAATAGCCGGGCTTTTGTACGTGACCGGAAACACACCAAATACGTGTGCCCGTGTTGCCTGGAGTGCCGATCGCGGCGAACTCCTTGCCACCGATTGCGATGATGTGTTTCACATCGCAGAGTGTTTCCACATTGTTGACAATGGTGGGGCACTGATACAGGCCGAGAGCGGCCGGAAAATACGGCGGCTTGATCCGTGGGTTGGCGCGGTTACCCTCAAGTGATTCGATCAGACCGGTCTCCTCGCCACAAATATAGGCACCCGCACCACGATGGACAATGATATCGCAGGAGTAGCCACTGCCCAAGATATTGTCTCCCAAAAAATTCTGTTCGCGTGCCTCTTCGATTGCACGTTCGAGGATCTTGTAGCCTTCAAAAAATTCACCACGAATATAAATGAACGCCAGCTTGGCTTGTATCGCAAATGCCGCACACATCATTCCTTCGATTAGTTGATGCGGATCCTGATGAATAATTTGACGGTCTTTAAATGTGCCCGGCTCGGACTCATCACAGTTACAGATCAAATAGATCGGCTTGCCCGACTTGCGGTCGAGAAACTTCCACTTCATGCCGGCCGGAAAACCCGCGCCGCCACGACCTCGGACACCAGATTCCAACACTTCCGCGCAAATTGCCTCCGGCTGCATGCCGACCGCCTTGCGTAACTGCTCATAACCACCGTGCTGCAGATAACAATCCATATCGTTGCTGTAGCCGGGCTCGTCAATATGTTTAAAAATAAGCCTTTGCTCCTGTATTGCCATGAGATTAAAAATTAGAAATTAAAATGCGGAATGCGGATCTCTATAGGGTTTGATTATTGATTTTAGCCGCCAGCTCAGCTGCCTTATCGGGATCCATCTCGGTGTATTCATCCTCGCCAACCATGACGACCGGGCCTTTGGCGCAATCTGCGTGGCATTCAACAAACTCCAGTGTTACCCGGCCATCGTCACGGGTGTGCCCGACCTTACAGTCAAGCGCTTGTTCAAGGCGCTGACAGGTCTGGTATGCGCCAGCAAGTGCACAAGGCAGGGTACGACAGACCCGCACATGATACTGACCGGTGGGCTCGGTACGCAGCATCGGGTAAAAGGTCACCAACTCAAAAATATTGATTGGTTGTAGATTCAGACGATCGGCAATCCACTCAATTGCCTCGTTCGACAAGTAGCCCTGGTCTTCTTGCACCAGATGGCAAAGCGGCAAGGCCGCGCTCTTCATGATCGGATAACGCGGCACCAGGCGATCAATTTTTTCGATTGTTGCAGGTTTTAAATTCATTGTTTCAGTTGTTCGTATCGATTCGCTCACTTTAACGATCACACTCCCCCATCACAAAGTCCAGCGACCCGAGGATCACCGTGATATCAGTCAAATAGTGCCCGGGAATCAACTTATCGAGAATACTGAGATTACAGAACGATGGCCCACGGATTTTTAAACGATAGGGCACACCACCGCCCTTGGAAACAATAAAGAAGCCAAGCGCACCTTTGGGATTTTCGGCTTCAAAATACACTTCACCGGCAGGCATTTGCGGACCTTCAGTCACGAGCATGAAATTCTGAATTAATTCCTCCATACTGGTCAGCACCTTAGCTTTCTGCGGTGCAAAGATTTTCTTTGCATCTTCCGCATAGTAAGGACCCTCGGGAAATTGCTCGATACACTGCCGAATAATTCGTACACTCTGGCGAATTTCTTCAGCCCGCATCAAATAACGATCATAACAATCACCGTTGATGCCGATTGGCACATCAAACTCATAGCGTTCATAATCGAGATATGGCCGATCCTTGCGCAAATCCAGATCGACTCCACTGGCGCGAAGATTCGGTCCGGTCAGACCGTGGGCGAGCGCATCCTCCTTGGAAACGACACCGATCCCAACCGTACGGTCCATAAAAATACGATTACGAGTCAGTAACTTATCAATCTGATCCACCACCGGCAGTACCCCCTTGCAGAAATCAAGCACCCGCCCAAGCCAGCCCTCGGGAATATCGCGTGCAACGCCGCCGATGCGAGTATAACTGGTAGTAAATCGGGCACCGGTTAATTCTTCGAACAAGGTGTAGAGCTTTTCACGCTCGGTAAACGTGTACATGAACACCGTCCATGCACCGGCATCCATCCCGTACACACCGACGCCCAATAAGTGTGACGAAACTCGCGCCAATTCACAACAAAGCAGACGAATCGCCCGACAACGCTCTGGAACTTCCAGAGCGGCAAGTTTCTCAACCGCCATCGCATAGGCCACGTTGTTGGATAGCGGCGCGATGTAGTCCAAACGATCTGTGTAAGGCACAAACTGATTGTAAGTCATATTTTCGGCGATTTTCTCATCACCTCGGTGCAAGTACCCAATCACAGGCTTACAGCGTTTCACTACATCACCATCGAGTTCCATCTTCAGCCGCAGCACACCATGAGTCGTCGGATGTGACGGCCCAACATTCAACAACATGGTCTCAGTTTGAGGCTCACCATCGACCTCGCTCAGATACGAGGCGGCATCGCCGATTGACATTTCTTTGCTAACGGTCATTTAAATTCCTCTGGTTTATCGCTGGGCTTGTGCTGCTTCTCATTCCAACTCTCATCACGAGCACGTGGCTCAGTCTGACTCATCGGACCATCCGCTGACGAGACAAATGGGCCGCCGACCATGGGCGCTGCCTGCACGGATGCACCGGTAATCTCGGCAATATCATGGGCCGGTAATGGGGTCTCGATTCCTGCCAAGGGAAAATCTTTACGCAAGGGATGATAAGGATATGCATCCCACATCAAAATACGCGTCAAATCAGGATGTCCGTCGTAGCGCAAGCCGATCAAATCGTAGGTCTCACGCTCATGCCAATTTGCTGCCGCATACAGGCCCGAAAGCGACGGCAATACCGGATTGAGATCGTCGGGACAATCCACGGCCAGTCGCAAATACACATGCTTGGTGGTCGAGAGAAAATGATATATACCTGTAAAGCGCGGACTCTGGGCATCCCAATCAACCGCAGTAATATCTACCAACATATCATAGCCAAATTCATCCCGCAAGGCAGTGCACAGCTCGAGCAACTCATCTGCCGCACAGTTCAGCGCAACATGATCCGCAGATGCACGCTCGGTGAGCGATTGAAAGCGCTCTTTGAGCAGGTCCAAATCATTGTCAGTCATCACCTAGCGCTCCGTTGCAGTTCCCACCAAGCGTTTCGCACGCACTTTCTCGGGAAACAAATTCCTGACGGAAGATTCACGCCCAATCTTGTCTTGTAACTTAATCATCGCATCTAACAAAGCCTCCGGTCGTGGCGGGCAGCCACTCACATACACATCCACCGGAATTATACGATCCACGCCTTGCAGCGTCGCATAGGAGCGATACATTCCTCCGGTGCTCGCACAAGCACCCATCGCCACCACCCATTTTGGCTCAGCCATCTGGTCATAAATACGGCGCACCACCTCCGCCATCTTGTAGGTCACCGTGCCAGCCACAATCATACAATCCGCCTGACGCGGCGAAAAACGCATCACTTCCATACCAAATCGGGAAATATCGAAGCGCGAACCACCTGCGGCCATTAATTCAATCGCGCAACAGGCAAGTCCCATCGGCATTGGCCAAACCGAGTGCTTGCGTATCCAATTAATTACAGCATCCGCCTGAGTGACAATGACTTCACCCTCGACCTTACTGTCATAAGCTATAGTTGTGTTGTGCATATTAGAGGCTCTAGTTGAGTTCAACCGGCTCAAATCGCTGGAAACTTAAATCTCCCTCCGATTCATGCAAGCTACAATTTAATTTTAATTGTGAGTTTGTTTAAACCCCAACCCAGCGTAGCCGGAACCAAAAGGTGATAAAAGTCTGTAGATCGGAAGAGCGTCGTGTAGGGAAAGAGTGTATAAGCTGGTGT
>CAXQRK010000076.1:0-2801 GCA_964226535.1 Polaribacter sp.
CATGCCGATGCTGATCACATCCAAATCCACACCCAAACTATCTGTGGCGCTTAAAACAAGCCGTAGATTGTGCGTCCCCTGCGCTAACTCACCAAGGTAAACGATTGGCGAATTGATAAAGTGCTGACGTGGCAGACCGGTACCTTGAGTTTGCAGCACATTTTTGAAATCACCGTCGATCCAGAATTCAATTTGGTCTTTAAGATCACTGTGTGCATTGCTGTAACGTACAGATAGATAATATTCACCGGTTTGACTGACTTCAAAATCATATTCAATCTGGTCATTCGGTTTGGATAAATGTACCAGTGCTTTTGAACTGGCGCGGACATGCCAATCTCGCCCCCATTCATTTGTGATCGATGTGTAGGCTTCTGCTTCGAATTGAAGCTGTTGATTCGTATTAATATACGCATTTGGAAATCCAAATATCGGGTCAAACTGACCCTGTTCCAAAGCACTTTCATACACTGCCATTAGATCGTTCAAGGTGCCCAAACTGCCGATGGTGCCGGCAGTTGTCGCGGTTGCAGACGGAATGATCACTTGACTGTTGGTATATTCTTTGCCGCAGCTGCCTACAGTCGGGCAAGCTTCACATGGCGAAAGACCAAATTCGACAAAATGATAGAAGCCATTGCCGACCGGAGTCGCTCCAGGAGCCGGCAGGCCCAAACAATCCGCCACTTCTTTTTGCGCAATCGAAAGTGGGATTAAGGTCTCTCTAGCAAAGCGCCCGCGCAGCTCATTGGACAAATATGCGGTGGCCACTCCAACCTCCAAAGCACGCCCGGAATAGGGCATGTATTCAATCCGGCGACCACTTAGACTGCTCCCAGACTTGCTTTGGCTGAGCCATTTTGCAACCGTTTCAGACAAGGTAGCTGCCGAAATTTCATCGCGGGCAAATCCCACCACAGGAGACAGTCTAGCTTCCGTCAAAATACGATCTACTTGTTGCCTCAAAAAAGGCTCTTTGGGGTGAAGTTCTTGATACATTTCACCGTCCTCATCGACCCACATACTGAGGTCAAACTGAGCTAGCACCGAGTGCACGCGTGTGGTCAGCGCTGCGTCAATTTGCTCGCGTTCCAAATAAGCAGAAACTACCTCCAGACCTGCAACAAGGTAGGTGTTGTCTAGAAAGGAAATGATTTGATCAAACGAATCCCCGTAGCTTGGTTTGCCAGTGGGCACATTGTGCCGTTGAAAAAATGCTTTTTTGCCAGTATGGTGTGTATAAGCGTGATTTTCCAAGATATATTCAAGTGCAGTGATGTTGGCAGTCAATAATTCGACAAGCTCCTGATCGGTGATACCGGCCTCAAACTCCGGATTTTCAAGACTGTAGGCATGGGCAAGCACAAGTGTCGTCAGCCATTGCCCCATCTGTGCCGGAACAAAGGTATCGGCATCACGAAAGGTACTCGGATCCCTCAATTCAGACAAATGCGCTTCATTGCGGATCATACTGCCAATAAACCGACCGTCTGAGTCCCGTGGAAAAGACTCCATACTAACCGCTTTTAAATATTTAATCCCACCGCCAATAATTGCGTGCAAAGATGCCTCGAATTTCTGCCGATCATATTCGAAAGTTTCATATGGCTCGTGTAGATCAGGCCTTACAAGTGGAAGGTCCGTACGTTCCACTTGTAAGGCCTGGGCATTCAGTGGAGTCCATAGGTCTGAACTGACGAGTATAAAAAGTAAAAAAGAGGTTACAAAAATTGAGCGCATCGGAGATTAGGGAGTGTTTGGTTTTAATAAGAGAGAATAATAGCTGTTTCGATCAACAGCTCTACAAGGGACGTGCCATAAAATGCACACGGCGTGTAAATAGATCACTGTGCGCACGCACAACATCTTGATACGAAGTATAACCGGTTCCAGATAAACTGGGGAGCGTAAGAATCTCAAGTCCCTCATCTGAAATTACCCGTAGGGTCACATCGGCGTATAAAAGCGGGATAGTCGAACCATTGACACCTCCATAAGCATACTCCTTCAGGGTGCCAACACTATCAACATTCACCGCTTCGAGTGGATCTGATTGCGCATAAATCAGCACCTTGAACTCAATGACATTGCCGACCAAATAGTTGCTGTCATCGGTAATACCATTCGAGCCGGTATCTGACCAATTGCTGCCGATTAGTCTACCTTGAGGACTTGTGCTAGGATCACCGGAGCCTAAATATTGATTGAATGTGGTGTCTGGATCGACCACCCGACGATACAGGGCATAGGTGGGATCTCCGCCAGAATATGATTGTTTGTATTGCAGACGATAGCCGATTGCACAGATATCACCGACACCATCTGGCCGATCTAGCGCTGGGGAAAACAACTTTAGGGAGACAGTGTTGTCCGGATCATAAGGCGCGCCATTATTCATATTCACAGGCCCTTCCACTCGCAGCCATTGCTGCTGGTTGTTGCGCAAGACAGCCATCTCTACATCCCTGGTAATCAAATCCATCGCAATGCGTGCCTCCGCATTCATGCCGAGCTTGCCCGAGGAGCGATTCCACACCTTGAGCACTTCACTGGTAATCTGAATTACCAAGCCAACCAGCACGACCATGATCACCGTTGCAACCATGATTTCAATTAGAGTAAATGCACCGGTGGGGCTACATCGGGGGCTTATTTTTAAGCGTTTCATGTGCGGAAATCAGCGGACAATTGCAGTATTGTAGGTAAACACGGGCGATTCATCCGCAAGGCTTGCCAGATCCTTATCAGATCGGAAGAGCACACGTCTGAACTCCAGTCACGATCGTTAATCTCGTATGCCG
>CAXQRK010000077.1:0-8267 GCA_964226535.1 Polaribacter sp.
CCTTAGCATGCTCTATTTTTGTCAGTAGGATTATAAGTCAATGATATATAAACACGCAGTTGTCCCAAAGATATCAAGCAAAACGTACAAGTAAGTTTTTCGTGAATCTTGCGGATCAACTCGGCGAAAGCGCCGGTTAGAACATCCTGAAAAGCCCGTTGGATAATCTTTGAGCACACACATCCAATTGAGGCGTAATTGAGGCAATTGGGTTGAATTGGGTAGTATTCAGTCGTGTTGAGTAGCAGTCTATTTTTGAAATCTGTCGCGACGTAAGGCGTTCAACCCAAACTATGCAAACGCGTTTACCGATCTGCATATCGAATCGTACAAGCAGTTATCAACCAGCCACCGTTCCAATGTATCATCCTATTCTATCGATTGGGTTCAAGCAGGATTACCAGAGGTGCCGCTTTGCAAAGGCGCGGCCTGATCCGGTTTTGAGATATGTCTCGAATTCGGCGGCTTTTTCTTTGGTGGGGAAGGCCGTATAGGTGGCGATTTTCCACGGCTTATGTTTGGCGGTGTAGATTGATCCGCCTGCGTTGTGCTGTTCCAGGCGGGCTTGAAGATCGGTGGTGAGTCCGATATAGGTTTGGTGTGGCTCCGCGATCGAGCGGATCAGGTAGACGTAATGCATCGGCAATCTTGTTTGTGCTCTTCCTCGGGGGCTGGTGCCTTTCAAGCTTCCGTCTTGGCTCGCTGAGCGACTGCGGACGGGCTTGGCTTGCAGGGCCCTCCTTCGCTAAAGCTTCGGCGGGCAGCCTTCGCCAAGGCTTCCAACTGGCTTGCCAGCCGAAGCCTTGGCGAAGGCTGGTGGAGGTGGCGGGAGTCGAACCCGCGTCCCTCGTGCTTTCATACGTGGCATCTACATGCTTAGCTTTGAGTTTGTTGTCGTTGCCGATGCGCCTCTAAGCAGGCTTATCGGTTCCCAGGCCCTCTAGATACAACCGATAATCGAGAGCCAACTTATCGGTTATGCCTGCTAGTCGACGCCTCACTCCCTTAGCAGGTGTCTGGGGTGAAACGTTGCCGCTTATGCAGCAAGAGCGAATTCTTCTTCGCCAATTATTATTTTTAATGGATTGATACGGAGCCTCCATTATCTCCGACATGCAGCCTCGCATTACGACACAAGGTCGAATCCGTGACACCCCCATTGTTGGGAAATACTGAAATACTGACAGGCTGAAATGCTGACAGGCTTGAAATGCTTAAAGGCTTACGGAAAGAACTTGATGCGCGTTTGCGGAGGTTTTTTCAAAGAACACTATACACTATCAGCGATCTGGTGCGAAATAGCAAGTCTTGTTGCTGATTTTATAGGAGGTCGCTCACTGCGTCGTGCTCGTCTTGTAGCTCTTTGACCGATTGATCTATTTTTGTGCGACTAAAGGGGTTGATCTCGATGCCTTGTACGATTTCAAGCCTGCCATTTTGCCTGCGGCAGGGGAGTGATGTAACCAGCCCGGGAGTGGTGCCGTAGCTGCCGTCGGAGCATAGGCACATGCTGAAGCTATCGCCGGCAGGGGTTTCTGTGGTGAGCTTGCGAATCGAATCGATGATGCCGTTGGCGGCGGAGGCGGCGGAGGAGGAGCCACGGGCTGCGATGATGGCTGCGCCGCGTTTTTGTACGGTGGGAATGAAAGTCTCTTTAAGCCAGGTTTCGTCACCGATAACTTCGGCTGCCGATGTACCGTCAATTTTAGCGGTATAAAAATCCGGATATTGGGTGGCGGAATGGTTGCCCCAAATGGTCATGTTGGTCACGCTGGTGACATCGACACCGGCTTTTTGCGCAAGCTGTGTTTTGGCGCGATTTTCGTCGAGCATGGTCATCGCAAACCAGCGATCTTGGGGGACGCCGTCGGCATTGTGCATTGCGATCAGGCAGTTGGTGTTGCAAGGGTTGCCAACGACCAAGATGCGGACATCGGCTGCAGCGTTGCGGGCGATGGCCTGCCCCTGTCCGATGAAGATGTTGCCATTGATATTGAGCAAGTCGCCGCGTTCCATGCCGGCTTTGCGCGGCACAGAGCCGACCAGGCAGGCCCAGTTAACATCTTTGAAGCCCACCTCGAGGTCGGTGGTGGCGACTACGTCTTTGAGCAGTGGGAATGCGCAGTCATCCAGTTCCATGACGACACCCTTGAGGGCATCAAGAGCGGGGGGGATTTCGATCAAGTTTAGCGCAACTGGCTGATCTGGGCCGAACAGAGCCCCGGAAGCGATGCGAAAAAGCAGGGCGTAGCCGATCTGGCCGGCAGCGCCAGTAATAGCGATGCGAATGGGTGGTTGATGCATGACTTGTTAGGGTTAGGTGTGGATAAAATTTGGCTGTAGGGTGGTGTATGCTTGCCGAATCATGTCTTCGGTGGTGGACCAATCAATGCAGCCATCGGTGATGGAGACGCCGTAGCGCAGATCTTCAATTGGTTGTGGGAAGGGTTGATTGCCGTAGTTGATGTTACTTTCGACCATGGCACCAATGATGTTTGGATTGTCAATACTTTGTCGGATCAGTTCGGCGAACACGGCGGGCTGGCGCGCTGGATCTTTATCGCTGTTGGCGTGGCTGCAATCGATCATCATGGCTGGGGTAAGTCCGGCAGCACTGAGTTGCTGGTTTGCTCGTTGAACGTCAGCCGCGCTGTAGTTGGGGCCTGAGGAACCGCCGCGTAGGACGATGTGGCAATTGGGATTGCCGTTGGTGGTGAGTGCACTGGCTTGTCCGTGATGATCGATTCCCAGAAACGTTTGTGGCTGGCTAGCTGCTTTGATGGCGTTGATCGCAACCGCAAGGCCGCCATCAGTGCCGTTTTTAAAGCCGAGCGGCATCGACAGGCCGGAGGCCATTTGCCGGTGTGTCTGGCTTTCGGTGGTGCGTGCGCCAATCGCCGACCAGCATACCAGATCGGCGATGTATTGTGGGGTAATCGGATCGAGCAGTTCGGTGGCGGTGGGCACGCCCAGCTCGATCACTTCGCGCAGGAAGCGGCGGGCACTGCGCAGGCCTTCGGGGATGTTGCTGCTGCCGTCGAGTGCGGGATCCATGATCAGGCCCTTCCAGCCGACGGTGGTGCGCGGCTTCTCGAAGTAAACACGCATGACTAAAAGCATGCGGTCTTTGACTTCATGCGCGAGGGCTGCCAGTTTGCGGGCATATTCGCGGCCAGCCTGTAGATCGTGGATCGAGCAGGGGCCGACGATAATAAGTTGCCGGCGGTCGTTGCCAAAAATGATTTGATGAATGGCCTCGCGGCTCTCGGCGACAAATTTGCCAGCGGCTTCGGTCTTTTCGATCTCGGCACATAGGGCAACTGGCGAGGGCAGCAGGGTTTTGGATGAGATATTGATGTCGGTGACTTGTTTCACAACATTTGGTTTATGAGGCTTCTGTCGTTCTGGAACAAGCCATAATTCAAATTGTTGGATAAAAACCGATCATGCTCTGATGAATCATTAGCAACGGCTCATTCAAAGTCACTGCCGATCGATTGAACCGCGGACCCTTGGCTTATATGAGGTGCTGCACTCTATCGAAAACTGGAAAATAGCTATATTTAGGGCAATTTTATATTGACGATCATCCAATTGGGTCCTCTTTTCAAGCACAGTCACTAGACTAAACAATCTTAACAACAACTACATATATTTATGAACAAAGCAGAACTCGTTGTAGAAGTGCAACAATCACTTGGGGCAGACACATCCAAAGCAAATGCAGAGCGTGCACTTGAAGCCGTTCTTGAGGGCATCAAGAAAGGTATCAAGATGGACAAAAATGTTCAGTTGATTGGATTTGGTACTTTTTCCATAAGCGAGCGTGCGGCGCGTAAAGGCCGCAATCCGCAGACTGGTGAAGAGATCGACATCGCAGCATCGAAGGCGGTGAAGTTTAAGGCAGGCGCAGGTTTTAAGGCGATTCTTTAGTGTTTAGTTGCGCGACAACGCTTTTTCAAAACCCGCAGTCCAGGCTGCGGGTTTTTTGTTGATTAATACGGCGCATCAACATTTTTGTTTACGGTTGCCAGACGATACAAAGGCATACTTATTGAGACTTTTTTGAAATAAACCCTCCTGAAAAATACAACCATGAGCAAAAGCTTATTTGAAAAAGTATGGGATGCACATGCTGTTCGTACACTGGCCAACGGCCAGACACAGCTACTGATTGGCACACACTTGATCCATGAGGTCACCAGCCCGCAGGCATTCGGGATGCTGCGTGACAAGAAATTGTCAGTGCGGTACCCGCAGCGCACCTTTGCCACAGTTGATCACATTGTACCGACCAATGAAGCGCTGGAGCCCTACAGCGATCCGCTTGCTCAAGGGATGATCGAAGAATTACGTAATAACTGTGCCGAGCACCAGATTACTTTTTTTGACACCCATACCGGCAAGCAAGGAGTGGTGCACATCGTTGGTCCCGAGCAAGGCATTACTCAGCCAGGCACTACGATTGCGTGTGGCGATTCGCATACAGCCACGCACGGTGCATTCGGTGCGATTGCCTTTGGCATTGGCACCAGTCAGGTGCGTGACGTACTCGCTACGCAGACGATTGCGTTAAATCGCTTAAAAGTTCGTCGAATCAATGTCAACGGCGCACTTGCGCCAGGTGTGTATGCGAAGGATGTGATCCTGCATATCATTCGTTTGCTCGGAACCCAGGGTGGAACCGGATATGCTTATGAATATGGCGGTACCACCTTCGAGCAGTTTAGTATGGAAGAGCGCATGACGGTGTGCAACATGTCGATTGAAGGCGGTGCTCGAGTCGGCTATGTCAATCCCGATGAGGTGACTTTTGCCTATTTGAAGGGACGTCCTTATGCGCCAAGTGGCGACGCTTGGGAGGCGGCGCTTGAGCGCTGGCAATCATTCGCATCAGATCCGGACTGCTCATATGATGACCTTGTAGAGATTGATGCGGCGGAGATTCAGCCGACTGTGACTTGGGGGATTACCCCGGCGCAGGGCGTGGGCATCGATGAATGCATTCCCACGATCGCTCAAGGTGCGACCGAATCGGAGCGCGAGTCGATTGCCGAAGCGCTCGAGTACATGCAGTTTGACGGCGGCAGTCCGATCAAGGGCAAGCAAATTGACGTCGCGTTTATAGGTTCATGTACCAACGGCCGTCTATCTGACCTACAAGAAGTGGCGCGTTATGTCAAGGGTCACAAGGTCGCTGACAGTGTGCACGCGATCGTTGTTCCCGGTTCTCAAGTGGTGGCCAAGATTGCTGAAGAGCTTGGCTTGGATCGGATCTTCATTGATGCCGGGTTTGAATGGCGTGGGGCTGGTTGCTCCATGTGCCTGGCGATGAATCCAGATAAATTGAGCGGTGATCAATTGTGTGCGAGTTCTTCGAATCGCAACTTCAAGGGCCGCCAGGGCAGCCCGACCGGTCGCACCATGCTCATGAGTCCTTTAATGGTGGCCGCCGCTGCGATTAGCGGTGCTGTAACCGACGCGCGTCAACTGTTTAAAGTGTAATGATCAAGTACTTGATGATTGCGACCAGTGGTTAACTTTTCAATTCCTTAAAATATGGCATCTACACCAATCCAACACGTGAGCGGTCAGGCGGTATTCGTGCCTGGTGACGATATCGATACCGACCGTATCATTCCAGCCCGCTTTATGAAGTGTATTACCTTCGATGGCCTCGGCGAGTATCTTTTTTATGATGTTCGCAAGACCGAGTCTGGCGAAGACAAAGTGCACAACCTGAATGATCCGCGCTTTGCAGATGCATCGATTCTGCTAAGCGGCAATAATTTCGGTTGTGGCAGCTCGCGTGAGCACGCGCCGCAGTCGATTTTGCGTGCCGGTTACCATGCGGTAATTGCCGGTAGTTTTGCAGAGATTTTTTTTGGTAATGCGATTAACCTCGGCGTGGTCTGTGTGATCGCGACCGATGCGAATCGCCAGATTTTGGCAGATGCGATCGAAGGTAGCCCAGACCTACAGATCACCATTGATGTGGAAGCGGGTGAAATCCGTTTTAGTGATCAATCAATTCCGTGCGAGATCAAAGCCGACGCTCGTGAGAGCTTGCTCAATGGCAGCTATGACCCCCTGGATGAATTGCTTGAAGGTGCTACAGCGGTTACCCAAGTGGCGCAGTCACTTGCTTACATGCAGGCCTAGATGTTTTGATATGCCCTCCTGCTGGATGGATGCCGAAGGCCTAAGCACGCTGAGATGACTGCCGCTGGATTACTCGATTGAACATTCATTTTTGATTTCCATGGATTTACTGACCAATGCCGGGATTTTTTTGTATCCTTTGGCCCTGTGCTCTTTTATCGCTGTTTTTATCACGGTGGAGCGCTTGATTGCGCTGCGCAATTCGAGCGTCATACCATCGCGTATGGTAGATGCTTTTGTGGAAGGAGATCTGGACAAGGTTGAAGCAGATCTTGGTTCAGTGACTGGACGCATCATTTGTTTTTATCGTGACCGACAGCCTGATCCAAATGCGTTGAATGCCTTTGCCCGCCTGGAGGTCAGTCGCATGGAACGTGGACTGTTCCTATTGGAAGTGGTGATTGGTGCCGCGCCTCTGCTGGGCTTATTGGGCACTGTGACTGGTTTGACTCAGGTCTTTGGCAATTTTTTTGTTGCCAGCGGGATCACTGATCCAAGTGCTTTCATCGGCGGCATTGCGCTGGCTTTGAACACCACGATTCTCGGTCTCGCGATTGCGATTCCCGCCTTGGCGGCACATGCTTATTTACTGCGCCGGGTTGAGTTGCTTGCGGCGCGGATTAGTGTGGGAGTCGAGTGCTTGACTGAACTGTCACAAAAGCGTGCACAGGAGGACTGATCCTGGAGCCACTACGCGGATCCCTTGTATTTGTATGAGCAGCCTGGTTTCGCATCGACGCCGACCGCCCTCGATCAACATCGTGCCCTTGGTCGACGTGCTCACGGTATTGCTGTTCTTCTTCATGGTCACGATGCAGTTTAAGCAGATCAGTGCGCTGAATATCACCGTGCCTGAAATCAAAACCGCCGGCAACAACGAAGTGCAGGAGCAGATTACCATTGCCCTGAGTCCAGAAGGAGTAATCTATCTGAATAATCGTTTGATGGCAATGGATCAGTTTGAACAGGCGATCCAACTGGCCGGCGAGATCACGCCGGATTTGCCAGTGCTACTGGTGGCTGACGAGAATGTGCCACTCAAGCATGTTACCGAAGTGATGGACGTGTGTCGCAGCCATCAACTCAACAAGATACGCCTGCAATCACGCTAGCCCGGATATCATTAGCTGAGACGATGGTCCGGTAGCGGTCGTATTGCGGTTAATAGGTATCCACAATCTCCGGGTAAATTTGCCCAGTTGCACTGATTTTAAACAGATATACCTTGCCCGCTTGCATGCGGGTGTAGATTGCATTACCAAAGACTGCCGTCACACCATGTTCCTTGAGACGGCTCCGGTCATTGGCCAGTGCCCAAATGGCCTCCCAGAAGACATCTCGGTGCTTGAGTTGCAGTGATTCAGTGATCGAATAATAGCGCTCCGGAGCTGTGCCAGGAATTTCGATGGCTGCGCCATCGGCAGGGCTTGTATGCTCGCCGTAAATCCGTCGCCACAGGTACAAGGCACGCTCGCTGCCGTCCTGCACATATGCATTGCCGAATTTAACAATCAAGGCATCGAAGTGAACGACCTCACCGCGCACAGTTAAGAGTTGTTCGGATACGATGGTTTGCGGATCCCCAGCCGCGGTTTGTACAAAGCGTATCACAGACTGTAGTTCACCGAATTCATTGTATGACTGCGACTGCAAGCACGCGTAGCCAATCTGTTCTTCCCATGCCAGATTGCGCACCGCTTGTTTGAGCCGGTGGTTCTCCGTCAGGAGTTCGTGAATACTGGCGCTTGAATGATACAAGCTAATGCCTAAGATGCCGGCCGTTAGCAGTATCGCCAGCGCTATCAGCAGGCCAATCCATCTACTGTTGCTCTTTGTCCGCATAGCATCGAGTTAAGCATGAGTCCACCTGCATCTGTCATGTTTAATTTTTGAATAATTTCACTGATTTACTCAAGCAGAATTTGCCGCTATTGGATCCAGCCAGACGTCGGGCGGTGGCTATTTTTGCTCGGAGCATTCCCAGTGAAGCGACCGTGAACTTGCAAAAACGCTTACTCCTCAGTGGAGTGACAAAGGTCAAACAGCAGTCCGTTCTACAAACGCTTCAGTAGACTCCTGATTTGGGGCGTCTCGGCAAAAATAGA
>CAXQRK010000078.1:0-9447 GCA_964226535.1 Polaribacter sp.
AAAATCCTTTTGAATCCATGTCTGTGGATGCACTCCTGGCACTGCGTGCGTTCCGGATCACGAATCTGGGTGCTTATTGCCTTGGAATTACTCCAGATTACAGTGCGCCTCAGTTGCAATCGTCACTCAGCTTGAGAGTACTTTCGAGTCTTCGCATTCAGGTGGTTTCAGGCACATTGAGTCCCGCCGAAAAGCTTCAACTCGAAACCTGGGCAGAACCTGTTGAACCGGGCGTTTGGCGCTTGGAAACCTCGCGTGCACTCGAAGCGGTCGAGCGCGGTCAGAGCGCT
This sequence comes from Polaribacter sp., assembly GCA_964226535.1. Taxonomy (GTDB): domain Bacteria; phylum Verrucomicrobiota; class Verrucomicrobiia; order Opitutales; family Coraliomargaritaceae; genus Lentimonas. The sequence continues at coordinate 291 of CAXQRK010000078.1, forward strand.
GCAGACTTTACGGCCTTTCTTCAACGATACGATAAGCAGCCATTACCAGAGACTGTGACGGGCTTTCTTCAAGCTAGTGCGAGCGATGGCGGAGCAGTACGAAACCGCGGAGAAGCCAGTTTATTCGATTGTCGCGATTCGGCAACGGCCCACCTTGATTTGTGCTCAAAGTGCGTTGCAGGGGCAGTGTTTACGCTGTGGTGAAACTTCATTGGCAGTTCGCTTTCAAGTTGCCGGCCTTGTCCAATACAAATAACATTGAAATGAAGGTGTTGAATCGACAAGTCATATGTCTTTATTTCTTATGTGATGTATTCTAGATTTCTCGATATTGCAATTTTCCAACTGTAACAGTATACTCTGACCATGTTTAAAGCCTTATTGATTTCAATTCCTGTGTGTTTCGCCTTTCTGAGCAGCGCATGTTCAAGTAATAGTGCGACCGGTCAAAACATCGGCGCAGTGACCGGAGCTGTTTTGGGGGCAGTGATCGGGTCCCAACTCGGCGACGGCAGCGGCCTGAATATGGCAGCAGGTGCCGCTATTGGTGGTGCGCTGGGCGGAGTCGCTGGCAACAAATACGATCAGCACAAGGAAGAACTCGAAGCGGCCGAGGCGCAGCGCCAGTATGAGTATGAGCAAGAAGTGCACGCACAGGCGAAGCTGGAAGAAGAGATTAAGATGCTGGAGGCTCAGAAGGTGCGCGACGACATCGCGCGTAACGCGACTGCGGCTGACGTCAGTGCTGCCGAGCGCGAGGCCGCTCGGGTCGAAGCAGAACTGGCCGCCAAGAAGCAGGCCTATGCGGAGTCTCAGGAGCGTGCCAGACGGATTCAAGAAGCACAGGCACGGATTGCGAAAGCGCAGCAAGAATTGGCCGAATTGGAGCGCCTTGAGAATGGTGGCTGAGTAGCGCTACATCCGACCATCAACCTGCGAAGGTTGAACCTAAATTCGGGATTTGGATCCGCGATCTTCCGCAATCTTTTGCCCCACAAGGCATTGCAAATTCGATTTGATGCACCAAATGGTGCGTCTTCATGCCTTTGCAATGCCCTGTGAAACAAAATCTTACAAAATCCCATCGACTCCAACTCCCGAATTTAGGTTCAACAGCCATTGAGCCATCAGGATGCATGCTTGGTTTCGGCCGCTTGGGCGGCCAATAAGATCCGTTTGCGCATGCGATGCTGTTGTGCGGTGCCGAAAGGGCTGCGCCAATAGCGCCATGGCAGGTTGACCAGACAGATAAACAGCACCTGGCTGAGCGCAAAGCCAATGGTCCACCAAAACCCACTGCTGGTAAATCCGTAAGCGTGTAGGCCAACGCCAAGTAAATTAGTGCCAAACCACGACCAAGCGGTGACGATATTGCCGCACAGTGCCAGTGCCATCAGGCCGCGCTCTTTGACCAGCCCTCCCCATCGAGCATGCAGTAAAATTGCACCCATTATCACAATCATGAGCGCGCCGTTCTCCTTCGGATCCCAGCCCCAGAAGCGGCCCCAGGACTGGTCGGCCCAAATGCCACCGAGAATGGTGCCGACCAGGCTGAATAAGGTGGCAAAGCAACTGATCCCATATACCATGCTGACTACCGATTTGGCGGCGGCCTGGTCAAATGTCTTTGAGAACAGCCCCAGCAGCGTGAAAATCAGCGCAAGTGCGCCCGCAAAAAACATCGCCGAGTAGCCAAACGTGATGATGGTAACATGGGTCGCCAACCAGAAATTGGAATCCAGCACCGCACGCATCATTTCTAGGGTGTCACCGCTCATTGCTAGATGGTGTGCAATGATCAAGGTGCAAAAGCCGACCAGCGCAGCCATGGCCGCACCCACCCCATTTTTAAAGCATTTTTCCAAAAAAGCCCCCAACAGCACCGCTCCCCATCCGACGAACACGGCCGAGGAGTAGAGGTTGGTAACAAACACACCGTAGCGCTCCTGAATATACATGCGTGCCAGCAGCCCGACAGTATGCACGCTAAAGGCCAGGAGCAGCACGCCAAATGCAGCCCTGCCTAAGCTGGCTGGCCAACGCAGCCAGCTTAGGCACACGCTGAGAAAGACCAGTACATAGAGCTGCATCGACAGGTAAAAGGGCTGTAATTGATTAAACACATGTTCAAATTGGATTCGATCAATGTCGTCGGGGAAATCGGCACTGAAGCGCTGGTGCAGTTCTTCCAGGGTCTGGTTAAACATGCTGGGCTGGTTGAGACGATAGGCCATGGTCAGGCCGGCGTAGCCAGTCACGTAGGGGCTGAGGCCACCACCGCGCATCGCATCAAGTAATTCCGAACCAATGTTGCTCCAGTCGTCAAGCGGACTCATCGGTGCCGATGGAGGCACGATGCGCAGGTAAGCCGTCTTGGATAGTTTTAAATAATCATCGCTGAATTGAATGAAGCGCTTCAGTTGCACGGCATCGTAGTCCTCGCCGGCCTGTTGCTTGCGCAAGGCAGCCATGCCCGACTCCATGCTGCTCAGATAGCTTTGATACTCATCGATGAGCCGATCGAGACGTTCCGGCGTGCCAATCGGATGCAGGGAGTGCATCACCCGATGGTAAAGGGTGAGGCCTGCATTCAGATCTGCGATTTGCCGTTCGTAGGGGCTGCGCTTTTGCGGTTCTGGATGAATGCCCTGATACAGCCGCATGATTTCGTCAAAGTGCGGGAGTAGATCGTTGAAGGCATAGTAGCGTTGGCCTTTTTCGGCGAGTCCGGCGAGTCCGAGCGCGTCTGGAAATTCGATTTTAAACACGCGGTAGGTATCGGCCAATTCGGGGCGCATGGTCAGGTCCATGAACCATTCGATCGGACTGAGTTTGACGCCCTCTGGGGTGACGACGGCTTGCCGTCCGGCGAGAATCAGTAGGGTGTTACGCGCAACCGAGTCGAGTGGTTTGATGCGACCACCGACTTGAACCGGCAACTCGGCAAAGCCTGCGACATCGAAGTCAGAGGGCGCAATGGCTGGCTTGAATGCCCGAGCGACGATCAGCACAGCAAGGGTCAGGATCAGATAAAAGGCGAACTTATTCACTTTAAATGCGGTCGATGGCGCAGGGTTCGTGGTGGAAATTAAGCCTGTATCGAGCGGCTGCGTTGACTGAGGAACTTAAAGAAATGCATGCCGAATTGGAGTAGCATGCCGAGGCCCATCAGCAGCACGCTGATGTATGGCAGCACCCAGCCAGGGTTGCGCACGATCTGAAAGATCGAGGTGCGGTCGTCGTTGGCGAATGAAGCTTGATAAAAAGTGAGTCCTTCGTAGCGCAGCGGGTGGTTCATGTAGATCAGTGCTTTTTGGTCCTTGCTGCGATCCTGGTGGTGCACCATGACCTCACTTGAAAAGTTAAACGGAATCTCAGTGCCAGGATATTTATCGTGCGAGAAATCGATCAGTTCGACTGCAAACGGATAATAGTAGCGCTTCGGGCGCAGCGCGATTTCCCAGCGCTGTGGCCCAAGTGTAACTATTTGTGGGGGGAAGCGCTCGTCGATCACATTTGATACCAACCATGTACCAAGTGAGCCCTCTGGTCCCAGTACCTCAACATAGGCGGTGGCCGTGTTGATCTGATTTTCCGCATGGCTTTCCGCCATCGGCGTGACGACGATGCCCATTTTTACCGCTACCCCCATGGTAGCTGGAGAGTTGACCGGCATGCCGTCCTGAGTGCGGCCAATATGTGCGTTTGGATAGTAGTGAAGTGTGCGGACACTGAGCGGACTGTCCGGCACCGGGGTGGTTTTGCCTGGCTTGAGCAGGGCAACAGGAATGCTATGCACCGTGTCGAAGTCGCTATGTGTGCGGTCCACCAAAACGAGTTCATTGCTTCGATAGGCCTGCGAATAATTGCTGCGGCTGCCTTCATCCACCGGCATCTGGCTTTCAACCGCCAGTATATCAGTGAGTAATTCGCTGACGAGCAGTAAGATCAGGCCAAAATGAATCAGAAAAATGCCAATTTTTTGGGCAGTGAATCTAAATCGGGTGAGGTGTGCTGCGATCAGATTGATTAACAGCAGCCCGCCGAGCAAATACCCGCCGGGCAGCGGGATGTGCAGCCAGAAAAGTTGCTGCTGCCACAGCCAGGTTTCGGGGTAGGCCCAGATTACTACAAAGCTTTCAAAGTAGTCCTGCTGTGTTTTCCAGATGCCAGTTTCGACTTGAGCCAGAGTGCCGAAAAAAATCAGGACCATCGACAAGCTAAGTAGCACGACGGTAAGCCGCAGTGAGGCAAACCATTGGAACAAGACTTTCATTACTTAATGGCTGTGATCGTCGAACTGGATCGAATCAAGGAATTCCCGCATGGCATCTTCGTTCGCAAGTACGGTGGGGCTGTCGCCAAGCATCTTAAAGAACCATGTATTGCCGTGGAAGGGCAGCAGTGCGCCGAGAATACTTTGCTTGGATCCTTCGAGTCGTACGTAGAGTCCGCGGTGTCCGGCGATTTGGTAATCTTCGGTATAGGCAGGCAGATCTGTAGCCGTGGCAGCAGCGAGGCCGATTTGACCGCGCCAGCGATTAATGTTGGCGAGCGAGCCACCGACCTCACCGGGAAAGGTCAGAATGGTGATCTCGGCGCTGCCGACCTCGCTGGCAACCCTTAAAGTGCCCTTGCGAATACCACTAGGCGGCAGCTCTATCCAGCCGACCGGCACACTGTAGCTGACCTCACCCGCCGCAGCGGCGGCTTGTTCCATGCCCGGAAGTATTTGCATATTGCCTGATGTGCTTGCCGCCGGAGCTGGGGCCGCAGGCATGGTCGGCGCAGTGATGCTCCGTGGTTCTTTGGGGATTTGATAGCTCACTGGTTGCGCCTGATCGCAGCCACTCAGGCAGAGTGCCGTGGCCATAGTGATCAAGGCCAGTGTCGGATGGTGGGACAGTAGCTGTTGGAGCGCTTGAATCATTGCGGTATGTCTGGATATGAGTGTTGTCGGGCGGAATGATAGAACTTGCGAATGCGTGAACGAATGGCAGTGTTTGCGGCGCGGCAGTCGGATGATCCGATTGATTTAGTGGTTGAAGCGGAACAATGCAACATCGCCATCTTGGAACAAATAGTCTTTACCCTCAAGCCGATATTTGCCAGCTTCACGGGCTTTGGCAATGTTGCCGGCTTGGATCAAGTCCTCGTAGGCGACGACTTCGGCTTTGATGAAGCCGGTTTCAAAGTCGGTATGTATGACTCCGGCGCATTGCGGCGCTTTCATGCCTTTTTTAAAAGTCCAGGCACGCACTTCTTGTACGCCTGCAGTAAAGTACGCGGCCAGGCCGAGCAGAGCATACGTGGCGCGAATCAATTGCGACACGCCAGAGTCCGTCACCCCCAGAGAGTGCAAATATTCAGTGGCTTCGGCCTCGTCGAAATCGATCAGCTCTGCTTCGACTGCGGCAGAAATGATGCAGATCCCACTGCCATGCTGTTCGCGGGCAAAGGTCTCGACCGTGCTCACATAGGGATTATCGGAGTCGTTGGCTAAGTCTGTTTCGGCAACATTGCAGGCATACAACACGCGTTTAGCGGAGAGCAGGCACAAGCGTTTGAGCACCACGTGATCGTCTTCCGACAGGTCCAAAGTGATCGCAGGCTTGGTTTGATTGAGATGTGGTAGCAGGCGCTCGATCAGCTTGAGCGTTTCCGCAGCTTCCTTATCGCCACCGCGGGCTTTTTTGATCAGTTTTGCCTGCTGGCTTTCCAGCGAAGCAATATCGGCCAGGATCAATTCAGTATTGATCACGTCGATGTCGCGCAGGGGATCGATAGAGCCCATATTGTGAATGATGTCGTCATCCTCAAAACAGCGTACCACGTGTACGATCGCATCGACTTCGCGGATGTTGGCCAGGAATTGATTGCCGAGGCCCTCACCTTTGCTGGCTCCGGCTACGAGCCCCGCGATATCGACGAATTCAATCGCCGCCGGGATGACCTTGTCGGTCTTGGCAAGTTCGCGCAGCGGTTCCAGCCGACTGTCCGGTACTTGTACAACGCCCACGTTTGGGTCGATTGTGCAGAATGGATAATTTGCCGACTCCGCCTTGCGCGTACGCGTAAGCGCGTTGAACAACGTACTTTTGCCCACATTGGGAAGACCTACAATACCAGCTTTAAGCATAAGCGCCCTACCATGTGAACGGCAGCGATGGGTGCAATATTAAATCGTCGCCGTACATTTATCGTGTTTGTATTCAGCGTATGTTCACGCTATACCGCATAAATTACCATGAGTTGTCGGCCTACAATCCCATCACAAAACGAAACTGCGGCCACGCGTCAAACGGCACTCAGCGCCTTGCGTGGCGCACTGCCCGACCGCGTGTCGGTCGATGCCCAAACCTGCTTTGAAGCGTCCCTGGATAATTTGCGGCTCTCGTTCGTGCCCGATGCAGTCATTCAAGTACAGGTGGCAAGTGAGGTCGGCACTGTGTTGCAACTGGCCCATACCTATAAAATTCCAGTGACGGCACGTGGGGCAGGGTCGTCTGCAACCGGCTCAGCCGTGCCGCTACGGGGCGGCTGGGTACTGGATCTGTCACGCTTGGATGCCATTCAGATTGATACCTGTTCCCGCATCGCGATGGTTGGCGCGGGTGTGGTCACTGCCGCCCTGCAGGACCAGGCTGAAGCCCTGGGCTTGTTTTATCCGCCCGATCCCTCCTCTAAAAAGTATTCCACCATCGGCGGCAATATCGCCTGCAATGCCGGTGGCTTGCGCTGCGTGAAATATGGGGTGACGCGTGACTACGTGCTCGGGCTGGACGGCTTTTATGCGGATGGCAGCCCCTTCAAGCTGGGCCTGCCGCTCAAGAAATATGTGTCTGGACTGAATCTGCGGGACCTATTAATCGGCTCAGAAGGCACCTTGGGCATCATTACCTCGGCGGCCTTAAAGCTCATTCCAAAGCCCGAAAAACGCTGGACCGGCCTGTTTGCGTTTAACTCGGAAGCGGCGGCACTTAAGGCAGTCGTGGCGCTGCTGGATGATGGGCACAACCCGTCGGTGCTGGAATTTCTGGACCGTCAATCGGTGTGTTGCGCGGAGCGCTACACCGGTGAAGCCATTTTTAAACAGTGCCCACAGGCATCGCTCTTATTGATCGAAGTGGATGGTCACCCACCGCAAGTGCGTGAGCAGCGCCTGCGCGTACTAGAGTTTATGCAGACGCGCGCAGTGGCGCAGCGTGAGGCACGCACGGCTGCCCAGGCTGAGCGCTTGTGGCAGGTGCGGCGCACCTGCTCGCAGTCGATGTTTGCGATCGCCGATACCAAACTGAATGAAGATGTGGTGGTGCCGATTCAACGGCAGGCCGAACTAATTCGCTACACGCTCGAGTTGAAGCAAACGCTCGGCCTAGCCACACCGACTTTTGGTCACGCCGGCGATGGCAATCTACATGTGCACATCATGTATAATCGCTCGAATCCCGACGAGGTGGCCAAGGCCAAGGTCGGCATTCAACAGCTCATGCAGAAGGTAGTCGATCTCGGCGGCGTGATTACCGGCGAGCACGGCATCGGCTTGGCGAAGGCACCCTTCCTGACGATGCAGCACAGCCAAGCCGAAATTGCGGCAATGCGTGCGGTTAAACATGCGCTGGATCCGCATGGCATTCTCAATCCCGGCAAGATTTTTGAGCCCTTTGAGGTCTGGGATCATGCACCTGTACAGGTGCGCCTGCCCTGGGACCGCCATTAACTTGAGCTGCCGCAGCCGGTTGCTGGCCGTATTCGCTCACATACAGAATATTCGCAAATTGATGTATTTGATTTTTAGCTAGCCCAGCGGCGGTAAACCGGTCAGCCTGGCAGCTGTGAATTTACCGAATCTACTCACATTTTCTCGCATTCCCATATTATTTGCTGTGGTGGCGCTCCTGCATCTGCCGCTGAACGGCGCTGCCACTGCGGCCTTTGTATTGTTTGTGATCGGCGCACTGTCCGATTGGGCCGATGGCCACTTTGCGCGGCGTCAGGGCCTGGTTTCCACTTTCGGTAAATTGATGGATGCGCTAACCGACAAAGTGTTCATGGTTGGCTTGTTCATCACCTTGCTGGTGATGGGGATCTTGCCCGGCCTGTGGTCGCTATTATTGGTGCTGCTGATGCTCAGCCGTGAATTCCTGATCACCGGACTGCGCCTGGTGGCCGCTGGTTCAGGGGTGATTCTCGCGGCGGAAAAATCCGGCAAGTACAAGACCGTGGCGCAAATGGTCTGCGCGATCCTATTATTGCTAGCGATCGCACTCCGGGCTGATTTTCCCACCCTGGTGCCCCCGGTTGTGAGTGAGTTGTTGCACACTGCCGGGCTCGGTTTTTTCGGCTTAGCTGCCCTGTTAACCCTGTCATCCGGGACCGCATATATGATTAAATATTGGTCCGTATTTATCGGAGAGGAGGATCCACGTAGCGATGCATAAGATACAGCGCTATTTCCCCTGGGCACAGTTGTTGCCGACCCCGGTGGTGGTGAATCTGGCCACGCTTGGCCCGCTCGGTTTGGTCAAACGAGCGCCGGGCACGGTGGGCAGTGTGGTCGGCATCGGCCTGTATGCGGTGCTGTTTCAATCTGCCACACCGCTGGGCTATCTGTTATGGATGCTGTTGCTCGCATATGTGGCGGTGGCGATCTGCGATACGGCTGAACGACGGCTACAAATGCGCGACCCCGGCATGATTATTCTCGATGAATTAATCGCAGTTCCGCTGGTCTTCTTGGGTATGAATGGTCCGCAGGGCTTGCTGATCCAGCATGGTGGCTGGCCGGTATTGATCGCAGGCTTTGCCCTGTTTCGACTGTTCGATATTATCAAACCATTTGGCATTGCCCGCCTGCAAAACCTGCCCGGCGGGCTGGGCTGCGTCGCCGACGACCTCGCTGCCGGTGCGGCTGCCTGTGCCACACTACACCTGCTCTTGCACTTCTTGTTTTGAGGGCCTGTAGGGCTTATTTGCTTAGTACCGTAGAATCTGCCCAACAGTTGAATGCATTCTCCATTTGTGTCTGAAACGATGTCGTATATGTTAAGCCCCACGTAGGGTATGTAAAACAAAGGTCAAATGGGCCTGGTTTGCACTTGTTGTGCGTGCAAGCCGCCCAAAAAGACTTGACAACCCGAAATATCTGGTTTCTGAT
>CAXQRK010000079.1:0-15315 GCA_964226535.1 Polaribacter sp.
CAGACGTGTGCTCTTCCGATCTTTGCTTATTTTTTGTAAGGCACTCATAAAAATGTTCTTACAGATTTGAACGGTCACGAAAAGCGGTGGCTCGGTCAAGCGCCTTTGGGCAAAAATTAATTTGCACAGAGCCTGATCAGTGACCGCAACTGCGCGACGCCCAAGAGTGTGTTTTTGCACTGCAAGAACGAGAAAGAAACCGCGTGGGCACGTTGCTCTGGTCTCCTCTCGCCCGAGGTCGGAAATGTGGGCTTGGATATGTTGTACCGGCTAAACAGTGTAGTGCACTAATGGTTCCGGATTCAGCACCGTGCTGTCGGGCATGCGCTCGCGCAGGGTACTTTCAAACCAGGCACGAGCTGGGCTGTCGCCATGAGTCAGCACGATTGATCGAGCCTGACTTGCACTGGCGTAATCAGCCAATTGATTGCGATCAGCATGACCACTGAGATCGAATTGATCAATTGAAGCACGAATCGGAGCGAGGTAGTCGAGGGCCTCAAACAAGAAGCTGTCGCTGTGCCGTGCGGCAAGCAGTCGACCTCCAGGAGTGGCTTCGTCGCAGTAGCCGACGAAACAGATGCCGTTGGCGGCATGCGGGAGCAGCGAAGCGGCCACCTTATAGGACGGGGTGTGCTCCACCATCATACCGCTGCTCAACAGATAGATGCCCTGGCCAGGAAGATCACGTCCAGGGCGCATATTGGGGTCGAGTGCCCGAACCTTGAGCGCCTCCATCACTTCAATGCTGAAATCGATAAGCTTGGTACGTTGGTGGATTTTGTGAAAATAATTGCAGATGTCCACACCCAAACCGGCTGTATAGATCGCGGTCTTTGGAAGATCCGCTTGTGTGCGTGCTTCGTAAATAATCTTGAGTAACTCCTGCATCCGACCGAGTGCAAACACTGGAATCAGACAACTGCCGCCGCGCTCGAGAATACGACTGATTTGATCCAATAGACCTTTCGTCTCGTGCTTGCGTGACAGGCCGATCGCTCGAGCATTGGCACCACGAGTGGTTTCCAGCACAAGGGTATCAATTAAACCGGTCGGCAGTTTGGCACCCGGCAGTGTGCGCTGGTGATCAAACAAAACATCACCAGAAAATACAATGCGGCGCCCCTCATAAATCAGTTCTACCGCAGCTGCTCCAGCCACGTGTCCGGCAGTGTGCAGGATAATCTCGATCCGGTCGCGTCCCTTGCGATACACCTCGCCGCACCCGAAACGCTGTGCGGTGAGCCGTTTGCTGAGCGCCATCACATCGCGGTGAACAAACAGGGGATATTCATTCACGCCATGCTCTTGGCGTTGACGCTTCATGACATTGATCGAGTTGCGCAACATACGGGGAGCCAATTCAATATTTGGTACCGATGTAATGATCGAAGCATCTGGATGATGGGCAGATACCAGCGGGAGCGCGCCCAGATGGTCCAGGTGACAGTGTGTGAGGATAATCAGATCGATCTCCACGCCCTGAATGGAGGTGAAGTCGGGTACCGCCGCATAGCCGATTTCTTTTGGATTCAGTCCGGCATCGATAAGAATGTTGAAGCCACCAATCTGAATGTGGATCGCATTGGCACCGATACCACCGTGGGGATTCAAGTCGATCAGTTGCATCTATATGTAAAGTAATCGGCTGCGGTCACAGACCTGCAAAGCGCTCTCAGGCGTCATCCAGATCCGTCGCGACGAGTACTTATTAGTGAACGACTTGTGTTTTCGCGCCTTTGGCCTGACCAATCGCACCCAATAATTGCTCAAACCAAGGCCGATCAATATCAAATGGCTTACCGCCGGCAATTCGCGAAAACTCGATTGCGCGAAGGATGTGACGCCGGTCTTCGTCGTGGCCGATCACACCACTCTGCCCCTGCAGCGCACAATCGACTGCAAGATCCGTGCAACTCTTAATCAGGCGAATGTCCGCCTTATTCGCTGGTGCAGCACGCGCGAAATAACCGCTCTTCTGCACTAGCACTTTCTCGGCATTAAGCATTTGCGCGAATTGTTGACCAAACCATCGGCCGGGATTGACTGCATCTAACTTAATGTGACCAAAGGCATCGCGAGGCACTGGTTCGCCGGCCATTTCCATTTGTTTGACGATGGTTTCGACGCCAGCACCTTCAGAAATGAAGATATTTACATTGTCATGCTGATCCATGATCGCTTTCAGGCGAGTGGCTTCGGCTTCAATATCAAATTCCATTTCTGGAATGAAAATGGCGTGCACATCCTTATGCATGGAGCTGAGCCCGATCGCATCGGCCCACTCAAGGCGGTTCAGACCTTTACGATAGACATCGGCAGTGGCAGCTGTCAGCCAGCCGCAATTGCGGCCCATGACTTCGTGAATGATAAGCATTCGCGGATTGGCATTGTACTCGGCAACGACATTCTCGAAATATCTGGCACTTTGTTCGGCAGCGGTCCAGGCACCGAGGCTTTGGGCAATTGGGAATACATCGTTGTCGATGGTCTTGGGCAAACCGACGACCGTGAGGGCATAGTCATTCGCTTGTAAATATGCGGCCAGATCGGCGGCGGTGGTGTTGGTATCGTCGCCACCGATGGTGTGAAGCACATCTACTTGGTCCTTGCTAAGTTGCTCAGCTGCCACTTTAAGCGGATCGTCCCCCGCCTTGACCAGGCCGCGCTTGATGCAATCCTGCACGTTCGTAAGTTTCACTCGACTGTTACCAATTGGGCTGCCGCCGTGATCGTGCAAGATGCCTGCATTGGCTCGCATGGTTTCGGTCACCCGAATACTGTCGCCCTGTAGGAGTCCCTTGTAACCGCCGCGATAACAAATAATCTCGATGTCGGGATATAATTCGGTATAACGCTCAATCAGACCGGCAACTGCTGAGGACAGACAAGGCGCAAGGCCGCCGGCCGTCAGCAAGGCAACTTTTTGGACGGACTTTGTTTCAGTCATCATGATACCAAATGTCTTGTTAAACCGTGCCAAAAATGGATTGCCCCTGAGAGCAAAGATCCTCGCATGCTTGAACCAGACGCTCGGCCATGTGTGCCTCGGCCTTTTTCAGGTAACTGCGCGGATCATACACTTTTTTGTTGCCCACCTCACCGTCGATTTTGAGCACACCTTCGATGTTGGTACAGATGTGAGTGACGATCGGACGGGTAAATGCGTATTGCGTATCGGTATCGATGTTCATTTTAACCACGCCGTAGCCAAGTGTTTCGCGAATGTCGCTCAATTCGGAGCCAGAGCCGCCATGAAAGACCAGATCCATGAGTGCTGCCTCACCATATTTGTCGGTGACCGCTTTTTGGCCGTCGCGCAGGATGGTGGGTTTCAATTGCACCGCACCAGGCTTGTAGGAGCCGTGCACATTACCAAAAGTCGCGGCGAACAGGAAGCGACCGATTGGCTGGAGTGCTTCGTATACTTCAACCATGTCGGCTGGTGTGGTGTAGAGTTTTTCTGCCGGCAGACCCGAGGTATCGTAACCGTCTTCTTCGCCGCCGACACAACCGGCCTCCACTTCAAGGATGATGCCGAGTTCGGCACATTGCTTGAGCAAGTCCTTGGAAATTTTAAGATTCTCGCTAAGGTCGACCACCGAGCCATCAAACATATGCGATTGGAACAGCGGGCCCTTGCCTTCCGCAATGCGTTTACGGGATGCATCGAGGAGTGGTTTAAGGAATCCGTCCACCTTCTGTGGATGGCAGTGGTCGGTATGCAGGGCGATCAGCACGTCGTATTTTTCGGCTAGCAGGTGGGTCGCTTCAGCGAGAACGATGGCACCGAAAGCTGCATCACTTACGGCCAGACCTGAGGCAAACTGACCACCTCCGGTGGATACCTGAATGATTCCATCGGATTTTGCATCTGCAAAGGCTTTGAGCGCGGCATTGATGGTGGCGAGTGAGGTGACATTCACCGCCGGATAGGCAAAATTGCCCTTTTGGGCGGCGTCAAGCATTGCTGCGTATTGTTGAGGTGTAGCTACTGGCATGGTACAATTTGTTTGTGTTATCGTTGTATGGAGTCAGATTAAAAAAAGAATGTTGACTACTGCATCTTATTGAATCGAAGACAAGAATATTTGAGTGAGTTTGTCTTTTTTCAAGGGTTGCATGACTTGCATTGCTATTGGCACAGCATAGTCATTTGCCAATCATGGTTTTTAAGGGACTTGGCAGTTTGAGTGCGATCATAAGGGGCAGCAGCACAATCGCAGCACCAAATAGATACGCACTGTTCGAACCGTAGGCAAAGTAAACCAGCGCGGCGAGTAGCGGGCCGATCGCACGGGCCAGCGAGCCCATCGAACGAAACATGCCCAGTGCGGCACCTTGTTCGGCTTCTTTGCTGTAAAGTGAGACCAGCGCGCTCAGCGTCGGTGATACCAGCCCGATCGAAATAGCCAGCAGGGCCAGTGCAGTAAAAAACAGTCCAAGCTTGAGCGCGCTGGAAAGCAGCAGGAAGGCGCTCATACCACAAGCAATGCCGATCACAGCTAGACGTTTTTCGCCGACTGGGTGGGCCAGACGCCGCACGATACCACCCTGCACCAGAATCAGCACAAAACCAATAAACACAAACATGCCACCATTTTGAGCTGGTGAAAATTGGAAGCGCTCAACCGCCAAAAAGGTAAGGGTAAACTCCATGCCGCTGAATGCCAGCATATAAATTAGATACACCAGATTGGTTCGCAGTACTTGCGGGCGCGGGCTCTTAAACATACCTAGCACTGCGATGCTGGGTGCTTTGTCGGCCCGACCACGTTTTTCAGCCGGAAGTGTTTCTTTAAAGCGAGCAGCCACCCAGCCGAGGTTGAGCAGCGCGAGTATAAGACTCACCAGTGCTGGCACCGAGAACGGGTTGACCCCGACTGATTCCAGCGCCGGATATTGCTCGAGTAGGTTGAGTTGGGCGCATACGCCACCGACTCCGGGACCAACAATGAAGCCCAGTCCAAATGCGATGCCAATGATGGCCAATCCACTGGAGCGTTTTTCACGTGTGGTGCTATCCGCCACAGCCGCCGTTGCCACCGACAGATTGCCGCCCATCGCACCACCCAATATCCGCGCCAACACCAGCAGCCAAAAGGATGCCGCGAAAAACCATGCCGCATAGCTGAGTGCGAGGCCGGCAATGGTAATCAGCAGCACTTTACGCCGACCGACCCGATCCGAATAGGCACCCCACAGCGGCGCACAGATAAATTGCAGCACCGAATAGAGTGAACCGAGAATGCCACCAAACAGCACAGCGGTCATCAAACGCGGATCTGCTGCGCCACTGGATTCGGCCCAGGCCGACAGGGGCGCAATCAATCGTCCCAATAAACTGCCGTCCGCAGTACCGTGCGGCAGGTAGTAATCAAGCATTGCCGGAAACAGTGGAAAAATAATCGAAAATCCAACCAGATCGAGAAACAAGGTCAGGAATACAATCCCGAGGGTGCGCTTGGCAGTGGCAGGATCGGTTGCGGATGTGGTCGGCACGGCCATGTCAATGATGGTGGCCGAGTTTCGAGCACAGTGCCGCATGCACATTGGCAGGCATTAAATGCTTCTCGCGGGCGGTGAATTTAAAGACCTGCTTGACCAAGCTTGAACTGGTGAAAAAGTAGCGTTCATTTGGCATCAGGAAGATCGTTTCCACCGTTTCATCTAAATGACGATTCATTTGTGCCATTTGAAATTCGTGCTCAAAGTCAGACACCGCACGCAGGCCACGGATCAATGCCACTGCATTGAGTTGCGCGGCGAGGTCGACGATTAAGCCATCAAAGGCGCGGACCTCAATATTGGGGCGCTGTTGAACATTGGTTCGGATCAACTCAACCCGCTCTTCGACACTGAACAAAGGCACCTTCTCCGGATTGCGTGCTACCGCAATAACTACCTTGTCAAAAATGTGCCGAGCACGGTTGATCACATCTAGGTGACCATTGGTAATCGGATCAAACGAGCCCGGATAAAGTGCGATTCTCATAATAAAACGAATGAGTCAGCGGATATTAAGCCGAAAGTCCAACTTTAAACCTAACTTTCGTTTGAACGATGTTGCAAACACAGATGATAAGAGTTGCCAAACAGGTGGCGAGCACGGTTTGCTGTACGGATGGATCAGGCAACGGTACTTAACTATTTTGCCACTGAATCGGTGGTGGATCATTACGCACAGGCAGCGGCAAATGTGGGCCTTTGGCGCTCGGAAGAGATGATTTTGACCCGCGTATTCAAGCCGAATGATTCGCTGTTGGAACTTGGCTGTGGAGCCGGGCGTATTGCATTCGGTCTGCATGAACTCGGATATGCCCACATCCTGGCGACCGATTATTCACATGAAATGATTCGGCGGGCCCGGCACTTATCCAAACTGCTGGAATATAACCTACCACTACGGGTGTGCGATGCGACGGATCTGGAGTTTGAAGACAATGTGTTTGATGGTGCCATTTTCGGGTTTAACGGACTGATGCAGATCCCGCAGGCAGCGCGGCGGGAGCAGGCGCTGAGTGAAATTTTTCGAGTCATTCGACCCGGTGCCTGGTTTGTCTTGACCACACATGATCGCGCTCAATCACCAGACCAGGATTTTTGGATCCAAGAGACGCATCAATGGCAGCAGCATGAACACTCTGCCGACCTGGATGATTTTGGCGACCGCACAGAATCCACCCCTGACGGGATTCACTTCATGCATGTGCCCTCGATGCAGGAAATGGAGGCACTGTTCAAACGCGTCGGCTTCCGAATCGAAGTCACACTGATGCGTGCTCAACTCACACAGGAGCCGGCAGCGGTCGAAGAATTTTCGGATAACTGCCGTTTTTGGGTCGTGCAGAAGCCAGACGAGCCAGTTCACTCTGCGAAGCTGCTGCAAGTGTAGCGATGGATCTGTAATCCATCAGACCAGTAATCGGGCGGCAGGGCAGCTTTCAGCAGCAGCTGTTGGAGGAACTCTTGCCGATTGGGCAAGGACTCCCACACAGCCGGCAGAAAAGTGCCACGTTTGCAACCCTCTTCAATGAAAAGACCATCCACACCGGGGCGCAGTTGACACAGCAAATCTTCCCGACTGGTACATGCCATTGGCTCCATCGGGTTGAGCACAGCGATGTGGATTGTTAATCGGGCGAATTCCTGCGCTTTAACCGGGGCAAAGCGACAGTCGCGAAATGCGGCATTGCAGGCATTCAAAGCGACTGCCTGCACCAAGGGCTGTGTGGCCTGGAGGCCACCGATGCAACCCCGCAATCGGGTCTTATCGGTAAGGCTCACAAAACAAGCCCGAAATTCCTGCAAGTGCGGCGCAAAATCGTCGCTTGCAACGTGCAGATCGGTGCCCTGCTGCAAGTGGTGGGTGACGGCTGCCCGTGCCAGTTGCAGCAGTTGTTGCTGTTCGGGTAGAGTATATTCCTGCGCGATGGGCTCACTCATGGCAAAGCTCCTCAATCAAAGCGCCAGGCACCATAGCCCACGACGCGGTCTTTTCCACCTGCGGTGTCCCCAGAATTACGCAGGTCGAGTGTATTGACGGATAGTTGGCAGCGAATCGCTTGTTTCAATAATCCTGCAATCGCACGGGCACCACAGGCCTCTTCCGGGGCAAGATGCATGTGGTCCAAACGTTCTATTTTGCGACAAGTCTGTTCATCCCGAATACGTGCATCAGCATCATTTAAGTAGTGGCTCAGATCCGAACTGACCACCACCAGGGTATGCGCATCCCAAACGTGGCCCAATACCTCCGCAACTGTCTCAGGACTGGCTGAACCGACCACCACAGGGATGATTGAAACATCGTCCAGTGTACATTGAAGAAAGGGCAGCTGCGTTTCCAGGCAGTGCTCCAGTGCATGCGCGGCTTCAAGAAACTGCACTTGAGGCAGTGCTTGGAGCCGGTCGATTGCAGCGGTATCAACTGGTACGTCCCCCAGGGGCGTACGAAATACAGCATGATGGCTCAACGCCAATCCGGCAAAGGACAGATAGTGTGAAGGGCCAAGCAGCATTACGCGCCGGGTGGACGAATCTCGCTGCCGCACACTTCGATACGCCGATCCGGCAATTGCTCCAGAGTAAATATATCCCGCATGCGGTGCAATAATTGCCCTGGGCATCCTTGCCGGTTGGCTGGGACGGGCGCTTTCAATAAAGCCCTCAACCTGCTGCTTGAGCCGACCGGAGTGGCATGGGTAGAAGCTGCCGGCAACTGCCGGTTCCCTGAACGTGCCGAGTTTCATTAACCCTTACTATACGACAAAAGTGCTGCACTTGGCAAGCAACTCGGCCTGATTGACCTTGAATTGAATCGGGTTTATAGTTCAATCATGAGTGGTCCAATCCATCCAGAACACTATCCCGCAAAATATTGGCACATGCGAACGGATGGGCGCATTTGCTGTGAACTGTGTCCACGCCTTTGCAAGCTCAAGGACGGTCAGCGTGGCATGTGCTTTGTGCGTAAACGGACAGGCAACCAGATGGTGTTGACCACTTATGGACGATCCAGTGGCTTTTGCATTGATCCGATCGAAAAAAAGCCACTCAACCACTTCCTGCCCGGAACACCGGTCCTTTCATTTGGCACTGCCGGTTGTAATCTGGCCTGCAAATTCTGTCAAAATTGGGATATTAGCAAATCACGAGAGGACCACAGGCTGTGCGATCAAGCCAGTCCCGCAGCCATCGCTGCGACCGCAGATGCGATGAATTGCCGCAGCGTAGCATTTACCTATAATGATCCAGTGATCTTTTGTGAATATGCCATTGATGTGGCTGCGGCCTGTCATGATCGCGGCATCCAAACGGTCGCGGTGTCGGCAGGCTACATGTGTGAGGCTCCTCGCCAAGAATTCTATCGACATATGGACGCGGTTAATATCGATTTAAAGGCATTCACGGAGGACTTTTATTGGAGGGTAACAGGCTCACATATCGAACCGATTTTAGAGACGATCCTCTACATTCACCAACAGACCAAGGTGTGGATGGAGTTAACGACCTTATTGATTCCTGAATTAAATGATTCGCCTGAGGAGATTGACGCGATGACTCAATGGGTGGTGGAGCACCTGGGCCCGGAAGTACCCATGCATTTTACCGCGTTTCACCCAGACTGGAAAATGCGTGACCGACCTGCCACTGCGCCGTACAGCTTGACACGTGCACGCGAAATCGCACTGCATAACGGTGTGCGGTATGCCTATACGGGCAATGTTCATGATACCCAAGGAGGCAGCACCCTTTGTCCGAATTGCGGCCAGACAATGATTGAGCGGGAATGGTATGTAATTCGCGAATATAATCTGACCGATGACGGGAAGTGCCGGTTTTGTGGCGCAGGGTGCGCCGGTATTTTTGCAGGCCCGTGCGGCAACTGGGGCGCAAAGCGTCAGCCAGTTCGAATCACAAGCTGATTTGTAGGCCGCACTGCCGCCGGGCATGGGAGCTGGCAGCTTGCGAACTTTATCTTGATCACATCGACTACACTTTGGCCCAGTCAAACAGTTGCTTATCAATTTTATTTGCAGTGATCACACCGTAATTCATCGTGCCCAGCCAACCAGACATAATAATCCCGACCGACCCGGCATGGTAAAGGCCTGCAATTTGATTGGGGAGTTCCATCGAGACCTTCAACCCTTCAAATTTGGTGCCAAAGGAGGTGCCTTGCATTGATTTGGTATAGTGATTTACTGTTCGCGGGGTCGCCGCTTCAATGTGATCGATCTTGTCGCGCACATCCGGAATAAAGGTTTCGAGGCTCGCCACACACTCTTCACAAATGCGTGCTTTTTCAGCTTCGTATGCTTGGTCGGAGAGTGCGTCCCACTCGTCCCATCGAGCATTGAGCGAAGCGACTACGGTGTAGCGCGGATTCTGCAAATGTGGACGGGTTTCTGGATAGTACACTGAAAACGTATGGCTGCTTGTGTGGATTGAAGTCAATTCGTCGATCGTATACTCGGGTGCACCAGAGGTGAAGATCAGGTCCCCGATATTTGGAATGGTTTCACCTTTTTTAATGCCCATGTAAACTTGGCAGGAACTGGTATTGTTACGCACCGCTTTAGCTTGCTGGACAAACTCATCGGAAAATTGATCGGTGCCGACCAGCTGTTCAATCGTATTGCGTAGGTTTGCATTGGAGAGCACCGCCTTGCAGCGAATACGACGTGTTGCGAATGTGGTGCCGCCGCTATTTTGGCTCTGCGCACGCACCGCGACGACTTTTCCATCCGCCACATCGATTCCCTCCACCTGCGCGCATTTACGGACCTCCGCACCATTGTTTTTCAACTCTGCAACCATTTTTTGAATCAAAGTATCCGTCCCCCCCTGAAATGTGAAGACACCTTTGCTCATAAAATTCGAGAAAACGATGCCATAAGTGATTGCGGGATCATCCAAGTGCGAACCGTTGGCGTAAGAGATCGGCTCCATCAGCAGACGGTGCACATCCGTGCGCCCCGGAAAAAAAGCTTCAAACATCTCACCGGTCGTCTGGGTAGTGTCATCATAGAAGTTCATTGCCCGCAGATGATCATAGAAGTCTTCAACCTTGGCACGCTCGACGTTAAAGTCATCGACCAGAATATTGGTAAAATCTTGACGCTCAAAAGTAGTCCATACATTCATCTGCGGATTGATAAAGCGTACGTCTTTGAGTTGGTGAATTGAATCCGCAATCTCCTTGGTCCAATACTTGCGGCAGGATTTCACCATGCCATATGGAAAGCCGTGCAAGGAAATATCAAAAATGTGTCCTCCGGGCCGCTTAAACCATGTAGCAAGACCACCAAACTGGTAATGATGTTCCAATAACAAAACGGTATGACCGTTTTTTGCGAGATAGTTCGCAGCAGTCAATCCACCCAAACCAGAGCCAACCACGACCACGTCATAAGCGTCTTCAATACCTTCAAGCCAATCTTTTGCCATAACATCAATAAAAGTTTATTGCCGATAATCCAAGAGTCACATAACCACAACCACTTGCACGAATCCCACACATCGCAGGATAAAACAGCGCAAAAGCAACTTTTTTCAACCCACAATCTGAAAAAATACAGCATGCATTGAACTCTGGTCGTCCTTACAGCCAGCAATGTTCACCTTAGGCTTTACACAAAATTTCTTACACCGCCGGCAAGTAAGGCTCAAACGAACGAACATCGACATCCTGGCCCACGCTGGCCATTGCCGTTGGACCTGTGCACCCCGCGACTCGCTAGCAGCGGCTTAACTGTAACATACGGCAGGGAGCATTTCGTTATTGTTTCACCGCCTAATCATAACGACATGCCCCTGCTTGCGCCTCTGTTTCGCCGCTTCAGGTCAATTATAACGACGAAGACCACTTGTTCTCTAGCTTTCCTCTTCTCCGACACTTTCTCCTTGAGTAGTGACCGAGCCAGTACTGGCATTCCCATAGACAGGTTTTTCATTGCGGAGGATATCAATCACCCGGGCAAAATTATCAGCAGTCATGTAGGGAGTTTCTGCTCGATTGCCCCTGAAATCCGTAAAATAGAATTTGCCAAGATCAATTTTGGGATCCCACAGTGCCTGATACGCATTTAACTTAGTCCATCCGTTGGTTCCTTGTGCATAATGTGGCATAATGATACCTTTAGTTTTAGGTTGAATGGTGTGTTGAGTGTTTGTTCACTACTGCAACAAGTATAAAATGATACGATACTTTGAATCAAAAGTCAAAAAATATTTGTGAGGGCAGCGCAGTGAAACCGACCGACCTAGATAATGGCTTGCAGAATAGTGCGTCAATTGTACGCTAGAAGTTCTGCAGATTAAACCCTGCGCTAGCTCGGCTCAGCAAATCTTAAATACCACCGCAGTTGTATTATCTCGACCATCGGCCTGCACCGCCTCGGCAACCAACCGCTCCGCCGGCGTGCCCTGAAGAGAAGATGTGGAGTTGCGAATGATCCGCTCCATGCCGCGATTAAACAAGCCTTCGACTAGACCATCTGAACAAATTAAAAAACGATCGCCCGGCTCGTAAGCAATGGCACCAAACTGGGGATTGAGATTCTGGTTCTTGCCTCCCAGCACCTGCTGTAGCGCGTTACGCCCGGCATGTCCGCGGGCCTGATGTTCGGTCAGTTGGCCTTGTCGATAGAGCCATCCCACATGTGTATGATCGTGGCTGACTTGGTTGATCCCCGCCTGCTTGGGTAAATGATAAATCCGACTATCGCCAACATGTACAAAATAAAGCCAGTCCGGACGCACCCAACATAAGCTCAAGGTTGCCCCCATACCATTTAACTCTTCATAACAAAACCCCAGATGCACCACTTCAGCATGAATTTGCGCAAATAATTCATGCAATAGATCCTGAAATCCAATCTCCATGCCGGATGCCGCACGATGAAAACTCTGTGGCAACAGACGCGTAATCTGATCCACTGCAATGCGACTGGCAAACTCACCCGCATTTGCTCCCCCCATGCCATCACTCACCGCAAAAATGAAATCGTGAGCCTGCAGCACAGCTTCTCCATATTTACCCAAACGTTGCACGCCCTCTCCATCCAGTGCCAATGCCAGGAAGGCATCTTCGTTGTTGTCGCGAAACCGTCCCACATCGGTTTGCCCAGACCAGACAATCGAATTGGCCGCATCTGTATGCACACTCTCCATCTCAATCGCTTGCAGCAGTGCTGTATGCATCCAGATTCGGATTTGACTTTAACTCTGGCGGCGGCGGGTAACCGGGCAAAAGAATTGTGGCAAATTCAAAATCGATCACACAAAACCGTCCCAGTCTCGCATCATAAGTAATATTACGCAACTCTGCATCGTCATGACGTACGCCATATTGCTCCAGTTCTGCAAAAATTCGCTTTTGCTTATCTGAACTGATATGATCGACACGTGCACCGCAACTACTCATCACCAAATACAGTGTGTCATCATTCTGCTCCAGAATCCGGGGTACAAAGCTACAACCATGTCGCTGCAAAAAATCCAACACGCGCACCTCATTCTCATAGCGCTCACGAGCCTGCGGCCCTTTAAAGGTCTTATGGACTCGACCATCATAGCCAATATGGACAATCGCACGTGCAGTATTTTTGGCTTCTTGCATACAATTTAAGCAGTGTTAACAGGCGAATACCTTATGTTTTTTGCTTTGTTACAGTAACTCCACGCCGCGGTCCAACACTCAATTCACCGGTGCCCGACAGTAATACTGCTGCCGCACGGGTCTCCGGGAAATATGAAAAGATAATCACAATGATCACAGTAATGGGCACACACAAAAACATTCCTGGAATCCCCCAGATAGAGCCCCATAAACCGAGCGACAGTAAGATCACGATGGGACTCAAATTCAAGCGATTGCCCATTAAGCGAGGTTCCAGCAGGCTACCAATACTAAATTGAAGCGCGCTAAGAACAGATGCCGTAATGATAAAAGGGCCCAAGGTATCAAATTGTACCAAAGCTAATATTGACGGGAACGCAGTCGCGATAATTGAACCAACCGTTGGAATGAAATTAAGAAAAAAGATCAGCACTGCCCAAAAACTCGCAAAATCAACGCCCACCAGATTCAATACAACATAACTTAATAGTCCCGTGGCAGCACTGGTCAGTACCTTAATCCCAATATAAGAACGAATATCCGAACGAATTTTTTCGATCAAACCAAAAACGTCCTCCAAACGGTCCGGATGCCGGACCAGTTCTCGAATTTTGGCAGCAAAGGTACGTTGCTCCAGTAAGAGAAAGATTAAATAAATGATAATGATCCCCGTGCGGCTTACCAACGACCGCACTGTCCCGCCGATATTTTGTAAATAACTTCGAAAGTCCAATTGCGCAAAAATTTCCTGAATATTCGGCGCCTCTTCAACTCCAAATAGCCCGTAGCCTTTGTAAATCAAATTCTCTAGATTCTGTTGATACAGTGGTGCCACCTTAATCACGCTGGCGATATTCACTGTAATCAACTGTATCACAAGGCTCACTGAAGCCAGAATCACTGCAATCGCAACCATCATGGCAATGGGTCGAGGCAGCGCAACACCTCCGATACGTAACATACAAATCGTATGTGCCAAAATATTGATTAAATAAGCGACCGCTCCGGCAATCACCAAAGGCAGTAACAAAGTCTGCCCGAGATAGAGCAAATAAAAAGTCAAAAAGACGATCAGCATCGTCATTGCTACGCGCTGTAATTTCATACGCACTGTCTAATACAGGAAGGTTTCTAATTTGTCTGCCATGGAACATTGCTGAAGCTAAACGAGACCATTCTGTCTGGAAAAAATTGATTCAATCGACTGCCAATCACATCATGCAGTCAATCTTCAGGCTAGATTCGTTTGGCATACTCTTGCCATGTCATCAAATTGGCTATTTGCGAATCATCGATCAGGCGAATTTTTAATAACCAACCTTCAGTGAAGGCTGCTTGATTCACCAATTCCGGATTTGCATCCACCGCCTCATTGATTGCGATGATTTCACCGCTCACGGGCATATACAAATCAGAGGCGGCTTTAACCGACTCGATCACACCGAAGACATCACCGATTTCAAAGCTCACCGCGATCTCTGGGAACTCGACAAATGTGATGTCTCCCAAACTTTGCTGGGCGTATTCTGTAATTCCAATCGTGGCAGTACCATCATCGTGTGCGCGAATCCACTCGTGATCTTTCGTGTAAAGAAAATCAGCCGGTAAGTTACTCATTATGCGGATATAAACACAAAATAATCACTCAAGTCAACTTTTGGACTCGAAGAATTCAATAATCTGTTCGATAATATACTTATGTTCCAACGGGGTGATTAGACCTAACTCAAGCCGACGATCTGCTTCAAGCGCTTGTTGAGCCATCCGCTCGAAAGGATCCGCACCTGCTGAGTATGGCACCAAATCGCTCACCAGCTGAGCCTCAACGACTCCCGGCTCGAGATCGTGATAGTATCCAAAATCCCGCGACAATCCAAAACGAATAAAATTTTGACTACGATGATTCGGTACGGGAGTGATATACTTAACCGCAGAATTAAAACCTGCCTTTTCAAGACGGATCTCGTGATTAACCTTGCGCGGCAGATCAACCACCAAAGGAGTCACTCCGGCAGCTGTTTCATTAATATACACACTGGCCTCGGCCGGGAAAGAAAGAATAACCACCTGTTGAGATAAACCTTTATCAAGAGCTGCACACGCACTCAAAAAAAGCAAAAGTACCGATGGAAGGATAATCCAAACTATAAGTCTCATACTAAAAAACTGAATAAACCATTACAAAAGTG
>CAXQRK010000080.1:0-2302 GCA_964226535.1 Polaribacter sp.
TTTCAAGCAGAAGACGGCATACGAGATTAACGATCGTGACTGGAGTTCAGACGTGTGCTCTTCCGATCTTTTCTTAAGAATGGCGGAGATCATGAGACCAGATGACTGTACAGTGATTAAATAAAAATGCGCGTTAATTCCAAATGACAAGGGACACTGAAAATGCGCAAAAGCTCCAAAAATGGCCAAAGATCGGGCTGCTGGCAATAAGAAGATTTATGCTTCGGCACGCAAGCGTGCATCAGCTTCAATCAGAGCGATGAGATCCTGCATCACTTCAGCTGCCTGAACTTTAACATCAGGCAAATCCTCAGCATTTAGCACATTACTGCGACCAAATACATAAAATTTAATTTTCGGCTCAGTGCCGGAGCCTCGAACCGCAAAACTGTACCCGTTGCTCAGTTCAAGAAAATAGAAATTTTCCGGTGGAATCTTTTCACCATCGGCATCAACAATTTCATCCTTACCAAAGTCGGTCAGTCCGGCAACACGAAAGTCACCGAATGCTTTTGGCGCATCCTGACGATACGATTCGAGAATCTTCTGAATCTTCCGACTGCCGGCAGCACCTTCGTAGTAGAGACTAAAGGTCTGCTCTTCGTAGTATCCATGTTGCAAATACAAGGAATCAAGGAATTCCGGAAAGGTCATGTCCTGTGCTTTCAAATAAGCGGCAAGCTCACAGAACATCAGCACTGCGGCGTTGGCATCTTTGTCACGCACGGTATCGCTCGCCAGATAACCATAACTTTCTTCACCACCAAATACGAAATAGCTGGAATAATCGAGCAACAGCTCCGCACGCGTCCAGAGGTCACATGCATCATAATCCACTACCATGCCCTCTTCTTGACGCAGACCCGCTTTCATCTGTGCTTCGTAGCCGGCAAGCTTAGCACCGATCCATTTAAAGCCAGTCAAGGTATTGATTGTCTTGAGGCCATGTGAGTGGGCGACGGCCTCCTGCATCGGGCTGGTCACGAAGGTCTTGATCAACACGGCATTATCAGCGCCCTCTTGAGGAATGATCTCGGCATCCTTGAGCACCGCAATACGATACTCTGCGAGCACTGTGCCAATTTGATTGCCGCTGAGCAGCACCATGTTACCACTGCGATCGCGTACGGCGACCCCCATGCGGTCTGCATCTGGATCGGTGGCCAGCACGACATCGGCACCCACTGCATTGGCCTTCGCAATGCCTAGCGCCAGCGCTTCGGCATTCTCCGGGTTGGGCGATTTAACCGTTGGAAAACGTGGATCCGGCCGCATTTGCTCGGGCACCTCGACCACGTCTACACCAAGCGCTTGTAATGCCGGCAGCGAACTGATCGCACCGGTGCCATGAATGGCAGAAAAGACCATGCGCGGCGCTTGCTCGATCAGCACCTCACGATCAATCACAATCTCCTTGAGCAATTCCTGATAAGCACGGTCATCGGCTTGCTCCAAGATAATTACCGGGTTCAAATCAATCTCTAGAAAAGCCGAGACTTCCGCTAGTTCCACCTGATTGACCAAATCAACAATCTCTTCGGCATGCGGAGATACCACTTGTGCGCCATCATCAAAATAGACCTTAAATCCATTATCGTGCGGCGGATTATGGCTGGCAGTAATGACCACGCCACAGGTCGCTTGTTGACGGCGCACTGTAAAACTTAGTTGCGGCGTCGAGCGCGGGCCATCAAAAATGAGCGCCTGACCACCAAGTTTACACCAGGTAGATGCGGTAAGCTCACAAAAATGACGTGAAAAATGACGCACGTCGTAGGCGACCACCAAGCGTGGCACATCATAGCTGCCTCGCCCTTGTAAGTGCTGTTGCGCATAGCGAAACAGGCCGATGGTGGCACGCACCAAATTAAAATCATTCAGTACATTAGAGCCCACCGCAGCATGTTCAGGGGAACCGGTCGCAGAAAGAGTGCCGGTTTCCGCCGCAGCAGCAACACGAGCAATAGTCCGCCCCCGAATACCACCGGTGCCAAAAGCCAGATCCCGATAGAATCGATCATTTAATTCATCCCACTCGCCCCGTTCAACTAGTTCACTTATGCTAGCGCTAGCCCATGCCGGCAGAAAGTCAGCAGCAGCCCACTTAGTTAAATTCACCACGGCGCTGTCCAGTAGGCGACCGGCCGCACCAGCGGCCTCAATTTGTTCAATAAGATTCATCATTTTGCACGAATTAACCGATTATGACTGAGAACGAAACTAAATAATTATTCAATTATCAGTCCTTCGCGAATCACCGGTTTTTCAGCGAGCGCAGCCCATTGCGCAACAAAATCTGCTT
>CAXQRK010000081.1:0-4405 GCA_964226535.1 Polaribacter sp.
TAGTCAGAAACACCGTGATCTGATGTTGTTCGCAAAAATCCACGATACGCTGATCTTCCGTGCCGACTGCGATGCTCACCATTCCTGCTGGGTATTTATTTGCGACCTTGGTGGCATTCTCAAATACCCTCAGCAACATTTCCTTGCCCCTTAACTTGATCAATGGTTTGCCGGGCAAACGCTCAGACGCATAACGGGCGGGAATGGCAATTAATATTTGTTTGTTTGTCATATTCATTTGACCCTCTGTTCAATACATGCTCTCAAACAAGCATGAAGATCGCGGTGCGTCCACGCAAAATCGACATCGTGCAAAGCTTGTGGCACGGCAGCAATATCCGAACACAGCGTCTCTTGCCCCATCGCGCCAAACAGTATCTGAACAATGCAAGCCGGCATCGGTAATATCGTCGGGCGCCGCAGCAGTGTTCCCAATGTACGGGTGAATGCCGCATTCGTTACGACTTGCGGCGACACAGCGTTGACTGGCCCGTGTAAGCGTTTATCTTCAATGGCCAACAGTATCATATTCACTAAATCTGACAAACTCACCCAACTCATCCGTTGCTGTCCGGATCCGATGCGCCCGCCCAAGCCCAGCCTGAATGCCGGCAGCATTCTGGACAGCGCACCTCCATGGGCACTCAAAACCAGGCCCATGCGCATAAAGACCGTCCGTACACCGACCTCTCTCAATGGCTGTGCAGCAGCTTCCCATTCGCGGCACACCTCAGCGAGAAACCCCGCACCGCTGGGCGAAGCTTCGTTGGTTTCAGCAGCGCACTGAGCGCCGTAAAAATGAATCCCCGAGGCACTGATATAATCTGGTGGGGTGGGCTGCTCCAGCATTGCACCGATCAGTAGCTGGGCGCCCTTTACCCGGCTCTGCATAATCTGGGCTTTGCGTGCCACAGTCCAGCGTTGCGCCACGGGTTCTCCGGCCAGATGCACCACTGTAGCGACGCCCTGCATGGCATCTGCATCGATGCTGCCGGCCTCAACATCCCAACACACATCTGCACCGTCAACAACCGTTCGGGACAGACGCTTTACGCCATAGCCCTTCGCTTTCAGCGCCTGGCAAAGCGCACTCCCAACGAGGCCACTTGCCCCTGAAACAAGTACCGTATTCCTATCTTTAGTCATTTTTTAAAGCTTGCCAATGCGGCCAGTGCACGTGCCCGCCCGGCTTGATGTTCGATAATGGGCGAGGGGTAGGCATCCGCACCGGAAGAGTGTATGACTGCTCGCGGAGCTTGCCACGGTTCATGCATGTAGGCACGCGGTAAATTTTGCAATTCAGGCACATAGCGTTTCACATAACTGCCGTCTGGATCAAATTTTTGCCCCTGTAGAATCGGATTAAATACACGGAAATACGGTGCGGCGTCCGCCCCGCAGCCGCCGCTCCACTGCCAGCCCAAGGTGTTACTGGCAAGGTCCGCATCAACCAAGGTGTCCCAAAACCAACGCGCACCGGCTTGCCAATCCTGCAACAGATGCTTTACCAGCAAGGACGATACAATCATACGTACTCGATTGTGCATCCAACCGGTCTGCCATAATTGTCGCATTCCGGCATCCACAATTGGATAGCCAGTGCGCCCCTGCTGCCAAGCCTGCAGCATTACAGTATCATTCTGCCACGGGAAATCGGCATACTCTGCACGTAAAGGCTGATCTGGCGTGTGCGGAAAGTGATACAATACATGGTAGGCAAATTCGCGCCAATAAATCTCTTTCAGGTATACTTCCGGCCCCGCTGCGCTCAAATCGCAGTGCTTACGCAGGGCCGCAACAATTTGTCGCGGCCCAATCTGCCCCCAGCGCAAATAAGGCGCCAGGCACGAGGTGCCCGCGTAATCCGGTCGATCTCGATCCACATGATAGGCATTCACCGCCCCTTTTAGGAAGCCAGCCAGTCGCCGCTGCGCGGCAGCTTCACTGACCTCCCAAGCAGCCTCCAGGCCAACATGCCAATTAACTTGCGGCATGAGTTCTAGATGCTCCAGTGCGATTGAATGCGGCCAAACAGCGGGACTTTGCATCGCTTCCAGACGGGGCTCAATCGGTGCCTCAATCGCACGATCCTTCACTTTTTTCCAGTATGGCGTATACACCTTATACGGCTGTCCACCGCCAGTAGCCACGGTATGTGGCTCATTCAACAGGGCACTGTTAAAGCTCTGTACTTCAATACCCTGCTCGCGCAACGCACGCTTGACTGTCGCGTCTACCGCACGTTGGGGCCCTTCATAACGACGATTCCAAAATATGCGAACAGCACCGCTGGCTTCGATCAGTTCACGCAGCACTTGAAGACTCGCTCCTGTACGTATAATTAAGGGTATATTTCTAGCCGCCAAGTCCGCAGCCAGGCTTTTCAAAGCCTGATGTAGCCACCACTTTGCAGCACCCCCCGGGGACCATTCGCCGGCCTCTTGTGGTGACCAAATAAATACTGGTATGATTGGCTCTCTACACTGAATCGCGGCGGCGAGGGCGGCATTATCCGCGAGACGCAGATCATTACGAAACCATACTATAGTGGATGACATAAACTGAAAAAACGTGTTTGATCGATGCACCTTACACCATGTGATAATTATTTACGGACTTTTCCTGCCCAGGTGCTTGATTCTTGTCAAAAATTCGACCAAGCTTGTACCATATGGATACAATTGCTGCGATACATCAACGCCGTGCGGTTAAACATTTCGACCCCGAGCATATCATGACCGAGGCCGAAATTCAGCAATTGCTGGAGCTGGCACTGCTCTCACCCACCTCCTTCAATATGCAAAACTGGCGCTTCGTCGTGGTGAGTGACTCCAATAAACGAGCCGCGATCCAAGCTGCCGCATGGAATCAAGCGCAAGTCACCGAGGCTTCGATTCTGATCGTACTTTGTGCCGACCTGCATGCTTACGAAGACGGCGCCCGCTACTGGGTCAACGCGCCGCAGGCGGTACAAGAACGGTTAGTGCCGATGATTGAACCCTTCTACAAAGATAAGCTAGGGCTGCAGCGCGATGAAGCCATGCGCTCAATCGGCATCGCTGCACAGACACTGATGCTCGGCGCAAAGTCAATGGGCTATGACTCCTGTCCCATGATCGGCTTTGATCCAGTGAAAGTCGCCGAAATCATTCACCTCCCGGATCATCATGTGATCGGCTTACTATTGCCCGTCGGCAAGGCCGTTCGAGCGGCCAATGCGCGCGCGGGACAGCTCGATTATCAAGCAGTTGTGTTTAGCGATAATTTTTAACCGCTAACCGTTCAATCAAAGTATGGCTGCACAATTTACGGTATCTGAATGGCAAAAGATTAATGCCTTGTTTCGTCAATCAGGCCTTGAGTTTGGCTTGCCCGAGCGGCGCTCCGACTCAATCGTTATCGGCACCTTTAATATTCGAAAATTGGGTGCCGTTGCCAAACGTTCAGCACAGAGTTGGCAATTCCTGCGTGATGTTATCGCAAACTTTGATCTAATTGCGATACAGGAGATCATGGATGACCTCTCCGGCTTTGAGCATCTGCTCGAATTACTTGGAGATGAATTTGGCATGGTGGTTTCGGATATAACCGGTGCCACACCCGGCAGACGTGGAAATGCTGAGCGCCTGGGCTATATTTTCAATTGGAAACGCGTCAACAGAACGGCGCTGGCCAGCGATATTACATATGATCGATCTGAAATCGCCCATACGCTATATGCTAACCGAACTGCATATGGCTTGGCCTGGGATGATCATTCAAGAAAATTTGGTAGCTGGGAGCGTGACGCCGAACTGAGGCGTGCGATGGGCAAAAGAGCTAAGTCAAAGCCTGCTTTGGTGCTACCTCGCTTTCTCACCTTCATCCGTCAACCACACTGCGTATCTTTCCGAATTCCGGGAGTGGACGGAGCGGCGCCCTATGAATTCCTGGTCGTGAATGCACATTTGTTGTACGGGACGAATAAGCGAGAGCGGGAATGGGAATTCATGGCCCTGATCGAGTGGCTTGCACTCCGCGCCAAGCAGTCCGATAAATTATATCATCCGAATTTGCTGCTACTGGGCGATTGTAATCTGGATTTTGATTCCAATATCAGCACTATGCGGGATACGGTTGACGCCTTTATCAAGAGTCTAAATGCTAAATATCTGCGCTCAAAAAAGGCCGCTAAGGCCAATTTCCCCTTGCTGACAGCACATCCCACGCAAGGCATCCTACGAACGGCCCTACGCCAACAGCAAACCTACGATCAGATCGGCCTGTTCACATCGGATCAACGCTTGCCGCTATCGGATGACAACAAGACTGCAGGGAGCGCGGCTGGTCGCTTTAATTATGGGGTGTTCAATATCGCCGAGCTGATCGCTCAGGCCCTATACGCAGATACTATCCATTCCATTGA
>CAXQRK010000082.1:0-6922 GCA_964226535.1 Polaribacter sp.
CTCGTTCCCTACACGACGCTCTTCCGATCTAAATGCGTTTGATTTTGATTTCCAAGAGACGCAGGATATCGTCACGACTGACCGCGCGTTTGAGCAACTTTTTGAAAGGTTCCAAGCCGACATCAACCGTATTGATCACGGCTTCCCAGGTTTCTTCCTGTTCGATACGACGATAAATGCGCTGTTCGATAAAGATTTTTTCAAGTGAGGAAAAGTGCCATTTGGTTTCGAGTTCTGCCAGCTGGATCTCCAGTTCCAGTTGCAATAATTCACGAGTTTTTTCGGTCGCGAGGTAGAGCAGGTCGAGTGCGGAGTAGAAATGCGGTTTACCATGTTCGATCACGCAGATGTTGCTTGAGATCGAGATTTCACAATCGGTGAATGCATAAAGCGCTTGCTCGGCGGTTGCAGCATCGACGCCGGTAGGCAGATAAACCAGGATTTCGACCTGATCTGCGGTATTGTCTTCAACTCGCTGGATCTTAATTTTACCCTTCTCGTTAGCGGCGATGATGGAGTCGATCAACGAGGTCGTGGTTTTGCCAAATGGCAATTCGGTCACTGCGAGCAGGTTTTTCTTGCGTGTTTCGATGCGGGCACGGCATTTGACCCGACCGCCGCGTTTGCCATGGTTATATTCGGAAACATCAGCGATGCCGCCGCCGGGGAAGTCCGGCGCGATGTCTGGAGTTTGTTTACGTAAGAATGCAATACAGCCCTCGATTAATTCATTGAAATTGTGCGGCAAGATCTTACACGACAGCCCCACCGCGATGCCTTCGGCACCTTGCGCTAGCAGCAGAGGAAATTTGACCGGGTGTGTTTCCGGCTCCTTATTGCGACCGTCGTAGGAAGCCAGCCAATGAGTGGTCTTGGGATTGAACACTACTTCCAGAGCAAATTTCGACAGGCGTGCTTCGATGTAACGAGCAGCCGCAGCCGAGTCGCCGGTCAGGGTGTTGCCCCAATTGCCCTGCATATCAATCAATAGTTCTTTTTGACCCAGCTGCACAATGGCGTCGCCAATCGAGGCATCGCCGTGTGGATGGTACTTCATCGTATTGCCAATGATGTTGGCCACCTTGTTGTAACGACCGTCTTCCAACTCACGCATGGAGTGCAAAATCCGGCGCTGCACCGGCTTCAGGCCATCATTGGCATGTGGCACCGCGCGTTCAAGGATTACATAACTGGCGTAGTCGAGGAACCACTCGCTAAACATGTCATCCACATGACCGGAACTGGAGTTTAAAGCGACACTGCCCAAATGTTCGCCAGCGGACGATTCATATACAGCGTTGGATTCGTCCGCAGGCGGGTCGAATGGTAATTCCAAATTGTCGTGATCTGAAGAATGGCGGTGACGAGGCATCTGTGCAAAGCTGAAAGTTAGGATGGTCGAAACACGAAAGTTGAATCGATTGCGTATTCGAGAGATGGGGACAGATACATTTGGTTCAAGAGTGAAATTTATCGATGTTCTTGGTTTGCTATATGTGAATGATGTGACATAGTTTTTTTATAATGATTAAGAGTGTTCCAACAACGCACAAAGCCCTGTTGAAATGGGTGGATAAAATGACCGCTCTGTTTGAACCGACTGAGGTTCATTGGTGTAACGGCTCGCAAGCTGAAGCAGATCACCTGTTTGCGGCAATGGTAGAAAAAGGGATGTGCGTGCAGCTCAACGAGCAGAAGCGCCCCAATAGTTATCTGTTTCGATCCGATCCACGCGATGTCGCCCGCGTCGAATCCAAAACCTTTATTTGTTCACAAAGCAAAGATGGTGCCGGCCCGACCAATCACTGGGAAGATCCACGCAAGATGCGCCGTAAGATGAAAGCGCTGTTTAAGGGCTGCATGCACGGCCGTACACTGTATGTAATTCCCTTCAGTATGGGGCCGATTGGCGGACCGATTTCAAAGATTGGAGTCGAAATTACCGATTCGCCCTATGTGGTGGTCAATATGCGCATTATGGCACGCATCGGTGATCCGGTGCTGGCTGTACTGGGGAATGACGGTTTGTTCGTGCCATGCCTGCACTCGGTCGGTTATCCACTGGATGAAGGGGTCGCAGATGTAGCCTGGCCATGCAATCCGGACGCCACTCATATCGTTCATTTCCCCGAAGAACGCACCATCGTCTCTTATGGCTCTGGGTATGGCGGCAATGCCCTACTCGGCAAGAAATGCCTGGCCTTGCGCATTGCCTCGACTTTAGCGCACGATGAGGGCTGGCTGGCTGAGCATATGTTGATCCTTGGTGTGGAAGAGCCTGACGGACGCAAGACCTATGTGACTGCGGCATTTCCTAGTGCCTGTGGAAAAACTAATTTCGCGATGGTCATTCCACCCAAACAGATGGCTGGCTACAAGGTCACCTGTGTGGGGGATGATATCGCCTGGATCAAGCCAGGGCCGGATGGCTGCCTGTATGCGATCAACCCTGAAGCCGGTTTCTTCGGTGTGGCACCGGGCACCTCATATACCACCAATCCCAGCGCAATGGAGTCCTGCGCCCGAGATTCAATCTTTACCAATGTCGCACTGACCGACGACGGGGATGTCTGGTGGGAAGGCATGACCGCTGCCGCGCCGGCTCATTTAATTGATTGGAAGGGGCAGGATTGGACGCCGGACAGCGGCACAGCTGCCGCGCATCCGAATAGTCGGTTTACCGCACCAGCCGCAAATTGTCCAGTGATCGACCCCGACTGGGAAAAGCCGGAAGGGGTGCGTATTCATGCGATGGTGTTTGGGGGCCGACGCATGAGCGATGTACCACTGGTCACTCAGGCCTTTAACTGGGGCCATGGGGTCTATCTGGGTGCCACCATCGGTTCGGAAATGACTGCCGCCGCCGAAGGTACCATGGGCACACTGCGGCGTGATCCTATGGCGATGCTGCCCTTCTGTGGCTATCATATGGGCGATTATTTTCGTCATTGGATCAAGATGCAGCGCAGCTTAACAGAAAGTCCGCGTATTTTTAATGTGAATTGGTTTCGTAAGGATGCCGCTGGGAATTGGCTCTGGCCTGGATTTGGCGAAAACATGCGCCCCTTGCGATGGATCGTCGAGCGTGCCACCGGGCGCGTTGGCGCTCAAGAAACTCCAATTGGCTGGATGCCGCGCTATCAGGATCTGGACTGGCGTGGGCTCGACATGAGCGAAGAGGCCTTTGAGGAGTTGATGCACATCGATCGTGATCGCTTAAAGATGCAGACCCTGCAGCATGAAGAACTGTTTCTGAAACTATTCGAGCACCTACCCAAAGAAATGATTTTTGAGCGGGAATTGCTAATTTCGCGACTCTAAGGTGCCCTGCCGATGGCAAATATGCCGTTCATGTGTAGAGGTGCTTAACCATACATTTGAGGGTAAACGCTTCTAACCGGTGCCTCGCAGTAGCAGTAAATGATTCAGGGAATCAATTGTCTTTAAACTGAGCAACCAGGCCAGTTACGGTGGCCTTGGCATCGCCGTAAAGCATACGGGTGTTGGCAGCGGTGAA
The DNA here is from genome assembly GCA_964226535.1 of Polaribacter sp. GTDB lineage: Bacteria > Verrucomicrobiota > Verrucomicrobiia > Opitutales > Coraliomargaritaceae > Lentimonas. The sequence continues at coordinate 3,518 of CAXQRK010000082.1, forward strand.
CAGGCCATTTTGCAGGCCGGAGAAGCCGGCACCTTTGCCGCGCTTTAGACAGAATGCGGTCCTTGCCCGATGTGCTTGAATAATCGGCATACCGTAGATTGGGCTGGCGGGGTCATCTGCTGCGGCCGGATTGACGACATCGTTGGCACCGATAACAATTGCAACATCCACCATCTCAATACTTGGATTGACATCGTCCATTTCGACCAGCTGTTCATAGGGCACATCGGCTTCAGCAAGTAGCACGTTCATATGCCCAGGCATACGACCCGCCACCGGATGAATCGCAAAGCGCACGGCACAGTCGTTGGCTTCGAGCACTTCGCCGAGTTCCTTCACCGCGTGCTGGGCTTGGGCAACCGCCATTCCATAACCGGGAATGATGATCACATTCTTGGCAGCTTCGAGAATATAGTACGCATCTTCGATCGATATCGCTTTCATTTCACCACCACTGCGGTCGGCCACAGAGTGTGTGGAGGCACCAAATCCAGAAAACAGCACATTGGCCAGGGTGCGGTTCATGGCCTTGCACATAATGATCGTCAGGATCAGACCTGAGGCACCCACCAAACAACCTGCGACGATCAATACATTGTTGGCAATCACGAAGCCGGCCGCACAGGCCGCCAGGCCGGAACAGGAATTGAGCAGCGAAATAACGACCGGCATGTCGCCGCCACCGATTGGCATCACCGCAAAAATCCCCAGTAACAAAGCCAATATGATCACGGCAATCAGCATCGGATACGCCGATGCGATGGCCGGCGTCAGGATGAACAGGACGCCGGCCACAATGATTCCAAGTGCGAGCACCGCATTGCAGGCCTTTTGTCCAGCAAATGTGAGAGCACGCCCACCTAGTTTTCCAGACAGCTTGCCCCATGCATATAGTGAGCCGGTAAAAGTAATGCCGCCGATCAGACTGGCCAGTACAATCACTGCGGCGGTAAAAGTATCGATGCTGCCAGGCACTGCCGCGAGCGTAGTCGTACTTTGATCAATGGTCGATATGTGCATCGCTGCTGACGCGCGTTGGTATTCGGCCCAGGCGACGAGCAGCGAGGCGAGTCCACCAAAGCCATTGAAGAGCGCGACCAGCTCCGGCATGCCGGTCATTTGTACACGCTTGGCAGCGATGAACCCAATGCTTGAGCCAATGGCAATCGCACCCAGTACCCACTTATAGTCGAGACCTTGATTGAGCAGTGTGACGATCACAGCAAGTGCCATACCCATTGAGGAGATGCAATTGCCGCGCCGGGCAGTGTCGGCTTTACCAAGCATTTTAATGCCGAAAACGAACAAAATCGCGGCTGCTATGTAGCAGAGATTGACTAAAAGTTCCATGGAAAAAGTGGTAGACTGAACGGTTGAAAAACTGAAACCCTGATAAGACTGAAATGTGAGATCGATTATTTCTTTTGCTTAAACATGCCGAGCATGCGATCAGTCACCAGATAACCGCCCACCACATTGATGCTAGCGAGCACGATCGCGCTGCAGCCGAGCCAGATAGATAGCCTATCTGAACTGGTATTGACCGCAAGAATCGCGCCGACCAGGGTGATGCCTGAGATCGCATTTGAACCCGACATCAGCGGTGTGTGTAATTGTGAGGGCACTTTCGAGATCAACTCAAAGCCGAGGAAAGCCGAAAGTACAAAGATAAAGAGTAATAGTATAAGTTCCATGGGTGTGCGGTTGGCGGTTTAGTGTTTGACCTGTATAAATTGTTCGTGGACAATTGCTCCATCCTTAGTCAGCAGGCAGCCCCTGAGGATTTCATCTTCGTCTTTGTATTTAAAGTCCTTGCTTGCCGCATCCCAGAAGTGCTCAATTAGGTTGTAGACATTGGAGGCCAGCATCAGTGTGGCATCTTTTGGATAATAACCTTCCAGATTTTCCGGACCAATGATGCGTACGCCCTTGTCGGTGACGATCTCCTGGCCGACTTTGGAGCCTTCAACATTGCCGCCTGATTCCACTGCGAGATCAATCAACATGCTGCCGGGCTGCATCTGATCCAGCACGTCCTGGTTGATGATCCGCGGCGCTTGGCGGCCAAATAGTTTTGCAGTCGTGATTACGACATCGGCGCGAGCACAGGCCTTGGCCATTGCCTGTCGTTGTATATCGAGTTGCTCGGCGCTGAGTGCTTTGGCATAGCCTTGGTCGGTTTGGCCGGTTTCACCGAGGTCGACTTTCACAAATTTGGCGCCCAGCGATTTGACTTGCTCTTCCACCACAGGTCGTGTGTCAAAGGCTTCCACCCGTGCACCGAGGCGCTTTGCAGTGGCGATGGCTTGCAGACCTGCGACCCCCACACCGATGATAAAAAAACGTGCCGGTGAGATGGTGCCGGAAGGAGTCATCATCATCGGTACAATCTTACGCATATGATCAGTTGCCAGGGTCACTGCAGCATAGCCGGCCAGATTGGCCTGTGAGGACAGCGCGTCCATCTTTTGCGCCAACGTGCTGCGCGGAATCATTTCCAGACTAATCGCGGCAATCTCACGCTTGGCCAAGTCATCGATTAAGTCCTTTTCATTGAACGGATCCAGGAAGCTAATGTGGAGTGTACCGGGCTTGAGCTGGGTCAGCTCCTGAGGCGAGGGTTTGCGCACTCGTGCAACAATATCGGCTTGAGTGTAGCCGCTTGCGGCATCAGCCACTATTTGCGCACCAGCACTTGCATAGTCTGCATCGCTATAGTCCGATTGGATACCAGCGCCGGATTGGATCAGCACTTCCAGTCCAAGGGCGCACAATTTGCGGACAATCGTTGGCGCCATCGTGGTGCGCGTTTCAGCGGGATGTGTTTCGAGTGGAGCGAACAAGCGCTTTGCAGGGTTCATGTGCGATAAATGGGTGGTCATGGCGAAACATTCGTATATAAAGTAGGTATTAGTAACACGTCATAAGTAAAGATCGAATCATGTTTAAACCATTTAAGCAATCTGCGCTCAGCGCACTGGAGGCATTCATACCCAAAGCCGGTGCGCACTATGCGGCAAATCGCAATATTGATACCGGCACAGACCATCCACAACATGTATCTCAACTATCCCCCTGGGTGCGCACTCGCTTGCTGCCAGAATGGATGCTCGTCGCACGCGTGCTGGAGCACCATGGCCGAGCTGCAGCCAGTAAATTTATTGATGAAGTGTGCTGGCGCACTTACTGGAAGGGCTGGTTGTACCTGCGTCCTAAAATTTGGGATGATTACCAAAACGAACTCAAGCGACAGTTGGATGAATGGGGTGACCATGCAAGATATAGCGCGACCATTCGCGGTCAAAGTGGCTTCGAATGTATGGATGCATGGACCGATGATTTGATCCAAACAGGCTATCTACACAATCATGCGCGGAGATCGGAAGAGCGTCGTGTAGGGAAAGA